>JAEZAD010000165.1 GCA_023430565.1 Verrucomicrobiota bacterium
CCACACCACCTGGATCAACTACGACTACGGCAACTTCACCAACTGGGAAATCCGCCCCATCCCCGAACCGTCCACCTACGGCGCCCTCCTCACCGCCTCCTCCCTCGCCTTCCTCCTCTACCGCCGCTCGCGCAAAACGAAAGCCAGCACCAGGAAATAATCCCGCCTCACTCTTTCCCGCCGAGGTCTCCGACCTCGGCTTTTTTCTGCCCACAGCGCCCGGCGCCTCCTTTGGAAATTGGTCCTTCTCTGGAGCTTGGACCTTGGTTCTTGGTTCTTCAGCGCCGTTTCAACTTCGACGCCGCACCTTTCCTCCGCGCACCGCCTCCACCATAAGCCGCCGGCGCCTTCGGTTTCCGATAATCGCCCGTCTTCAGCGCATTGATCTGATCGCGCAACACCGCCGCCCGCTCGAACTCCAGCCGGCTCGCCGCCTCCTGCATCTCGTCCTCCAACTCCGCGATCACTGCCGCGACGTCGTCCACACTCTCGGCGACCGACGCCTCCTCGCGCTCCCCGCTGCCATCGTAAACATGCAGGCTCGACTGCGCCGCCCGCTTCACGCTCCGCGGCGTGATCCCGTGCTCCACGTTGTAGGCGAGCTGCTTCTCGCGCCGATACTTCACCGTCTCGACCGTGCGCCGGATCGATTCCGTGATGTTGTCCGCATAAAAAATCACCCGTCCCTTCTCGTGCCTCGCCGCGCGCCCCGCCGTCTGCACCAGGCTCGTTTCGCTCCGCAGGAAGCCCTCCTTGTCCGCATCCAAAATCGCGACCAGCGCCACCTCCGGCAAATCGAGCCCCTCGCGCAGCAGATTGATGCCGATCAGCACGTCGAAATTCCCCAGCCGCAAATTCCGCAGAATCTCCACGCGCTCGATCGCATCGATGTCCGAGTGCAAATACTCCACGCGAATCTTCGCGTCGCGCAGATAACTCGTCAGGTCCTCCGACAACCGCTTCGTCAGCGTCGTCACCAGCACCCGCTCTCCCGCCGCCGTCGCCGCCTTGATCTCGCCGATCAGATGCTCGACCTGGTTCTTCGTCGGCCGGATCGAGATCTCCGGATCGAGCAAACCCGTCGGCCGCACCAGTTGCTCCGCAATCACCGCCGATCGCTTCAACTCGAACTCCGCCGGCGTCGCCGACACATACAGCGTCTGCTCCGTGATCTGCTCGAACTCGTCAAACGTCTGCGGCCGGTTATCGAGCGCCGACGGCAGCCGAAATCCGAAGTTCACCAGATTCTCCTTTCGCGCCCGGTCGCCGTTCGACATCCCGCCAATCTGCGGCACCGTCGCATGGCTTTCGTCGATCATCAGCAGGAAATCCTTCGGAAAGAAATCGATCAGGCAAAACGGCCGCTCGCCCGGCTTTCGCCCGGTGAGATGCCGCGAGTAGTTTTCGATTCCATTGCAGAACCCCATTTCCTGCAGCATCTCCAAATCGTAGTTCGTCCGCATCCGGATCCGCTGCGCCTCGAGATAAAGCCCCTTCTGCTCGAAATACGCCACGCGCTCCTCCAGCTCCGCCTTGATCGCGCGGATCGCCGGATCGAGCTTCCCCCGCGACGTCACGTATTGGTTGGCCGGATATAAATCGAAGTGGTCGAGGGTCCGCAGCACCTGCCCGCTCGTCGGATCGAATTCGCTGATGCCTTCCACCTCGTCGCCAAAAAACTCCACGCGCAGCCCGTGCTCCAGATAGGCCGGCATCACGTCCACCACGTCGCCGCGCACGCGAAACGTCCCCCGCTTCAGGTCGTAGTCGTTGCGGTCATAGATATTGTCCACCAGCCGCTCGAGAAACCGGTTCCGTCCGAGCGACGCCCCGCGCTGGATCGGAATCCGCAGCTCCGTGAACTCCTGCGGCGACCCCAATCCGTAGATGCACGACACGCTCGCCACCACGATCACATCGCGCCGCGACACCAACGCGCTCGTCGCCGACATCCGCAGCCGCTCGATCTCCTCGTTGATCGAGGAATCCTTCTCGATGTAAGTGTCGCTCGACGCGATGTAAGCCTCCGGCTGGTAGTAGTCGTAATAGCTGACGAAATATTCGACCGCGTTCTCCGGGAAAAAATTCTTGAACTCCGAGTAGAGCTGCGCCGCCAGCGTCTTGTTGTGCGAGATGATCAACGTCGGCCGTTCGCACCGCGCGATCACGTTCGCCATCGTAAACGTCTTCCCCGATCCCGTGACCCCCAGCAGCGTCTGATGGCGGTTCCCCGCCTCGATCGAAGCGACGAGCTTCTCGATCGCCTGCGGCTGATCGCCCGTCGGCTGATAATCGGCATTGAGCTTGAAAAGCATGAAGCTCGCACCCTGCCCCGGGTGGTGCGGGTTTTCAACCCGACCTTTTCCCCGTCACACCGCCGCGGCTGCTCGTCGGGAGCCCCACCGCCGCACTGCCGCCTGCACCAGCACCGTCCCAACCAGATACATTCCCGCGGCCACCACCACCCAGCCCCGCAGCACCACAAACACTTCGACGGCTCGAAACCACACGCCGGACCGCCGCTCGTCGTCGGCTCGAACCATCGCTTCGATTCGCGCGCGCTCCGCCGTCAACGCCTCCGCCTCCCACCGAAGGCGCTGCAACTCCTGCTGCAACGCCGTCGTTTTCGCCGACGACGCCACATGCAGCGCCTCCACCTTCTGCAACCGTTCGCGATTCAAACGCTGCTGTTCGCGATTGCCACCGAACCAGCTCCACGTGCTCGTCAGGTTTTTCAGCTCCCCCGCCAGTTTCTCCGCGCGCATCGCGCGTTCCTGCTCCGGCGGCAGCTCCACCTCCAGTTGCTCGATCCGCTGCTGCCCGCGCGCCATCTTCTCCTCGAGAATCGCCTGCTGCATTCGTGCGCCGCGTTCTTCCTTCACTGTCGTCAGATCGGCCACACCGAGCCACGCCCCGAGTCCGACCGCCACCACGCCCGCGCCCAGCGTCACCGCGGGGGCGAGCGACGCGATGCGGGCGATCGATCTGTGCATGCGCGCGAACATGAGGCTCGTGTTTATGACAATTGCTAAACCCTTCCGCCCGCCCCAAGTTCCCGCCAATCCGCACGCCCGTCTCCGCCGCGTCTCACCGCCGCCCCGCCATGTCCAAAGTCATCGTCTCCGCTCTCTACGACTCCGACATCTTCAAGATGGCCTGCCGCCAGTTCGACAAGGCCGCCGACGCCATCAACCTCCCGGAAAATCTCCGCGACCGCACCAAATACCCGCGCCGCTGCCTCGCCGTCGCCCTCCCGATTCGCCGCGATGATGGCAGCATCACCGTCTTCGAAGGATATCGCGTCCAGCACAACCTCTCCACCGGCCCCTCCAAGGGCGGCATCCGTTTTTCGCTCAACGTCACCATCGGCGAAGTCGCCGCACTCGCGATGTGGATGAGCTGGAAGTGCTCGCTTGTCGGCCTCCCCTACGGCGGCGCCAAGGGCGGTGTGATCGTCGACCCGCGCCAGCTTTCCGAGTCCGAACTCGAACGTCTTTCCCGCCGCTACATTCAGGAGATCGCCGCGTTCATCGGTCCGCATGTCGACGTTCCGGCGCCCGACATGGGCACGAACGAAAAGATCATGGGCTGGATGATGGACACCTACTCGAATCACGTCGGCCACATCGAGCCCGCCATCGTCACCGGCAAACCCATCGCCGTCGGCGGCTCGCAAGGCCGCCGCGAAGCCACCGGCGCCGGCGTCGCCTATCTCGCGAAACGTTATCTCGAAGACCTCAACATCGCTCCGCGCGACGCCACCGCCATCGTGCAGGGTTTCGGCAACGTCGGAGGCGAAGCGGCCCTCGCGCTCCAGAACTACGGCGTGCGCGTCGTCGGGCTCTCCGACTACACCGGCGGCATCTACAACCCCGCCGGAATCGACGTCCAAAAGGCGCTCGCCTACGTCCGCTCCGAAAAAACCCTGCGCGACTTCGCCGGCGGCGATGCGGTCTCGAACGAACAGCTGCTCGAGCTCGAGTGCACCATCCTCGCCCCGTGCGCTCTCGAACGCGTGATCACCGTCGACAACGCTGCCCGCCTCCGCTGCCGCATCCTCGCCGAAGGCGCGAACGGCCCCACCACCAACGGCGCCGATCGCATCCTCGAGCAGCGCGACGACATCGAAGTCATCCCCGACGTCCTCTGCAACGCCGGCGGCGTGATCGTCTCCTACTTCGAGTGGCTCCAGAACCTCCAGAACTTCTATTGGACCCGCGATGAGGTCATGACGAAGCTCTTCACCATCCTCGATCGCGCGAAGGAGTCCGTCGATTTCCAGCAGCGTAAATTTAAGTTCAGCCGTCGGCTCGCCGCCCTGACGCTCGGCATCCAACGCGTCGCCGATGCCAAAGCCGCGCGCGGCCTCTTCCCCTAAAGCAAAGGGGGCGGCGCGTTCCCACCGAACCCGCGGCGTCGCCGGATTTCACCGCGCGGCCTCCGCCACCCGGCGCTAACCACGCGCCTTCGCGCCGCGTTCCGCGGATTCTCATGCGTGTATCCGAATTCTACCTATACGTGTCCGCGAAACTGACAGTTTGGTCATTTTGCCCGATCGAAATATTCTGGAACGGCATTTTGCACACCATTCCGTTCCCCCAAAGCCGCGTCGAAATTTCCTCTCGCTGATTTCCTGCCACTTACGCGCGCAGCGTTTCGTGGCACACTCATCGCTCTCCGGCCGGGACGACCCGGCGCCGGTGCCGCCCTGGTCCACCGAAACAAATCGCGCCCGTCGCACACAATGCTTCAGCGCGGTCCGCGAATTTAATCATGTCATCACCTCATTCTTCCTCCATTTCCCTCAGCGCGCTCAGCTCCCTGACGGCAACTCGATCCTCAACGGCAACCCGGAATTCCCCGCGAAGCTCGGATCGGTCCGCCGCTCCGGATGCTTCCCTGGCGCAAACCGCGCCGATCATCGCGCTGTGCCACTTGAGCTGGGACTGGGTCTGGCAGCGCCCGCAGCAATACCTGTCCCGCCTGTCCCGCACGCACCGCGTCCTTTTCGTCGAAACATATTGCAGCGACGTTCCCGCCACCCGCGTCGATCTCCGCATCGCCGACAACCATCCCAACGTCACGATCTGCGCGATGCACCTGCCCGCGTCGCGCTGGGCCGATGGCAAGTTCATCGATCGCGAGCGGCGTCGCGCCCTCCAGCGCACACTCGCGCAGGAGCTCTCCGGCCGGTTCGACGACGCGATCCTTTGGTTCAACGATCCCATGGCCGTCACCGCCTTCGCCGGCCACCTCGACGAATCGCTCATCGTCTACGACTGCATGGATGAGCTCTCGCAGTTCAAAGGCGCGCCGCCCGCGCTCCTCGAACGCGAACGCGATCTGCTCGAAGTCGCCGACGTCGTTTTCTGCGGCGGACGCAAGATGCGCGACCGCCGTCTCCGCCATAACTCCAACTGCCACTTTTTCGGCACGGGCGTCGACTGCCGCCATTTCGGCAGCGCCCTCTCGCCGCGCACCGCCGTGGCGCCCGCAATCGCCAAGCTCAACGGCCCCGTCCTCGGTTACTTCGGCGTCATCGACGAGCGCATCGACTACGACTTGCTCGCCACCCTCGCCGACGCCGATCCGACGTGGCACATCGCGATGATCGGCCCCGTCTGCAAGGTCGACCCCGCCCAATTCCCGCAGCGGCCCAATCTGCACTGGCTCGGCGGCCAGCCCTACGCGCAACTCCCCGCCTTCACGAAGGGGTTCTCCGTCGCGCTCATGCCTTTCGCGCTCAACGAGGCCACCGAATACATCAACCCCACGAAAGCCCTCGAATACATGGCCGCAGGCCGCCCCGTCGTTTCGACCGCACTCGACGAGGTCAAATCGAACTTCAGCAGCGTCGCGCGCATCGCGAAATCCCACGAGCAATTCGTCGCGCTCTGCCGGAGCGAAGTCGACTCCCCCTCGCGCACCCGCCTCGCCCGAGGCCTCCGGCTCGCCGCGGAAAACACCTGGGAAGCCAACGTCGCCAAAATGGAAGCCCACGTCGCCGCCGCCTTCGTCGAGCGGACCGAGACCGCCGCCGCCACCGAACCTTCCTCCGTCGTTCCCTTCGTCGGCAATCAGACCGCCTATGTTTGATTATCTCATCGTCGGTGCCGGCTTTGCCGGCAGCGTGCTCGCTGAACGTCTCGCACGCGGACAAAACAAGAAGGTGCTGCTCATCGACCGTCGCCCCCACATCGGTGGCAACGCCTACGATTGCCACGACCAGCACGGCCTCCTCATCCACAAATACGGGCCGCACATCTTCCACACCAACTCGGCCGAGATCTTCAACTACCTCTCCCGCTTCACCGAGTGGCGGCAGTATCAGCACCGCGTCCGCGCCATGGTCGACGGCCGCCTCCTGCCGATCCCCATCAATCTCGACACCATCAACGAGCTCTACGGGCTCAACCTCACGCCCGACGGGATGAAGCAGTATCTCGCCTCGGTCGCCGAGAAAAAGGAACGCATCCTCACTTCCGAGGACGTCGTCGTGAACGGCGTCGGCCGCGAGCTCTACGAGAAGTTCTTCCGCAACTACACGCGCAAACAATGGGGCCTCGACCCGTCCGAACTCGACGCGCAGGTCACCGCGCGCGTGCCGGTTCGCTTCAATCGCGACGACCGCTACTTCACTGACACGTATCAGGCGATGCCCGCGCGCGGCTACACCCACATGTTTGGCAACATGCTCGATCACCCGAACATCAAGATCATGCTCAATACCGACTACCGCGAAGCCCGCGAGGAGGTGACGTTCGACCAGCTGATCTTCACGGGTCCCATCGACGAATATTTCGACTACCGCTTCGGCCCGCTCCCCTATCGCTGCCTCGAGTTCAAACACGAGACGCATCACAAGCCGGTCTTCCAGGCCGCGCCCGTCGTGAACTACCCCAACGAATACGCCTACACGCGCGTCACCGAGTTCAAATACCTCACCGGCCAGGAGCACCCGCTCACGAGCATCGTCTACGAGTTCCCACGCTCCGAGGGCGATCCCTATTATCCGATCCCGCGCGCGGACAACGCCGCGCTCTACAAGCGTTACCAGGCCCTCGGCGAAGAGACCCCCGACGTCCACTTCGTCGGCCGCCTCGGCACCTACCGCTACTACAACATGGACCAGGTCGTCGGCCAGGCGCTCACGCTTTACACGAAACTTTCGAAGTCGACCCGCACCGAAGCCCTCGCTTCCGCGTGAACTGTTTGCGCTCCCGGTAGTCTAGAGGGGCGGGCTTCCGACCCGCCCCTTCTTTTCCTTCGTCCCACATCACCCTGTCATTCTGAGCGCAGCGAAGAATCCACGTTCACGCCCGCCGGCCCGTTGAGCGCTCAAGCGCCAGCTCGAAATGACCGCGGTGCCTTCTCCGCGCGTTTTCCTTCGCTGTCATGTTCCCTTGCTCCGCGATCCCCCGTCCCGAATACCCGCGCCCCGATCGTCAGCGAGGCCTCATCGAAGGCACGGACTGGGTGAACCTCAACGGCCCCTGGCAATTTCGCTTCGATCCCCAGCGGCGCGGTCATGACGAACAATGGTTCGCCGCCGCCGGCCCCGATTGGCGCGAACAAATCGTCGTGCCGTTCTGCTGGGAATCCCTCGCTGCCTGGGGCGAGGGCGACGCCGCCGGCAATGACAACTACTACGCCACGCGCGTCTTCCTGAAACCGCTCGAGGTCACCCGCGAAAACCACCGCATCGCCGAACGCCACGAGGTGGGCTGGTATCGCCGCCACATCGCCGTTCCGGACAACCACCACTGGCGCAACAAACGCGTCATCCTCACCGTCGGCGCCGCCGATTTCTTCACCGATTGCTGGAGCAACGGCCAGCACTGCGGTCGCCGCGAGGGCGGATATGTCCCGCTCGAATTCGATCTGACCGACACACTCTCGCCGTCGGACGGACATTTCCGTCGCGCCGTCGTGGTTCTCCGCGTCGAGGACCCGATGAACAATCACGAGCAGCCCGTCGGCAAACAATGGGGCTGGTATACCCCGACGAGCGGCATCTGGCAGACCGTGTTTCTCGAGCCGCGCCCCGCCGTCTACATCGATCACTTTCGCGTCGTCACCGACATCGATCAGGGCCGCGTCCATTTCGAAGTCGTCTGCCCCGGCATCCGCGAGCGCCACACCGTCGCTGTCGACATCGTCCCGCCCGACGCCCAGCCCCACCGCGTCACGCTCGATCCGCCCGTCGATTCCCTCGCGAAGGGCGACGCCGAAGTTTACCCCGTTTCGCTCTGGGATCCGGGCGACCCCCAGCTTTATCGCATCATCATCCGTATCCTCGACGAGGATATGCAGGTCGATTCCGTCCGCAGCTATTTCGGCATGCGCAAGATCGGCACCGTTCCCGCCACCGCCGAGAACGCGCCCGCGATGCTCTCGCTCAACAACAAGCCGATCTATCTCCGCGGCGCCCTCTACCAATCCTACCACCCTGACGGCATCTACACCGCGACCGACGCCCGCACGCTCCGCAACGACATCGCCTACGCCCGCGAGGCTGGCTTCGACTTCCTCCGCATCCACATCAAGCTCGATGACCCCATCCTGCTCTACTACGCCGACACCCTCGGTATCCTGCTCATGCAGGACTTCCCCAACTTCGGCGAGGGCGGCGACACCCCCCTGGGTCGCCGGCGCTTCGAGGAGATGATGCGCCTCGGCATCCGCCGGGATTTCAACCACCCGTCCATCGTCTCGTGGTGCATTTTCAACGAAACCTGGGGCTTCGGCGGCCAGACCGAGTTGATGAAGTTCATCATGCCGTCGACCCGCGCCTCGAAGGAGGAGGTCAAGCAAGCGGCCGAGAAACTGGTCAACACCTCCTCGTTCAAATGGATCCACGAGATGTGGAAGCTCGCCAAGTCCCTCGACTCGACCCGCCTCATCGAGGACATGAGCGTCGTCGTCTGGGAACACCTCGCCGCCTACGGCCACGTCGACACCGACATCAACTCCTGGCACTTCTACCTCGACGACTACTACAAGGCCAAGGCCCACATCGAAAGCGTCGTCGCGAAAACGCACCGCGGCTCCACCTTCAACTACATCGAGGGCTACCAGCAGCGCGACGCGCCGCTCATCAACAGCGAATACGGCGGCGTGGGCGCGCTCGACGGCGATCGCGATGTCAGCTGGTCGTTCAAATTCCTCACCAACGAACTCCGCCGCCACGGCCAGCTCTCGGCCTACATCTACACCGAGCTCACCGACGTCGAGTGGGAATACAACGGCCTCCTCAACTACGACCGCACGCCCAAGGAATTCGGCTATCCGCCCACCATCATCAACCAGGGCGACGTCCTTCCCATCAACGCTCCGCCCATCGAAAAGGTCGCGCCCGGCGCGCCGCTCGACCTCCAGGTCTTCTCGTCCCATTTTTCCCGCCGCCGCTGCGAAGGCGTCACCCTTCACTGGCTTTATTCCGGTATCGATACTTTGGGGACGCTCCATCCTTCGCTCGCCCGCGGCCTCGCCCGGATTCCGTTCACCCACCACCGCGTCGAGCTCGCCCGCCAGCTCACCTTCACCGCGCCGAACCAGCCCATGCTCTGCACGCTGGCCGTCGCCGCAGTCCTTCCCGACGGGCAGACCGTCGCTGGCAACTTCGTTCAACACTTCGTTTCCGACGGCGCCTTGCCGGAGCGCGAGGACCTCGGCAACACGCTCATTCTTCGCCGCCACGTCACCGACTGGATCGATGCCGAATGGAGCGGCGGCCATACCTCCCGCGAAGAAGCCGGCCGCGCCGGTTCCTGCCACGGCTACGGCCACGGTTTCTTCGAGTGGGAGTTCATCGACGAGGTCATTCCCCTCCTCGATCAGGCGAAACGTGTCCGCGTTTTCTGCGAGGTCTCCGCCCGCCGTCACGACACGCCCCAGACCGACAGCCATCGTTACGGCACCTATTTCGAACTGCTTCTTAACGATCTTCCCATTCACCGCTCGCTCCTGCCCGATCATCCGCACGACACCCGCGGAGCCCTCAGCTACCTCCGCGGCGGCCGCGGCGCCTACGGTTATCTCATGCGCACCGCGCTCGAGGGCGATCTTCTCGCTCAAGTCGCCACCACCGCATCGCGCAACGGCACCCTCCGTCTCCGCTGCGCGGTCCCCGCCGCCGCCGCGCCTCACGGCGGTCTCACCGTTTACGACTTCGACTGCGGCCGCTATCCCATCTGCCCCACCCTCGTCATCGAGTGGGAACAGACGTGATGGCAGCGGAATGCGTCAGCCTTCGGCCCCGGTCGGAGCGCATGGGGTGAACCTACCCGCACGTTCTCCGGTATTTCCCGCAGAACCCGCCGACCCCGCGCCGGTCTGCCGACCTCATGGTGGACCTGCGACAATCCCGTTTCGGTGACTTTGTGTCCTCGAACGGTTTCCTTTGGTGCACGGGCATCGAGGACACGTTCATCACCGCTCCACACCCCAAAACCGGCCGCACCCTCGACGAATACGAGCTTACGGCCCATTACAACAACTGGCGCGATGACATCGACCTGATGGCCGAACTCGGCGTCCAAGCCGCCCGCTACGGCATCCCCTGGCATCGCATCAACCCGCAACCTGGCGTGTGGGAGTGGGAATGGGCCGACCGCCCGCTCGAACACCTGCTCGACCGCGGCATCGCCCCCATCGTCGACCTCGTTCACTACGGCCTGCCGTCCTGGATCGACGGCGCGTATTTGAATTCCGACTACCCGCGCCATGTCGCCGAATTCGCCCGCCGCGTCGCCCAGCGCTTCCAGGGCCGCATTCACGCCTACACCCCGCTCAACGAACCACGCATCACCGCCTGGTATTGCGGCCGCATCGGCTGGTGGCCGCCGTTCGGCAAAAGCTGGCGCAGCTTCGTCGCGGTCATGCTCGGTGTCTGCCGCGGAATCGTCGAAACCGTGCGCGCCCTCCACGAGGTCGATCCCGATATCCTGCCCGTTCACGTCGACGCCACCGATCTCTACACCGCACGGGATTCTGCCCTCGAACCCGAGGCCCATCACCGCCAGGAGCTCGTGTTTCTCGCCCTCGATCTGGTCTCCGGCCGCATCGATGCCGGTCATCCGCTGAATTCCTGGCTGATTCACCACGGCGCCACCGAGGAAGATCTCGCCTGGTTTCGCGCCCACGCCATCCCGCTCCCGTTCATCGGGCTGAACCTCTACCCGATGTTCACCAACAAGGTCTTCACGCGCACTCTCGCCGGTCGCGTGCGCCTCAAGATGGAATACGCCACTGGCGATCTCGTCGAATCCCTCGGTCAGCTCTATTGGCAGCGCTACCAGTCTCCTCTCTTCATTTCCGAAACCGCCGCCACCGGCTCCGTCCGCCGCCGTCGCCAATGGATGGATACGTCGATCGCCGGCGTTCGCCACCTCCGCGAAACCAGCGTCCCCCTCGTCGGCTACACCTGGTGGCCCCTCTTCGCGCTCGTGACCTGGGCCTACCGCCAGGGCACGCATCCGCCCGAATACTATTTCAAGCAAATGGGCCTGTGGGACCTCGACCACACCTGCCGCCGCGTCCCCACTCCGTTGATCGACGCCTACCGCCACCACGCGTCTGTTCCCCTTCCTCCCGTAGCGGCGCCCTCCGACCGTCGCTCCGCGCAGGCCTCGAGCTCACTCGCGACGTCCACCACGCCGTAGTCCGCCGCTCCTTCCTCCCATGTTCCGCAGTTTTTTCTTTGCAGGTTTCGAGGGAGCCACCGGCTACAACGCCCGCGGCGAGTGGTTCGATCAAATCGCCGCGACCCATCACGACCATCACGCCGACGACGACTACCGCCAGCTCGCCGAGGTCGGCATCCACGCTGCGCGCGAAGCCATCCGCTGGCCGCTCGTCGACCGCCACGGCCGCTACGATTTCAGCACCGTGCGTCCCTTCGTCGACGCCAGCCGCCGCCACCACATCGATGTCGTGTGGGACTTGTTTCACTATGGCTATCCGTCGGACCTCGACATCTTTTCGGAGGCCTTCGTCCGCCGCTTCGCCGACTACTGCCACGCCGCCGCCCGCTATATTCGCGCGCACCAGGAAGGCACCTGCTACTTCACGCCGGTCAACGAACCGTCCTACTTCGCCTGGGCCGCCGGCGAAGTCGGCCGCTTCGCACCACACACCCGCGGCCGCGGCCCCGAGCTCAAGCTCGTCCTGGCCCGCGCCGCTATCGCCGGCATCGACGCCATTCGCACCGCCGTCCCCGCCGCCCGCATCGTCAACGTCGACCCGCTCTGCCATATCGTTCCGCCCCATGGCCGGGTCGACCTTCTCGGCGACGCCCATTCCTTCAACCACAACGCCGTTTTCGAAAGCTGGGACATGCTTGCCGGCCGCCTCCATCCGGAACTCGGTGGCAGCCGCGAGCACCTCGATATCGTCGGCGTGAACTACTACTGGACCAACCAGTGGGAAATGGGCCGCGAGGAAACGCCCCTCGCCGACGACGATCTCCGCCGCGTGCCGCTCTCGCGCCTCATCCGTCGGGTCTGGAAACGCTATGGCGGCGATCTCCTCATCACCGAAACCGCCCACGTCCACGAACGCCGCGCGGCTTGGATCAACTACGTCGCCGACGAATGCGAGTCGCTTCTCGCCGACGGCGTTCCGCTCCGCGGTGTCTGCCTTTACCCCATCCTCGGCATGCCCGAGTGGCACTGCCGCGACGAATGGGTGCACATGGGCCTTTGGGACATCGTCCACGATCACCCGGCCCGTATTCGTCAACTCTGCGCCCCGGTGTGGGATGCCCTGCGCCAGGCGCAGCGCATCGAGGTTCGCCAGCCGGAGGCTTTGCCCGGGAACGTATCGGCATAACCCTGTCCTTGCATCACCGCGCTTGTTTCCGGCACCCAACCCGTCTAGGGATCCGCATCTTTTATGTTAAAGAAATTCCGTGAGTTCGCCCTGCGCGGCAACGTCATCGACCTCGCCGTCGGTGTCATCATCGGCGCCGCTTTCGGCGCCATCATCACGTCGTTGGTCAACGACGTCATCATGCCGCCGATTGGCCTCGCCGTCGGCAACGTCGACTTCTCCGCTCTCCACTACGTGCTGAAAGAGGGCACGCCGCCTCCGCCCTACGCGACGATCGCCGCGGCCAAAGCCGCCGGCGCGGTGACGCTCAACTACGGCGCATTTCTCAACACCGTCATCAACTTCACCATCATCGCCGCGTCCGTCTTTCTCCTGATTTCCGGCGTCCAGAAGCTCTACCGCAAAGAGGCCGCCAAACCCGCGCCGCCCGCACCGCCGCCGCGCTCCGAGCTCCTCCTCGAGGAGATCCGCGACCTCCTCAAAGAGCGCCGCTGACGCCCGACCCCGGACGCCTGCTCGCTTCCGCTGCTCGTCACACCGTGCCGAGCAGCAGGAAGGACAGCGCCATGATCGCCGTCGGCACCAACGCCCCGACCAGCAATCCCAGCGGCGACACGCCTTCCGGGAAAAACTTCTGCAGGATCGCCTGTCCCGCCGGATTCGGCGCATTCGCGATCACCGTCAACCCGCCGCCGGTCACCGCCCCCGCGACGACCGCGTATTTCAGTTCATCGGTGAAGCCCGGCACCAGCGTCGCGAGATAAGTGATCGCCGCATTGTCGTTCACCGCCGTCAGCGCCGTCGCGCCCAAAAACAACGGCACCTCGCCCAGGCTCTTCAACACCGGCTCGATCCACCACGCCTGCAACCCGCCGTGGATCACCAGGCCCGCGAGAAAGAATCCGACCAGCAGCGGCCCCCGCAGATCCAGCCGGCTCTGGTGGTGCGCCGTCGCCTTCGCGAAGGCCAGGAAGAACAAGAATCCTCCGACGAACAACGCCGGGAAATGCGCGACGAACACCGTCAGCGCCATGAACCCCAGCTGCACCGTCGTGATCCACACCGGCACCGGCGCCCGGCCGCGCTCCTTTGCATCGCCGCCGCCCATCGTCGCCCGCGCTGCATCCAGCGCCGCAAACTCCTTCCGGAAAATCGCATAATACAGCAGCGTCGCCACCACGATGCCGATCAGCGCCTTCCAGCCGAAATGCGTGAACATATACGGCATGTCCCAGCCCCACGGCGCCGCCACCATCAACACCGGCGGCGCCGCGAAATGCGTGAACGTCCCCCCGACCGACACGTTCACGAACAGCAGCCCGAGCGTCGCGTAACAGAATTTTGGCGACGGCTTCAGCTTGTAGAACTGCCGCCCCAGCAGCAGCGCGGCGATCGTCATCGCCGCCGGCTCCGTGATGAACGACCCCAACACCGGCGCGATGATCAGAATCGACAGCCACCACGCCGCCGTCGACGTCTTGCCCAAGGATGCGACCGCGCGCAGGCACTGCTCCGCAAACACCAGCACCGGCCGCGTCGACGCCAGCGCCATGATCACCACCACGAACATCGGCTCCGTGAAATTCACCTTGTGCCCGATGTAGTCGACGACCGTGCCCCACCCCTTGAACCAGCTGATCGCTCCCATCAGCACCAGCACCCAAATCCCGAACACCGCCTCCACCTCCCCGAAAAAGTGCAGCATCTGCCCCTTGAAACTCACCTCGTCCGGCACGTCGTCCTCGTCGCGATCCCCCCGCGGCAGCGCCCGCTCCTTCAGCTGCTTCGCATGCTCCTCCTCCACCTCGTGTGCCCAGTGGCGGAATTTCGCCGTCAGGAACGTGTGGATGATCGCGCACAGGAAAATCAACGACGCCACCAGGTTGAACGGCTCCGCCTCGATCCGGGAACGCAACACCTCCATCACCCCGCCGCTCTCGCCTACATAACTTTCGAGCGGCCGCGGAAACGGCGGCCCGCCCCCTTCCAACTCCGCCGCCGCGAACGCACTCGCGACGCCGGCGAACGCCATCACGCCGACCAACAGCCATCGCGAAACCGAACAACGAGTTAAACGCATGGCCGCAGGCAACCTTCGCCCGCGCACTTGGCAAGCCAGACCGCCCGATTGGACCCGCAGCGACGCCCCGTCCACCGTCGCCGCCGCGCCTGCCGCCGTCCGCCCTTAAAACGTGTGCACCACCAGCCCGGACCGCAGCTTCGGTTCGAACCAGGTGCTCTTCGGCGGCATGATCTGCCCCGCATCCGCGATGTCCATCAGCTGCTGGATCGTCACCGGATACATCGAGAACGCGACGCCGCCGTCCACGTCGACGCGCTTCACCAGTTCGCCCGTTCCGCGAATTCCGCCGACAAAATCCACCCGCTTGCTCGTCCGCGGATCGTCGACTCCCAACAGCGGCGACAACAGTTTGTCCTGGAGCAAACTCACATCCAGCCGTGACACCGGGTCCGCATTCGCCTCCGCCTTCAACTTCAATCCATACCACTTTCCGCCGAGATACATGCTCACGTCGCCCACCGCGCTCGGCGTCGGCGCCGCGTTCTCCGTCAGTCCAAACCGGCCCTTCACTTCCGCCAGAAACGCCTCCGGCGTGCGCCCATTCAAATCCGACACGATTCGGTTATACGGCAAAATCTTCAGCTCGCTCGCCGGGAACAGCACGCAGAGAAACCAGTTGTAGTCTTCCTTCCCGGTGTGCTGCGGATTCCGCTCGCGCCGCATCCGCGCCACACGCGCCGCGCTGGCCGCCCGATGGTGCCCGTCCGCAATATATGTCACCGGCACGCGCCCAAACGCCTCGATCCACCGCGCCGGCTCCGCCACCCGCCACAGCGTGTGGCGAATCCCATCCGGCGCCGCGAAATCGTGCACCGGCTTTTCCTGCACCTTCGCATTCACCAGCGCCGTCACCGCCGCCTCGTCGCGATACGTCAAAAATACCGGCCCCGTGTTCGCGCTCAACGTGTCGATCAGCTTGGTGCGATCGTCCTCTTTGTCCCTCCGCGTCTTCTCGTGTTTCTTGATCAGCTCCGCGTCGTAGTCCTCGACATGGCACAGTGCCACCAACCCCCGCTGCACGTGTGGTCCCATCTGCTGCTGGTAAACATACACGCTGGGCGCCGCCTCCCGCACCAGCACACCATCGCGCTGCAGCTGCTCTAGATTCTTCCGCGCCGTCGTGTAGACGATTTCCGAATACGGATCCGTCTCGCGCGGCAGATCGATCTCCGCCCGGTCGACGTGCAGCAGGCTGTGCGGCTTTCCTTCCGCCAACACCGCGGCCTCGCTGGCGTTGACCACGTCATAAGGCACGCACGCCACTTCGGGCGCGAGCGCAGGTTGCGGAACGAGACCTTGGAAAGCACGAATGCGCATGAGAAAAGCTGTCGAGGTTTGTCCGCGGAACACGCCGAAGACACGGAAAAAATCCCCGACCTGCGTCATCCGCTATTTCCCGGCTGTGGCGGCTTGAAACTATACCCACCCTCTCTGTCATTCTGAGCGAAGCGAAGAATCCAGGGCGCGATCGCTACAGTTCCAGTTCAGCGGCTTCAGGCCGGGTCCGCCCTCACGCCGCCGACTCCACATAAAAAGCCCTCCGTTTCCGGAGGGCTTTGGATTGAAAGATCGTTTCTCGTGCTCGTTCGCGCGCGCTTACTTCTTCGTGCCGCGCTTGAACTTCGTCGTGAACTTCTCGACGCGGCCCGCGGTGTCGACCAGGCGCTTCTCGCCGGTGTAGGCGGGATGCGAGTCCGACGTCACGTCGCGCACGACGACGAAATACTCCACGCCGTCGATCGACTCCTTGCGGGCCGACTTCATCGTGGACTTGGTGAGGAAACGCCGCCCGGTTCCGATATCGAGGAAGCAGACGTTGTTGAGAGTGGGATGGCCTTCGGCTTTCATGGCGCGGAAATGTTAATCAGCCTTGGCGCGCCTTGTAGCGCGGCTCGACTTTGTTGATCACGTAGATCCTGCCCTTGCGACGCACGACCTGGCAGGCCGGGTGCCGCTTCTTGGCCGATTTGATGGAGGAAACAACTTTCATAAAAGAGGGGAAAACAGAGACCGCCTCCCCCCCTGTCAACCCCCGTTTTCCCCGCGCTCCGTAGCTGCGAGCGGCAGCGAGCGGTCGGCCCCTTCTCCCGGCTCAATTCAAACTCGTATCCTCCGGCTCCTCCGCCAGCAGCCGCCACTCCTCCCCAATCCCGCCCAACACCGCCCGCCACATCGCGTCCCCCGGGGCGTGCGAAAGCAGCCCTTCCGGCACATCCGTGACGATCCAGGTATTCTGACTCAACTCGCTCTCCAACTGCCCCCCCGTCCATCCCGAATACCCCAGAAACGCCCGCAGCTGCGTCCCTTCCTCCGTCGCCAGCTGCATCGCCCGATCCGGCTCCACCCCGAAATGCAGCCGAAATCCATCCGGCTGCGGCTGCCACGCCACCAGCAAAAGCTGCTCCGTCTGCACCGGCCCGCCCGTGAAAATCGGCACACCCGCCAATTCCCCCAACGCGAAATCCCCGCTTAACTCCCCCAGCCGCTTCTTTAACGGCCGGTTCAACACCACGCCCATCGCCCCGTCGCCGTTGTGCACCGACATCAACACCACCGTCCGCCGGAAATTCGGATCCTTCAACGCCGGGTGCGCCAGCAACAGCGAACCGGCGAGACTCTCCTTTTTCGCATGTCGTCGTTCGCGCATGACTCAGTGGGGTGCGTTATCCCTAGCCCGCCCAGTCGCATCCGTCAAAATCACAGCTGCAAAATCCTGATGCCCGCCTCCGCCATCATCGGCGCCACCAGCGGGTCATTGTTGTAGTCTTGCCGGTAGCGCACCTCCGCGATCCCCGCCGCCGCCAGGATCTTCACACAATTGATGCACGGATAATGCGTCACATACGCCACGCATCCCTCGACCGAGCTCCCGCGCCGCGCCGCATCCGCGATCGCATTCTGCTCCGCGTGCACCGTCGCCTGCTCGCGTCCTTCCCGCAGCCGCGACACATGCGGCGTCCCGGGCAAAAACCCATTGTAACCCGCCGCCACGATCCGGTTCTTCCGATCGCCCCCCGTCACGATCACGCACCCCACATGCAGCCGCTCGCAATTCGACCGCGTCGATAACAACACCGCCGTCGCCATGAAATACTCGTCCCACGAGGGACGATGCGGAAATTTTTCCGCCGCTTGCGCGATCAAATCCACCGGACTCGGAAACTCGTTCATGGAAAACGACCGCGACCGTGGACTTCCCTCCGCCGGCGAGCAACCTTCCTCTCGTCCGGCACACTGTAACGCCGGATTTTCTCCATTCCGCCGCCCATGCCGCGAACGATCCAGCCCGAATTGCTCGACTCGCTTCCGCCCGATCACCCGGACGCCCTGCACAATCGCCGCGACCTCCAGCTCACCAACCGCGTGATGGGCAACCACCGCTGGCTCGCCAAAACCCTCCCGCCTCTCCTCCGCCCCGCCGATCGCATCCTCGAAATCGGCGCCGGCACCGGCGAACTCGCCGCCGTCCTCGAGTCGCGCGGCGTCGCCGTCGACGCCCTCGATCTCTGGCCGCGCCCCGAAAATTTTCCTCCGTCACGTCGCTGGCACGAAGCCGACCTGCGAACCTTCACCGGCTATCACGCCTACAGCGTCTTCGTCGCCAATCTCATCCTCCACCAGTTCAACGACACCGAACTCGCGCAACTCGGCGCCGCCCTCCTTCCCTCCGCCCGCGCGATCGTCGCCTGCGAACCCGCCCGCAGCCGCACCTCGCAGGTTCTCTACCGCACCTTCGCTCCGCTCTTCGGCGCCAACCACGTCAGCCTCCACGACGCCCATGTGAGTATCGACGCCGGCTTTCAGGGCGATGAACTCCCGCGAGCCCTCGGCCTCACCAACCCGGGTTGGGACATCCGCTGCCGCCCCGCGCCGATCGGCGCCTATCACCTCGTCGCCGTGCGTCGCCCATGAACGCGCTCCGGCCCATCGAAATCGTCGGCGGTGGCCTCGCCGGCCTCGCCCTCGGCCTCGCACTCCGCCGCTCCGGCATCGATGTCACGATCCACGAAGCCGGCGCCTACCCTCGCCACCGCGTCTGCGGCGAATTCATCGCCGGTCTCCCCGCCCGCACGCGCGAGCGTCTCGGACTCGGTCCGCTGCTCGCCGACGCCGTCGAAAATCACACCGTCGCCTGGTTTTCCCACGACACCCTCTCTCGTATCCAGAAACTCCCCACGCCTGCCCTCGGCCTCAGCCGCCACACCCTCGACGCCCGCCTGGCTGACGCCTTCGTCGCCGCCGGTGGCACGCTCCGCACCCACACGCGTTTTACCGACACGCTTGATGTTCCCGGCCGCGTCTTCGCCACCGGCCGCCGTCGCGCCGACACTCCCTGGCTTGGTCTTAAACTCCACGCCCTCGATCTTCCGCTCACCCGCGATCTCGAGCTCCACCTCGGCGATCACGCTTACCTCGGCCTCGCGCAGATCGAACACCGCCGCGTCAACATCTGCGGTCTCTTCCAACGTCGCTCGCTCCGCGCCACCGGCCCCGACCTCCTCCTCGCTTACACCCGAGCCGCCGGCCTGCACTCCCTCGCCGGGCGCCTCAACCGGGCCACGCTCGACGCTTCCTCCTTCAGCGCCGTTGCCGCCGTCGATTTCGATCCAAGCGTGCCGCAGACTTCGGAAGTCCGCATCGGCGACGCCTGCGCCATGATCGCCCCGTTCACCGGCAACGGCATGGCGATGGCCTTTCAAAGCGCCGAACTCGCCCTCGATCCCCTCCTCGCCTACGCGCGCGGCTCCGCTTCCTGGCCCGACACCCGCCACACCATCGACCTCGCCCTGCGCCGCCGTTTCCGCCTCCGCCTCGCCTCCGCGCGAGCCCTCCATCCGTTTCTTCTCCGCCCAACGCACCAGCGCTGCCTCGCGCTTCTCAATCGCATCCGCCTCCTCCCGCTCCGCCCGCTCTATGCCGCGCTGCATTGATCGCGCGCCGCTTCCAGCCACCCGCATGTTTCTTCACGCCCTCACCACCGCCGTTCCGAACGCCTCCTACACCTCCGCCGACTGCTGGTCGCTCGCCCAACACGCACCCGTCCGCGACCGGCTTGCTCGGAAATCCATGTTCATTCTCCGCAGCATTCTGCACAGCGACCACGGCATCGCTAAACGTCACTTCGCCGTCTCCGACATCGATCGCGTTTTCGATCTTACCCCCGACGAGCTCAACACGCACTTCCGCCGCGAAGCCCCCGCCCTTTCCGCCCGCGCCCTCACCACCGCACTCCAGCAACTCCACCTCCGCCCGTCCGACCTCGACGCACTCCTCATCTGCACCTGCACGGGCTATCTTTGCCCCGGTCTCACCAGCTACGTCGCCGAACAGCTCGATCTGCGCCCCAACGCCATCCTTCAGGACCTCGTCGGCCTCGGCTGCGGCGCCGCGATTCCCATGCTGCGCAGCGCGAGCCACCTCCTCGCCGCCCACCCGCACGCCACGGTCGCCTGCATCGCCGTCGAAATCTGCTCCGCCGCCTTCTATCTCGACGACGACCCGGGCGTCCTCGTCAGCGCCTGCCTTTTCGGCGACGGCGCCGCCGCCTCGATCTGGCGCGGAACACCGCCGACGAACGCGCTTCCGCTGCGCGCCTTCGATTTCGACACGCTTCATCTCCCCGGCGATCGCGACAAACTCCGCTTCGAGCAGCGCAACGGCAAACTCCGCAACCTCCTCCACCGCTCCGTCCCCGAACTCGCCGCCTCCGCCGTCCGCGAACTCTGGATACGCCGCGGCCCGCGTCCCGTGTCGCGCGTCATCTCGCACACCGGCGGCCGCGATGTCCTCGACGCGCTCGAACCCGTCGTCGCGCCGCACACGCTCGGTGCCAGCCGCGAAATCCTCCGAGACTTCGGCAATATGAGCAGCCCTTCCGTCCTCTTCGCCCTCGACCGCGCCCTCCGCGAAGAATCCCCCAACGGCACCGGCGACTTCTGGCTCGTCAGCTTCGGCGCCGGCTTCAGCGCCCACAGCTGCCGCATCGGGCAGTGAATCGTTCTCGTTCTCGTAATCGTTCTCGTTCTCCTCATTTTCCGAGAACGAGAAAGAGAACGAAGAACGAGAACGATTCCCCCATGCCCAAACTCACCGACCTCGTCACCCACGCCGACCGCCTCACCCGCCGCGCCGCCTTCGAAGACGCCCCCGGCGCCCGCAACGGCCTTCAAGTCGCCAACCGCGGCACCGTCTGCAAAATCGGCGCCGCCGTCGACGCCGGCCTCGTCCCTTTTCAACGCGCCGTCGAAGCCGGCGTCGATTTCCTGATCGTCCATCACGGCATGTTCTGGGACATGCCCCGCCCGATCACCGGCCCCGTTTACGATCGCCTCTCCACGCTCCTCGCCGGCAACTGCGCGTTGTATTCGAATCACCTTCCGCTCGATTCCCACCCGCGCCTCGGCAACAACGCCCTCCTCGCCCGCCAGCTCGGCCTCACCGCCTCCCGCGGTTTTCTTCCCAATCCCGGCGGCGACATCGGCCGCATCGCCCCCGCCGGCCGGCTCACCCGATGCGCCCTCCGCACCAAACTCGAAAAACTCTACCCGCGCGTCATCGCCATCGAATACGGTTCGCCCGGCCCGCGCGAAATCGCCTTCTGCAGCGGCAGCGGCAACAGCGCCGTGCCCGCGCTCCGCGACGCCGGCGTCGACACCCTCGTCACCGGCGAACTTCGCGAAGAATGGTTCAACCGCGCCCAAGAGGAAAAACTCAACCTCTACCTCTGTGGCCATTACGCCACCGAAGTCCACGCCGTCCAGGCCCTTGCCGCCGCCCTCGCGAAAAAATTCCGCCTCCCTTGGGAATTCATTCGCTCCGACAATCCCCTCTAGCGCATCCCACCCCGCTGCCCCGCCGACGTTCGCCGGCGCCCAGACGCAAAAATCCTTCTTTCCCCTTTCGCGTATTTCGTGTGTTTCGTGGTGATCCGCCCCACTTGATGAAACGCCTCGCCATCCTCAACGGCCCCAACCTCGACCGCCTCGGGAAACGCGAACCCGAGATCTACGGCCGCTCCACGCTCGCCGATCTCGAGCGCGATCTCCGCGCCGAATTCGCCGCCGCCGCCCAACTCGAATTCTTTCAGTCCAATCACGAGGGCGCACTCATCGACAAGATCGCCGCCCTCGCCGAAGCGAAGATCGACGGCCTGGTCCTCAACGGCGCCGCCTTCACCCACACCAGCGTCGCCCTCCGCGACGCCCTCGCCGGCTCCGGCCTCCGCTGCGTCGAAGTTCACATCTCCAATATCTACAAACGCGAAGAATTCCGCCACGTCTCGCTCACTGCGCCTCTTTGCATCGCCGTCATCACCGGCCTGGGCCTCGAGGGCTACCACGCCGCGATTCGGTTCCTGCTGAAGTCCTGATGTCGGTCGATCCGTCTCCGCGCGACGCCGCTCCGGCGTTCGCCCCCGCCACCGAAGGCCACGCCTGGCTGGTCTGCCACACCAAGCCGCGCTGCGAGAAAAAATTCGCCGCGCTCCTGGCCGCCGAGCGCATGGCCCACTACCTCCCGCTCGTTCAGAGCGTGCGCAAATACCGCGTGCAAACGAAGCGCTTCACGAAGCCGCTCTTTCCCGGCTACGTTTTTGCCTGCGTGCCCGACGACCGCAAAGCCCGCATCTATCAGCAAGACCTCCTCGCCCGCTCCATTCCCGTCGACGACGAACCGCGCTTCCTTCGCCAGCTCCAGGATGTGAAGCTCATTGTCGCCTCCGGCTATGAGCTCAGCGTCATGCCGCTCCTCACCCGCGGCCGCCGCGTGAAAATCATCGGCGGCCCGCTCCATGGCCTCGAAGGTTTTGTCGACGATCCGTCGAACCCCCGCGGCATCGTGCTGTCGGTTGACGTGCTCCGGCAGGGCCTCCTCGTCAAACTCCCCGCGGACAGTCTGGAGGCGCTGCCTTAGCGGAACTTACCCCTCGGATGAACTCACCTCGCCGCCGCCACACTTTTCACGGAGCCGCGGCGTCCTTGTCGTGGTCTGCGTCTCGTCACCGCACGCCTGTGCTCTGCTGAAACCTCCTCGCGCTCCATGCCCTTTCTCCGCCCTGCGCCGCGCGCCGCCCGATTCTCGCTCGCGCTGAGTCTCCTCGCCTTATCCCTGGCCCGAGTCTCCGCCGCCACGATCCCCCCCGACGAAAACCCGGCTCCGCCCACCGGCGACGACGCCGATCCGTCTCCCGCCGCCCGCGTCCTCTCGATGCCGCGCGAAGCGTTCGACTCCTCCCGCCGCGCCCTCGCCAGCTTCATCGATAACCTTCCCGAGCTCCCCGATCTCGGCCTCCCGAATTTCGACCGCTCCGGCGACGTCCGCCTTTACCTCCGCCCGCGTTTCGGCGACCTCCGCGACGAAGATTATTTCCGCATGCTCGTCGGCGTCCGCGCCAAGGTCAGCGAACGACTCGAGACCAGCGCCGAAGTCGGCACCTACGTCACCAACGGCCTCCGCGACAACGCCGGCAACGGCCTCTACCAGGTCCGCAGCGGCCTCAAATACGAATGGGCCAGCACACCCGACGACGGCTGGAGCGCCGGCCTCGACTGGGTCACCCCCGTCAGCCGCCCGCCCCTCAACATCACTGACGGTCTTCGTCACACCCTGCCCTACGTCACCTACACCCGCACGCTCTCCTCCAAGAACGCCCTCGTCGGCTTCGTCACCCTCGGCGCCGACTTCATCGATCACACCAGCCTGCCCGAATACCTCGCCGAAAACCAACTCCGGGCCAACAACCTCATCCTCACCGTCGGCGTCGCCCGTGAATGGCGCCGCATGCACGTCATCATTCGCGTCTTCGACGCCAACACCGCTCCGCTCAGCGGCGAATCCGAAAACGTCTTCGGCATCCGCCCCAGCCTCGGCGTTCCCGTCCTGCGTCGCGCCGACGGCACGCCGCGCGCCACCGTCACGCTCGAAACGCGCGCCGTCTGGGGCCCCGACGGTTTCGAAACCGGCCTCAATACCCGCGTCCGCTTCGACCTCCGCTACCGCCGCGGCCGCGAGTAAACCCCTCCGGGTTTCACCCCCACGTCACCCACGCGATCTTCGCCGCGTGCATCGTCGCACACGCCGCCAGCGCCGCGACGACATCGTCCATCACCACGCCCCAGCCCGCCGGCAAATCCTGCAGTCGACGAATCCCCAACGGCTTCAAGATATCGAAAAACCGAAACAGCCCCAGGCCGGTCAACAATACCGCCCACTGCGGCACCACGCCCATCAACGCCGGCCACCCCAGAAAACACAGCGGCATCGCCACGAACTCGTCCAGGATCACTTCGCCCGGATCGCGTTTGCCCATCCGAAACTCCGCCTCGCCGCACAACGCCACCGCCACATAGACGCCCACCGCAGCGAAAATCACCGCGCCAACGGGCCCGAGCGGATGGAAGAACACCGTGAAATAAAGCAGCCCCGCCACCGACCCCCACGTGCCCGGCGCCGGCAGCTTCCGCCCCACCGGCCCGAGCGTCGCACACGTCAGCACCGTCTTCGTCGGCAAAAACCTCGGCCAGATCGGCTGCCTCCAGCGCATCGCGTCAGCTCGCCACCACGTGCCCGTGTCGCCGGAAATACGTCACCCCCGACGTGATCGTCAGCAGCGTCGAGAGGGCAAAAAGCCCGATGCCGATCCAGTTTATGGATACGACCCACCACGCCTCGTCATGCTGGAACAGCTCCCCGAAATCCCGCCCAAACATCCGCGAGCCCAGCAGCCAGCCGATCGCATTGAGCTGGATGAAAGTCTTCAACTTCCCACCCGCATCCGCCTCGACCACGATCCCCTTCGCCGCCGCCGCCATCCGCAGCCCCGATACCACGAACTCCCGGCACAGGATGCACAACAACGCCATCATCGCCTCGATCTGGTGACCCATGAAATAGTTTCCGTTCACCAGCGCGATCATCACGCCGAGCACCATCACCTTGTCGATCACCGCATCCATGAACCGCCCGAAATTCGACACCTGTCCGCTCTCGCGCGCCAGTTTCCCATCGAGCCAGTCCGTCAACGCTGCCGCAATGAACAGCCAGAACGCGATCGTCGCCGCCCACTGAAACTCCGCATACATCAGTGCGACGATGGCGAACATCGCCGGCAGACGGGATACAGTCAGGATGTTCGGCAGGTTCATGCGAAGCGAAAGACCCGCCCACCACACGCCAATCCGCCACGATGGCAACACCGGACCCGCCCCACCTCCACGGTGGCGCCCATCGATGACCGCCGTTCCCTTGCAGTCTCCCCGCGCCCATCCGCCGACGCCCGCCCCTCCAAAAACCGCATCGCCACCTCCCCCCGTTTTCTTTTCCTTCCCGCAACACCATGCGCCACTGCATCTACCCCGGCACGTTCGATCCGATCACCTACGGTCACCTCGACGTGCTCGCCCGGGCCGCGAAGCTCTTCGACCGCGTCACGGTCTCCATCGCCGAAAACGCCGGCAAAGGCCCGCTTTTCTCCGCCGCCGAACGCCTCGAACTCATCAAGCCCAACGTCGCGCACCTCCCCAACGTCGGCATCACCTCCTTTTCCAACCTCCTCGTCGAATTCGCCGTCTCCCAGGACGCCATTGCCGTCATTCGCGGCCTGCGCGCGTTCTCCGATTTCGAATTCGAGTTCAACATGGCGCTCATGAACCGCCACCTCGAGCCTCGCATCGAGACGATCTTCGTGATGCCCAACGAGCAGTTCAGCTACACCAGCTCCTCCCTCGTGAAACAGGTCGCCAAATTCGGCGGCGACGTCACCCACTTCGTCCCCCCCAACGTCGCCGAGGCCCTCAAAACCGTCTACGCCCGCTAAAGCCTCCTCAACGTTGTCATTCTGAGCGAAACGAAGAATCCAGGGCGACGCCCGCATACCGGCCCGCCGCGCCCCCACCGCCCTCTCGCTCAGAAACTGAAATTAAACGGATCAGCCCCATGGCGCTGATTCCGCTCCAGCGCGCCGATCGCCTCCATCTCTTCCGCGCTCAGCCGGAAATCGAACACGTTTGCATTCTCCGCGATCCGCGCCGGCCTCGCCGATTTCGGAATCGTCACCACCCCGCTCTGTAAATCCCACCGCAGTATCACCTGCGCCGCCGTCTTGCCGTGATGCTTCGCGATCTCCGCGAGCGTTGGATTCTTCAGCAACGGCCCCGCCTGCATCAACGGACTCCACGCCTCCAGCCGGATGCCTTTCTTCCGGCAAAACTCGTGCAGCCGCCGGCTCTGCAAATACGGATGAAACTCGATCTGGTTCACCGCCGGCACCACCTCCGCCGCCGCCAGCAACTCCTCCAGATGCGGAATCATGAAATTGCTCACCCCGATCGCCCGCACCCGCCCCCGGCGATACAGCCCTTCCAACACTTTCCACGACGCGACGATCTTCTCCTTGATCGGCCAGTGCAGCAGGTAGAGGTCGACGTAATCCAGACCGAGCCGCTCCATGCTCTCGCCGAACGCCGCCTCCACCCGGTCGCGCCGCATGTCGTCGTTCCATACCTTGGTCGTGACAAAAACCTCCTCCCGCGGCACGCCGCTCTCCCGCACCGCGCGGCCCACTCCCGCCTCGTTCCGATACAGCGCCGCCGTATCGATGCTGCGGTAGCCCGCTTGCAACGCCGTCCGCACCGCGCTCACCGTCTCGCGATCGCTTTCCATCTGAAACACGCCGAGACCCAGCCACGGCATCCGCACGCCGTTGTTTAGCGCCACGCTCGCCTTCAACCCGTCCGACGGCGTGGCAAACACTTCGTTGCAGGCGGCCGGGTTCACGCGAGCACGCTAGCCGCCACCTCGCCGGCGTCAAAACGCTCGCGTGTATTCACTTCGCTTTGACGCCGGATCGGGCTTTCAGAGCCGCTTCCGCAACGCCCGCGGAATCTCCGCCGACGCCGCGTCCTCTTCGGCCTGGTCCAGGGCCGCGAGAAATTCGATCAGGTCCCGCAGCTCTGTTTTCGTCAGGACCGCCCCATAGATCTCCGGCATCGACGACGGCGCTCCCTCGCGTTTCGCGATCTCCGACTTCTTCACCGCGGCCACTTTTCCATCCGCATTGCGCAGCCGCAGCGTCGTCGCCGTCTCCTCCGCCACGGTCCCGCCCACCACATCGCCCGATTTCAACGTCACCACCACGCTGTCGAAGCCCGGCGCGATCGTCGCATTCGGCTTTATCACCGCTTCGAGCAATTGCTCGCGCGTCATCCGTTTTCCCACCCCCGCCAACGGCGGACCCGCGTCACCGCCGCCGCCGCCGGCGGTGTGGCAGCGCACGCACGCCATCACCGGTTGGCCCCAAAAGATTCGCGCCCCCGCGCGCGAATTCCCGCCCTCCAGCGCCACCCGATACGGCGCCAGCGGATCGGCGCTCGAAGCCAGTTTCGCGTCACGCTGCTCCACCATTCGCTTGATCGCCGGATCCGCGCGCTGCGCCGACGCCTCGATCAACTCCAGTTGCGCGGCCGGCGCCACGTCGCCGGTCTCCAGCTTCGCGAGCCGCTCCTTCAAGAGTGCATCCGTCGCCGGGTGGTTGGAAGTCCCCAGCGCCTTGTAGGCTGCCTTCTGTTCCGCCGCAGTGCCTTCACGCACCAATCGCGCCAGCAACGGCGCGGCGGTCTCCGGCGAAACTCGCGCCGCCACCCCGAGCGCCGCCAGCCGCAGTTCGGGCGCGTCCGACTCCGCCGCGAACGACACGAGCTCCTTCGTTCGCGGATCTTTCAACTCGTGCAGCGCGTTGAACGCCGCCGCGCGCGCCGGCCCGGTCTGCGCCGCATCCCGCACCACGGCGACCAGCGTATCCGCTCCGCCACGACCTTCCAACGCCTCGACGGCCGCCAGCGCCGCCAACTGCACTTCCTCCGGCGAGCCCGCCGCAAACAGGGCCGGCATCGCTTTCTCCACCGCCGCCCGCGCCGCCGCCACGTCGCGCGTCGTCGTCGTCACCGGCCGGAACACGCCAACCACGCGATCGCGCGCCGGCGGTTTCGGCCAGAGCGCGAGCTGCGCCAGCGCCTCCGCGCGAAGTTTCGCCGGCGCATCCGTCCGCGCCGCATAGTTCGCCAGCGCCTCCGCCTGCTCCGGCTGGCCCAGACGGAAATTCGCGTTGATCGCCCGCAACATCAGCGGCTCGTCCTGCACCGGGTTTTTCAACACCGCCGCGAGTTCGCCCATCGCTCCGTTCACCGGCGCATCGTTGATCGCAATCGCCGCCTCTCGCGCGATCAACCGGTCCGCATCGCGCAAAAACAACGCGATCTCCGGACGATCCAGCCGGCGCAGCGTCAACAACACGCCCAGGCGCACCGCCCGCAATTCCGACCGCGCCGCCGCCGCCAGCGCGGGCAGATTGTTCGCGCCCACGAGCCCCATCACCGCGGCGTGCCGCAAATATTCGTCCTCGTCCGCGTTCTCTTTCAACAACGCCAGCAGCGGCTCCGCCGCCTCCGGCCGTCCCAGCTTGCCCAGGCTCTGCGCCGCAAAAAACCGCACGCGCGCGCTCTCGTCCTCCAAACGCGCAACCAGCTCCTCGAACGCCGCCTCCACACGATGATCGCCCAGCAGCTTCGCCGCCTGCGCGCGCACCTCGGGATCGCGATCCGCCAGCAGCGGCCGAATCTCGTTCACCGCTTCGCGATGCTTCGTCGCAAGCTGCCCCAGCCCCCAGGTCGCATGCCACCGCGCATACGCCGTCGCCTCGCCCGCTTTCAACACCCGCGCAAACGACGCCACACTCGCCGCTCCCTTTTCCGCCAGCGTGAACTGCGCCTCCAGCCGCACCCGCCAGTCCGCATGCCCCAGCAAACGCACCAGCTCGTCGACCGATTTCCGCGGGAAATCCGACGCGATGATCCGTTTCGTTTCCTGCACCAGCGGATCGTTCAATCCCTGAGGATCGTAAATCGTGTAGATCCGCCCGCGCTTCGACTTCGGCCACCCCTCCGCCCAGTCCGAATAATACACCCGCCCATCCGGGCCGAACCGCACGTCCGTCGGCAGCGCCGACGTCAGAAACGGTTTCGCCTCCGCCACCTCATACGACGCCCCTTTCGGCTTCAGCCGGTAATCGTAAATTCCACTGCGCGCGATGCTGCCCTTGAAATGCGTGATCAGAATCGCGCCCTGAAACGAAGCGTTCAGCCCCGTCCCCGGATAATACGCCACCCCCGACGGGCCGTCCTCGATGTTGCAGATCGGCGCCAGCATGTAGGTGGGCTGCTCGTCGTGACGCGGATGCCACATCTTCTCGCTGTTCCACGGGCCCGCATCGCCGAGCGGCGCGAACTGCCAGCCGATGCGCCAGCCGCTGTCGCCTCCCTCCACCACGTGCACCAGCCGCTCCTCGTCGCCCTGGTCTGAATCGTTGTCGCCCGTGAACAAATCGCCGTTTTCGGTGAACAACAAACTCTGCGGATTGCGCATGCCCGTCGCGAACAGCTCGAGATCGCTGCCGTCCGGATTCATGCGAAACACCGACCCCGTGTCCGCCGCCTCGATCACGCCGCCTTCCTTGGTCGGCACATGCGCGCCGCGATCGCCGACGCTGAAATAAATCTTCCCGTCCGGCCCCCACGTGAGCCCGTGGAGGTCGTGCCCCGTGTAGTTGAACCGCACGCCATAACCGCGCGAAATCTCCGTGCGCGTCTCCGCCTTCTCCGCCCCGGTAAACTTCCACACGCTCGGAATGTTCGCGAACCACACCTCGCCGCGCCGCACCAGCACACCCGACGCGATTCCATCCAGCGCCGAGTTGAACCCGTCCGCATAGACCGTGGAAAAATCCGCCACGCCGTCGCCATTGCGATCCTCCACCAGCCGCAGCAGCTCCGACTCGATCGAAAGCTCCTTCTCGCCCGCCGTCCCGAAACTTTTCCGGATCACCGCCGTGCGATCCTCGATCGTCCGCGCCGCCAGATCGTCCTCCAACATCCACAAATAATCGCGAATATCCAAGACGCTCGTCCGGTAGCGATACGTCTCGGCCACAAACACCCGCCCGCGCTCGTCCAGATTGAACGCCACCGGATTCGCCAGCATCGGCTCGGCCGCCCACAGCGACACCCGCAATCCATCCGCCAGCTTCATCCGCTCCATCGCCTGCCGGCCTTCGTCCGACGCCGGCGCCACCTCCGGCTCGGCCACCCGCGTGCCCATGTCTTTCACCTCCCCAACCTTTTCTTCTCCACTGGGCTGGAGTTCCGCGGCGCGCACGCCAGCGGAAAGAATCGAACAACCGGCGACCAGCGCCAGCACACGCAGGGAAACGGGAAACGACATGGGGGAAGGGTCAGCGTAGCAAGACGCACCACTCGCGCAAGGGTCGCATCATGCGACCCGTTTCCTCCCGCTTGCGTTATTTTCCCACTCGCCCAACCGCCTCGCGTCCCGTCACCACGCCAGCTTCGTCACATCCAGCGTCGCCTTGCTCTCCACCGGCTGGCCCTTCTCCAGCGCCGGCTTGAACCAGACGCGCTTCACCTCCTCGGCGAAAAACGAATCACTGACCGGCCGCGCGTGGTCTTCGTCCTCGAACACCTCCGTCACGAGCCCTTCCTTCGAAACGTTCACATAATACACCTGCTGCCCTTCGCCCGCGCCGAGCCGCGCCTTCAGCTCCGGCCCGACCGCCGCCATCACCGGCAAGGCCGGCACCGTCTTCCCCTTGTTGTTCCCGATGTGCTCGATCACGAGATACTGAAACGCCTCTTCGCGCGTGAGATCGACCCGCTTCGGCGAGACATTCGTCGCCACCTCGCGCCCCTGCTCATAGATGTGCACCTCGACATTCTCCAACTCGTAGCCGAAAGGCAGTCCTCCCTCGTGAATACGGATTGTCCGGGGCGTTTCGTCCACCTGCCCCAGTTCCTGCGCATAGATCCAGTTGCGCTTCATCCCTTCTGTCGCTTCACGGTCGCTGATCAACGCCACCGCCACCAGGTAAGGATTCTTCAACGGCCTGGCCGCGGACAGCTCGAACGAGATCTCGATCGCGTCGAAGTTTTCTTCGGCGGCAGCAGCATCAGCCACCCCGATGTGGGTCTCCCGGAGAACCGCCTGACCTCCGGAGACGTAGTTGACGCTCCTGCCATAGGTCTCCTGGGCGTCGTTGAACGCGTCCTTCTGATCGTCACTCGGTTCTCCCCCGCTCTTTCCCGCGTTCATGGCCGCGATCTGGTTTTGAAGCGCCGCATTTCCCATTCTCATATTTTCGATCATCGCCAGGTCCGTCATATAGGATGACGACCTCCCCTGGCTCTGCACCGCCTTCATCAGCGGATTATTCCCGCTGGTATACGCCCGCTCGCTCTTCAGATTCGCCAAGGTCGCGCTTGTGTCCGCCAGCTTTAGCGACTTCCCGACTCGCAAATTGAGCTGTCGCCGCTCCGTCGGAATGAACTCCGGCCGCCCGTCTCGCGTGATCACCCAAGAGCTGCGCGAGACCTCCCGCACCCGATGGAAAACCTTGTCCACTTCGACCGAAACGTCCGTGCCCATGAAGAGACTGTGCGTTGTTCGCCCCTTTTCCGCCGCCGCCTCGGGCTCCGCGGCCAGCAACCCGCCCACGCCGGTCGCACCCAGGATCGCCACCACGCTCACATAGGTCATAATTTTCATGTCTCCTCCTGTCCGTGCCACCGGCCCTGGGCGACAGCCCGGCCTATGAACCCCGCACGCGCTCAACTTAACGATTTCTCACAACAAAAGCTTCGTCACATCCACCGGCGTCTTCGACTCCACCGGTTTTCCATTTTCCAAGGCCGGCTTGAACCAGATCCGCTTCACCGCCGCCGCAAAAAAGGCGTCCGCCACTTCTTTGGAATACGCCTCGTCCTCGAACACCTCCGACACCAGCCCGTCCTTCGACACCGTCACATAATACACCTGCTGCCCCTCGCCCGCGCCCAGCCTCGCCTTCAACTCCGGCGTGACCGTCACCATCACCGGCGCCGCCGGCAGCGTCTTCCCTTTGTTGTTCCCGATGTGCTCGATCACGATGTATTGAAACGCCTCCTCCCGCGTCAGCTCGAC
>JAEZAD010000067.1 GCA_023430565.1 Verrucomicrobiota bacterium
GGGCCACATCGAGCTCGCCGTTCCGGTCGCGCACATCTGGTACCTCAAGTCCATGCCGAGCCGGCTGGGCCTGTTGCTCGACATGACTGCCCGCTCCCTCGAGCGCGTGATCTATTACGAGAACTACATGGTGATCGACCCGGGCAAGACGCCGCTCGAAATGAAGCAGCTTCTGACCGACACCGAGTATCGCCAGGCGCTCGACGAGTACGGAGATGACTCATTCGTGGCCAAGATGGGAGCCGAAGCGGTGCGCGATGCCCTCGTGAAGACCGACATGGAGGCGACCGTGGCGGAACTGCAGGAGCAGATGCGCGCGACGAAGTCGAAGCAGATCAAAAAGAAGCTCTCGAAGCGCCTGAAGGTCATCCAAGGCTTCATCCATTCGCGCTCCCGTCCCGAGTGGATGGTCCTCGAAGTGCTGCCCGTCATCCCGCCGGACCTGCGCCCGCTCGTCCCGCTCGAAGGCGGCCGCTTCGCGACCTCCGATCTCAACGACCTCTACCGCCGCGTCATCAACCGCAACAATCGTCTGCGGAATTTGATGCAGCTGAAGACGCCCGATGTGATCATTCACAACGAAAAGCGCATGCTGCAGGAAGCCGTCGACGCGCTCTTCGACAACGGTCGTCACGGCCGTCCCGTCACGGGTGCCGGCAATCGTCCTTTGAAGTCCCTCTCGGACATGCTCAAGGGCAAGCAGGGTCGTTTCCGCCAGAACTTGCTCGGCAAGCGCGTCGATTACTCCGGTCGCTCCGTCATCGTCATTGGTCCGGAGCTCAAGCTTCACCAATGCGGTCTGCCGAAGAAGATGGCGCTCGTTCTCTTCGAGCCGTTCATCATCCGCCGGCTCAAGGAACTCGGCTTCGTGCACACCGTCCGCGGTGCGCGCAAGATGATCGAAAAGAAGTCGCCCGAAGTCTGGGACATCCTCGAGGAAGTGACGAAGGGCCACCCGGTGTTGCTCAACCGCGCGCCGACGCTCCACCGTTTGTCGATTCAGGCGTTCGAGCCGGTCCTTATCGAAGGCGAAGCAATTCGCGTTCACCCCCTCGTCTGCACCGCTTACAATGCGGACTTCGACGGTGACCAGATGGCCGTGCACGTGCCGCTCTCGCTCGAAGCGATCATGGAGTGCAAGCTCCTCATGATGGCGACGTCGAACATCTTCTCGCCGTCGTCCGGCAAGCCGATCCTCACGCCGTCGCAGGACATCGTTCTCGGTGCCTACTACCTCACGATCGAGCCGCGCAAGAAACCTGAAAAGGGCGTGCGCGTTCCGGTGCTCGCGGGCCTCCAGGAAGTGCAATACGTCGTCGCCGACGGCGCGCTGAAGAAGCACGATTGGGTCGAAATCCCCAATCCGGACTTCGGCCGCGACACCGTTTACGGCAACAAGGAGAAGAAGACACTCCGCACGACCGTGGGCCGCGTGATCTTCAACCAGATCTGGCCCGCCGGCCTCGGCTTCATCAACTTCCCTGTGCCGAAGGGCAAACTGGGTGATTTGATTCTGAATACCTACAAGACCGTGGGTAATCAGGAAACCGTCGTCACCCTCGACCGCCTGAAGGAGCTGGGCTTCCAGACCGCCATGCAGGCCGGCATCTCGATCGGCATCGACGACATGATCATTCCGGAAACGAAGAAGGACATCGTCGCCGACACCCGGAAAAAGATCGCCGAAGTCGAAGCCCAGTTCAACAAGGGCATCATCACGGAAGGCGAGCGGAAGAACAAGGTCATCGACCTTTGGACCGGCACCACCGACAAGATCGCCAAGGAGGTCTTCGCGAAGCTCGAGAGCAACGAGGGTCGCAACGAGGTGAACCCCGTCTACATCATGATGGACTCGGGCGCCCGCGGTAACAAACAGCAGGTTCGCCAGCTGTGCGGCACCCGCGGCCTCATGGCCAAGCCGTCCGGCGAAATCATTGAGCGCCCGATTCTGTCTTCGTTCCGCGAAGGCCTCACCGTGCTCGAATACTTCATCTCCACCCACGGCGCCCGTAAGGGTCTCGCGGATACGGCGCTGAAGACCGCGGACGCCGGTTATCTCACGCGCAAACTCTGCGACGTGGCGATGGACGTCATCATCGCGGAAGACGATTGCGGTTCTCGCGACGGCGTATGGAAGAAGGCGATCTTCGAAGGCGACGACGAAATCGTCGGCCTCCGCGAACGCATCGTCGGCCGCTTCTCGAGCGACGACGTCTACAATCCCATCAGCCCGACCGAACTGCTCATCGGTTCCGGCGAGCTCATCACCGAGGAGATCGCCGCCAAGATCGACGAAGTCGGCATCGAGCGCGTCAAAGTCATGTCGCCGCTCACGTCGATCTCGCAGCACGGCATCGACGCCAAATCCTACGGCATCAACCCGGCGACCTCCAAGGTTGCGAAGGTTGGCGATTCCGTCGGCATCATCGCCGCCCAGTCGATCGGCGAGCCGGGAACTCAGCTCACGATGCGCACGTTCCACATCGGTGGCGTCGCGTCCGGCGGTTTCAAAACCCCCGAAATTCGCGTCCGGGCCTCGGGCAAGGTCCGCTACAAGGGCCTTCGCCTCGTCGAAACGGCCGAAGGCGCCGCGATCGTGCTGAACAAGACCGGCTCGATCCAGGTGCTCGACGCGGAAGACCGCGAACTCGAAACCTACAACATCGTGGTCGGGTCCTTCCTGCACGTCGGCGACGGCGAGCAGATCGAGAAGGGTGCGATCCTCGCGCAATGGGATCCCTACAACATCCCCGTGCTTTCCGAAAAGGGCGGCACGCTTGCGTTCAAGGACATGATCCCTGGCGTCACCGTGAAGCGGGAACTCGACGAATCGTCGGGCCGCATCGCGACGGTCGTCATCGAGCACAAGGAAGACCTCAATCCGCAGATCGAAGTGCGCGACGCGAAGAACAAGCCGCTCGCGGCTTATTCGATCCCGGTCGGCGCGCAGATCGCGGTCAACGAGGGCGACATCATCCAACCGGGTGCGTTGCTCGCGAAGACCCCGCGCCAGGCTTCCAAGACCAAGGACATCACCGGCGGTCTGCCGCGCGTCGCCGAGCTCTTCGAAGCTCGTCGTCCCAAGGACGCGGCCGAGATGTCGCGCATCGATGGCATCGTGTCGTTCGAAGGCACCGTTCGCGGCAAGCGCAAGCTCGTCGTGAAGAACGATGAAACCGGCCAGGAAGAGGAGCACCTCATTCCCACCGGCAAACACATCATCGTGCAGCCGGGCGACGTCGTGCACAAAGGCCAGCACCTCACCGAAGGCGCCGCCGACCCGCACGAAATCCTCGAGATCCTCGGGCCGTCCGCGCTCTACGACTTCCTGATTTCGCAGGTGCAGGAAGTTTATCGTCTCCAAGGCGTGACGATTAACGACAAGCACATCGAAATCATCATCCGCCAGATGCTCCGCAAAGTCCGGATCACCGATCCCGGCGACACGGAAAACTTCTGGGGCGAGCAGGTCGATCGCGCCACGTTCCTCGCGGAAAACAAGCGCATCGAGGAAGCCGGCGGCAAACCCGCCGAGGCCGAGCCGATCCTCCTTGGCATCACCAAGGCGTCGCTCGAAACCGAGAGCTTCATCTCGGCGGCGAGCTTCCAAGAGACCACGCGCGTCCTCACCGACGCGTCCACGCTCGGCAAGGTCGATTATCTCAAGGGCTTCAAGGAAAACGTCATCATGGGTCACTTGATCCCGGCGGGCACGGGCCTGCCGCGTTACAAGAACCTCAAGATCACGCTGCCTTTCGGTGCCGATCTTCCGACCGAAATGGGCGAGCCGCAGCAAGTCACCGAAGCGAGCTGATCGCCCACAACGCCCGAATCTTCAAAGCCGCACGCGAAAGCCTGCGGCTTTTTTTTCATCGCTTTCGGGAGCCCGGAAACGTCACGAAAAAAAACTCTTGTCACCGCGCGATCTTTCGCCGACCTTCGTCATCCCTCCCGCCAAAACTCCATCTTTGAGCCTAGCTCGATGGGGTTTATCGCCCGGCTTCACCGCCGGGCGTTTTTTTTTGCCCAAGTTTTCGACGCCGAGGAATTCTGCTTGAGTTCGCCGGGGCGCGCTCAACGTTCGCCCGTCCCGCTCCTCCTTTGCGCGTTTTCAGCTCCGGCCGAAGAACGCTTTTGTCACTCGCGAGCTTGGCTCTGCATCCAAGTTTTCGCGACGACACCACCTTTTCCCCAAAAAGTTCTTGCCGAGCTTTTCGGCCCCGGTAGCGTTTTCCCCTTTTCTTCAATTTTCACTCTTCACCACTCGTATGCCGACCATCAATCAACTCGTGCGCAAAGGGCGCCGCAAAGTGCGCATCAAGTCGAAGTCGCCTGCGCTCGACGGCAACCCGTTCCGCCGCGGCGTGTGCGTTCAGGTCATGACCCGCACGCCGAAGAAGCCGAACTCCGCTATCCGCAAGGTCGCCAAGGTTCGTCTCACGAATGGCAATGAAGTGATCTCCTATATCCCCGACGAGGGTCACAACCTCCAGGAGCACTCGATCGTGCTCGTGCGCGGTGGCCGCGTGAAGGATCTCCCCGGCGTTCGCTACCACATCGTCCGCGGCACGCTCGACGCCACCGGCGTCGAAAAGCGCCGTCGCTCCCGTTCCAAATACGGCGTCAAGCGTCCGAAGGCTGCCAAGTAAACCCTGTTCTTTTTCCCAATCTAGAATTCCGCCATGTCACGCCGTCACAGAGCCGAGAAGCGCCAGGTTGTGCCCGATGCCCGCTACAAGAGCCCGCTCGTCGCGCACCTCGTCAATGTCATCATGAAGAGCGGCAAGAAGAATCTTGCCCAGCGCATCGTTTACGGCGCGTTCGAAAAAGTCTCCGAGAAGCTCGAGAAGGGCGATCCGGTCGATCTGCTCCTCGGCGCGCTCGAAAACGCCCGCCCGCGTCTCGAAGTGAAGAGCCGTCGTGTCGGCGGTGCGACCTACCAAGTTCCGATTGAAATTTCCTACGAACGCCAGGAGAGCCTCGCGCTCCGCTGGATCGTTGACGCCGCCGGCGGCCGCAAAGGCATGCCGATGAAGGATGCCCTGGCCGCCGAGATCATCGACGCCTATAACAACACGGGCAACGTCGTCAAAAAGAAGGAAGACACCCATAAGATGGCTCAGGCCAATCGCGCCTTCGCCCACCTCCGCTGGTAACCAGTCCAGCCCCTGCTGCTCATGTCTGTTTCTGCTCCCATCAAGATTACTGTCGTCACCGACAAGGCCAAGGTTTCCCCGGCCAACGCGAAGGACCGCCCGTTTCCGCTCGAGTGGACCCGCAACATCGGCATTGCCGCGCATATCGACGCCGGCAAGACCACCACGACCGAGCGCATTTTGTTCTACTCCGGCGCCGTCCACAAGATGGGCGAAGTCCATGAAGGCACGACCGTGACCGACTGGATGGAGCAGGAGCGCGAACGCGGCATCACGATCACGGCCGCCGCCATTTCCTGCGCTTGGAACGCCTCGTGCGGTCCGTGGAAGGGAATCAAACAGCGCATCAATATTATCGATACGCCGGGACACGTCGATTTCACCGCCGAGGTCGAGCGCTCGCTCCGCGTGCTCGATGGCGCCGTCGCCGTGTTCTGCGCCGTCGCCGGCGTGCAGCCGCAGTCGGAAACCGTCTGGCGTCAGGCCAACAAATACAAGGTTCCGCGCATTGCCTTCATCAACAAGATGGACCGCACCGGCGCCGATTTCTTCCGCGCGGTCTCCGAGATGCGCGAGAAGCTCAAGGCCAACGCGCACCCGCTGTTCATTCCGATCGGCAAAGAGGAAAACTTCAGCGGTCTCATCGACTTGGTTCAGAACCTCGCCTACATCTTCGACGAGACGACCGATCCGCTCGGCATGACCCCGGTCACTTCGGCCATTCCCGCGGAATACGCGGAGCAGGCGAAGGAATACCGCGACAAGCTCATCGAAGCGGTCTCGGATTTCGACGACGTCATCGCCGAGAAATACCTCGGTGGCGAAGAAATTTCCGTCAACGAGCTTATGCTCGGCGTCCGCAAGGCAACGATTTCGCTGAAGTTCACCGGCGTCATCCCGGGCTCCGCGTTCAAGAAAAAGGGCGTGCAGCGCCTGCTCGATTGCGTGGTCAATTACCTCCCGAACCCGATCGATGTTCCGCCGATGGTTGGCCAGGACACTGACGGCAAGGAAGTGGAAGCCGTCGTCGATGACAAAGCGAAGATGGCCGGTCTCGCGTTCAAGCTCTGGAACGACCCATTCGTCGGCCGCCTCGTGTTCTTCCGCGTTTACACCGGCCAGCTCCCGAAGGGCATGTCCGTTTACAACCCGCGCACTCGCCGCACCGAACGCGTCTCGCGTCTCGTCCTCATGCGGGCGATCGAGCGTGAGGAAATCGACCTCGCTTACTCGGGCGACATCTGCGCCGTCGTCGGCGTGAAGGACGTCATCACCGGTGACACCCTGTGCGACGAGGACTTCGATATTCGCCTCGAGCCACCGTCCTTCCCGGAGCCTGTCATCTCGATGTCCATCGAACCGAATTCGAAGGGCGATCAGGAAAAGATGGGGACCGCCCTCCAACGGCTCGTCGCCGAAGATCCGACGCTTCGCGTCAAAACCGACCCCGACACCGGCCAGACCATTCTCGCCGGCATGGGCGAGCTCCACCTCGACATCATCCGCGACCGCATGAAGCGCGAGTTCAAGGTCGAGGCCACCTCTGGCAAGCCGCAGATTGCCTACCGCGAAACCGTCGCGAAGGCCGCGGATGGCGAAGGCAAATTCATCCGCCAGTCCGGTGGCAAAGGCCAATACGGCCACGTGGTCGTCAAGCTTGAGCCCAATGAAAAGGGCAAGGGCGTCGAGGTCATCAACGAGATCGTTGGCGGCGTCATTCCGAAGGAATTCATCAAGCCCTCCACGGACGGTATTCTCGAAGGCGCCAACAACGGCGTCGTCGCGGGTTACCCGGTCGTGGACGTCAAGGTCCGCATCGTCGACGGCTCTTTCCACGAAGTCGATTCGTCGGAACTCGCGTTCAAGATGGCTGGCATCTTCGCCTTCAAGGAGGCGATGAAGAAGGCCACCCCGATCCTCCTCGAGCCGATCATGGGCGTCGAAGTCACGACTCCCGAGGAATACCAGGGCGATCTGATGGGTGACATCAACCGTCGCCGCGGCGCGATCCAAGGCATCGAAAACAAAAACGGTGCCGCGATCGTCAACGCTCACGTCCCGCTCGAAACGCTCTTCGGCTACGTCACCGATATTCGCTCGCTCTCGAAGGGCCGCGCCAGCGCGTCCATCACGCCGTCGCACTTCGAACAGGTGCCGAACTCGCTCCTCGCGAAAATCGTCGAGACCTCCTCGAAAGCTCCCGCCCGCACGTAACACCTCGTTCTTTGCCTCCCATGAAAGGTCAACGCATCCGCATCAAGCTTCAGGGCTTCGACTATCGAGTCATCGATCAGTCCGCCCTCGAGATCGTCGAGACCGCCAAACGCTCCGGCGCGCGCGTCTC
>JAEZAD010000193.1 GCA_023430565.1 Verrucomicrobiota bacterium
TGAACGCACCCGAAGCGGTGTTGCCTGCGGAATCGGACGCGCTGGCCTGCACGGCGGTGGTGCCGATCGCGAACACGCTGCCGGATTCCGGCGCGAGCGAGACCGGGAGGCCGCCGTCGACCGTGTCAGACGCCGACGCGCTGAACGTGGCGATCGCGCCGGCCGGCCCGGTGGCTTCGATCACCTGATTCGCCGGGAGAATCAGCATCGGCTTCGTGGAATCGATCACAGTGATCGTGAACGAGCCGGTCGTTTCGTTGCCGGCTTCGTCGATCGCGCTGACGTCGACCGTTGTCGTGCCGAGCGGAAAGACGCTGCCAGAGGCGGCGCTGGTGGTGACGATCGCGCCGACGGCATCGCTAGCGGAGACGGTGAACGTCGCGACGGCGCCCGCGGCGCTCGTGGCTTCGAGCGTCTGATTTGCGGGCAGGTTCAACACCGGCTTCGTCGTGTCGCGCACGATCACGTTGAACGTGGCCAGGGCTGGATTGCCGGCCGCGTCGATCGCGCCCAGCGTGACCGGCGTCGAGCCGATCGGGAACGTGCCGCCGGAAACCGGCGCGCTGCTCGCGGGGAGCGTGCCCGAAACGCTGTCGGTTGCGCTGGCGGTGTAATTGACGACCGCGCCGCTGGCCGAAGTGGCTTCGGCAACGATGTCGGCCGGAGCGGACGTCGGCGTCTCGCCGACGGTCAGCGTGATGGCGTCAAAGTTGACCTGCTGGTTACTCGTATTGGTGAGCACGATCTTCAGCGCCGCGCCGAGATTCGGATGATTGGCCGGAGCGGTGAAGGTCGTCGTGTAATGCGCGAATGTGGCGACCGCCTGATCGGACGCGGAATCGACCTGCGCGAGCACCACGCCTGAGGTCGTGACGAGCGAGAGGCGGCCGGTGGTAATGGGATCGTCACTACGGCGACCGACGTAGCCGGACAGCGTGTAGGTTTTGCCGGCTTCGAGCGTGACGCCGAGCGTCTGCGAGATCGAACCGATGTTGATGAAGGCCACCTGGCGGCCCTCGGGCGCGACGCCGGTGATGTAACGGCCAGGAAGCGCAGGGACGTAAACGACGCCTGAATCGCCGGCCTTGGTCCAGCCGTCGATTGTCGTTCCGTGATCGGATACTGCCGGCTGTTCGAAACCGGCGTTGTTGATCGTCACGCCGATCGAAGCCGTCGGGCTCATCAGGATCGTCGGAGCCGTCGTGTCGACCACGGTGACGAGGAAGGAACCTGTGATAGCGTTTCCGGCGGCGTCCTGCGCGTCGGCATTGACGACGGTCTCGCCCAGCGGGAAGAGGCTACCGGAAGCGTGCGAGGTCGTGACTGCGACGGCGCCGTTGATGTTGTCGTTGGCGCTGACGCCGAAGGTAACGTTGGCGCCGCTCGGGCCGGTCGCTTCGACGACGATTGGCGAAGCGGGCAGCGTGAGCACGGGCTTGACCGTGTCGCGCACGGTGACGGTGAAGCTAGCGGTGGCGAAATTCCCGGCGGCGTCGGTCGCGGTGAGGTTCACGGTCGTCGATCCGATCGGGAATACCGTGCCCGAGGCGGGCACGCCGACGACAGCGATATTGCCGCTGACCGTGTCGGTGGCGCTGGCGGTGTAGTTGACCGTGGCACCCGCGGCGCTGGTGGCTTCGATCACGAGATTGCCGGGCGCGGTGAGCGTGGGCTTGGTCGTATCCCGCACCGTGATCGTGAAGCTGGCGGTGCCGACATTGCCAGCGGCGTCGACGGCGGAGAGACCTACGGTGCTGGTCCCGAGGGCGAACGTGCTGCCGGAGGCGGGCACACCCGTCACGGGGACGCTGCCGCTCACTGCATCGGTCGCGGACGCGCTGTAAGGAACGCTTGCACCGGCGGCGCTCGTTGCTTCGACAATCATGCTGGCCGGAGCGGTCACGACGGGCTTCGTCGTGTCGCGCACGGTGATGGTGAAGGATCCGGACGCGCTGTTGCCGGCGGCGTCGCTGGCGGTGACGTTCACGGTCGTGGTGCCGAGCGGGAACGTGCTGCCGGACGCGGCGCTGGTCGTGACCGTCGCGCCGACATTGTCAGAGGCGGTGGCGTTGAAGGTGGCGATGGCGCCGGCGGCGCTGGTCGCTTCGAGCGTCTGATTCGCGGGCAGGTTCAGAACCGGCTTCGTGGTGTCGCGCACGATCACGTTGAATGTGGCGGTGGCGGGATTGCCGGCGGCATCGATCGCGCCGAGGGTGACGAGCGTGGTGCCGACCGGGAAGGTGCTGCCTGACACGGGGCTCGCGCTCACGGTCACGTTGCCGCTGACCAGATCGGTCGCGACGGCGTTGAACGTGGCGGGCGCGCCGGCGGACGACGTGGCTTCGACGGTGATTTCCTGCGGCGTGGTCAAGGCGACCGGCGCTTTCGCGATGGAGAGTTCGTCGATGGCCCCGCCGAAACGCGTGCTGTTGACGAGGAGCGGCGCGATGCGCACGCGGAGCGAACCGGTGCCGTCGCCGGTGTAGTTGAACGAGACCGGCGTCATCGTGGACGCACCGGCATACGCGCCGGGCTTGTGCGAGAATTCGACGGCGACGGTGTTGTCGGCGCGGAGAAGCTGAATCTTCAAACCGTCGTTCGCGCCGGTGGCCTGGCTCGGCGTCTGGTAGACGGCGGGGCCGGCGACGAATTTCACAACATAGGCGACGCCTGCGTCGTTGGCGGCGGTGGCCGCGGTGCGCGTGATCACGTTGTCGTGCCAGATCATCACTGCGTAGTTGCCGGAACCGCTAAGGTCCACCACGTGGACGGCATTGCCGCCCGTGGCACTCCAACCGCTGACATTGCCACCGTAGGCCAGGTTCAGACCGGAGAGGTGTTGCGTGCCGCTGTGGATGCCGGTGTAGGCGGAAAAGTTCTCGGACAGCAGATCGGGTTCGGGCGAGGCGAGGCTGATGACCGGCGCGGTCGTGTCGCGCACGGTCACGGTGAACGTGCCCTGGGCGATATTGCCGGCGGCGTCCTGCGCCGTCGCGGTCACGACGGTGTCGCCGAGCGGGAATTTGCTGCCGGAGGCAGCGGTCGTCGTCACGAGCACGGAGCCGTCGATGTCGTCGAGGGCGCTGACGGTGAACGCCACGTTCGCGCCGTCAGGTCCCGTGGCTTCGGCGACGATGGGCGACGCCGGCAGCGTGAGTGCCGGCTTGGTGCTGTCGGTGATCCGAAGCGAAGCGGAAGCGCTGCCGGTGTAATTCGGATTGGTGACGCTGGCCGCCACGGTGTAGAGACCGACGGCGG
>JAEZAD010000270.1 GCA_023430565.1 Verrucomicrobiota bacterium
ACGTCCTCGACTTTGACGCCAAACTGCTTGCCACCCGCTTCCAGCGTGGCGACGCCATCCGCTTTCAACTCGACATTCCCGCTGCCGTCCACGTCCGCTACATGATCGTCGCTGGTGCAATAACCGCCGCCTGTCAGCCTCAGTGCGACACGGGGCGCCGTTATCCCTGCGGTGGGTGTGCCAGTCACGCCCTTGGGCAGGCGCTTAACCACCTTGACGATGCAGGTGACCTTAATATTGTTCTTTGTCGTAGCTGTGATGATGGTCGTGCCCGTCCTGTTCTTGCTCGCCTTCACAACGCCCTCGGAGGACACCGTGGCCACGTTCTTGTTCTTGCTGGTCCAAGTCAGCGCCTTCTCCGTGCATCCCGCGTCAAAGGCCGCCTCTACGCCCAGGTTGAAGCTCTGATTGAAGGCCAGCGTCTTTTCGGTGGTATTCAATGAGAGGGTGGTGGGCAGCGTGCGCACCGTTACTGTACCGGTCGCGGTGTACCCTCTGTCGGCGGTGGCGCGGATCACCGTGGTGCCATCCTTCAGTGCCGTAACCAGGCCGGTAGCGGCGTCCACCGTCGCCACGTCGGCGCCGCTTTCGACGCTCCAGGCCAAGCTCCGGTACACCGATCCCTTGGGGGACGCCGCCGCTGTCAGCCTGACGGTTTTCAGAGCGTCGATTTCTCCGTTGTGGTAGAGGACCGCGCTTGATTTGCTCAGCTTGATCGACGTTGCGGGAATGGCGACTGTCAAATTGATGCTGCCAGGCACGCCGCTGCCATCCTTCGCCGTGGCGGTGATCTTCACCTTGCCCGCGCTTCTGCCCTTCACCTGGCCATGATTGTCTACCTTCGCATACTTTTCGTTCGAGGACTTCCAGGTCACGCCCTTGTCATTTGCGTTATCGGGCATAATGGTTTCCGTCAAAGACGCCGTCTCGCCCTTGTAGACCACCTTGTAGCCGTTTACCGGCGTAAGGGTGATGCCCGTCACCGGCTGCGCCACCGTGACGGTGCAGCTGTCGCTCTGGCCGTTGTACGCTGTCGCGGTGATCGACGCCGTTCCCAGCGCCTTCGCCGTCACCAGCCCAGTGGATTCGTCCACCATCGCCACGGCTTCGTTGTTGCTTTCCCAGGTCAGCGCCTTGAAGGTTGGGTTGGAGGGACTCAGCGTAGCCGACAGCTTCTTCTTCCTGCCGACAAACACCTTGTCCGTCTCCGGCAGGTTCACGCCCCTCACCGGGGTGATGACCTGGATCGCAATCGAGCCGCGCACGCCCGTCCCATCCGCCGCGGTGGCGTAGATGGTAACCGGCTTTCCCACCTTCTTGCCGTAGACCTTGCCGTTTGCGTCCACCGTCACATACGCTGTGTTGGTGGACTTCCAAGTGACCGCGCCGTAGGCCGTCCCCGGGCTCACCGTCGACGTCAGCTGCAGGTACTTCTTGTAATCCACGTACGCCTTGCCGGTCTCGGTGGCGATCTGCACGCCCGTCGCTCGGTCGGTCACCCGCACCAGACAGGAGCCCACCTTGCCGTTTACCGACGTCGCGCTGATGTTTGCCGTGCCCGTCTTCAGCGCCGTGACCGTGCCATCCTGGGAGACCGTGGCCACGGCTTTGTTGTCACTGTCCCAAGTGAGCGCCTTGTCGCTGGCGCTGGAGGGGGCGATCGTCGCCGTCAGTCTCTTCTTCGTTTCGGCCAACATCCGCACCTCGCCCGGCAGGGCCACACTGCCCACAGGAGTGAACACATTGACTTTGAGCGTTTTCGATTTGCTGGCCAGGCCCTTTGAATCCTTCGCGGTGACGGTAATGGTCACCTGACCGTTCTTGAGGCCGGTGATGGTCGCCTGACCGTTCATGAGGCCGGTAACCGCGCTCGACTTGACCGACACCACCTTTTCATCCGTAGATTTGTAAGAGAGGAAATGGCCGATCCCCTGCGGCAGCACGATGGTATCGACCTCCAGCTTCGCGCCTACCTGAAGATCATATACGCCGTTCGTAACCGGCGTCTCCTCAACCCTCAGCTCCAGGTCCGCCACCCGGTCCTCCACACTGACCACGCAGGTCCCGGTCTTGCCGTTGTGTGTGGTTGCCGTGATCGTCGCAATACCCCGTCCCACGGCAGTGACTACGCCGCCCTGCACCCGCGCCACAGATGCGTTGCTGGTGCTCCAGGTCACATTTCGGTCGTGGGCACCCGCAGGCTGCACTTCCGCCGAAAGCGTCAGCGTGTCCCCCGCCTTAAGCAGTGCTTCGGGAACCGGTCCGACCACCACGCCGGCCGCCGGAGTCCAGACGGTAATCTCGCAGGTCGCGTATTTCCCGCTTCCATCCGCCGCCGTCGCGGTAATCGTCGCCGTTCCCGCCTTCAGCGCTGTGACCACTCCTTCCGAAACCAGCGCCACGGCCTCGTCGCTGCTTTTCCAGGTCAGGACCTTGCAGCTGGTATTGTCTGGGGAGACGGTTGCTTCAAGCGTCAGCGCTTCACCGGGGTATAGGGAAGCGTCAGTCCTATCCAGCGAGACGCCCGAGGCGTACAACTTCACTGTGACTTCGCAGGACGCTGTCTTGTCGCTGCCATCCGCAGTCGTAGCGGTGATCGTGACACTGCCCAGTTTTACCCCCGTGACTATGCCGTCCTCTACCGTCGCAACGGATTCATCGCTGCTCGCCCAGGTCACGCTTGGGTCGCTGGTGTCGCCCGGCAAGACCCTCGGCGTAAGCGTCAGCGTCCTGCCGGCGTATAGTGTTACGCTGGACTTGTCAAGTTCCAGGCTGGTGGCGTACTGCTTCACCGTGACTTCGCAGGACGCCCTCTTGTTGCTGCCATCCTCGGTCGTAGCGGTGATGGTGGCGTTGCCCGCTTTTAACCCCATGACCACGCCGTCTGCCACCGTTGCAACCGCTTCGTTGCTGCTCGCCCAGGTCACGCTTGGGTCGGTGGCGTCATCCGGTGTGACCGTCGCCTGCAAATTCAGCGTTTCACCGGTATAAATGGTTTCGTCACCCTTGTCCAGCATCAAGCCTGTGGCGTGCTTTTTAACCACGACATCAAAAGTAGTGGTCATATCGTCGTCCCCGGCGATGGACGCGATAATCGTCGTCCTCCCCAAGGCCACTCCGGTGAGCACACCGGACTCGTCTATGGTTGCAACTTCAAGATCTCCGCTATTCCATTCAATCCGATCGACAGGTTTATGATAACTGACGGTTGGCGAAAGCGTTACAGCATTACCAAGCTCCAGATCAAAAGAGGATTTGTCACAGTGGATGAACATGGTGATGGGTTTACTGACAGAGGTGGAGCGATACTGCTCCGCATAGGAACCTTCATAAGCATACAATGGACCGCGTGTAAAAGCATTCGAGCCTATTGACGTCAGACTTCGCGGCAAGACGAACTTCGCCGGACGGCAGGACATGAACGCACTGTCTCCTATGCTTGTCACCCTGGCTGGAATATTCACGTTCACCAACTTGCTGCAACCGGCAAACGCTTGACCACCGATGCTCGTTACCCCATCAGGAATCTGAATGCTCTCGAGAGCGGAGCAGTTATAAAAAGTAGCCCACTCGATGCTCGTCACCCCTGCAGGGATGTTTACATTCGTAAGACTTTTACAGTCATAGAACGCAGCCTCACCAATGCTCATCACCCCGCCGTGGATTGTGATGCTCGTCAGACCGAAGCAATGACCGAATGCCCACTGTCCGATTCTCGTAACCCCTTCAGGAATGACGATCTCCGTCAGGCTGTCGCAGTAGTAAAATGCACTGTTGTATATTTCTGTTACCCCAGACGGGATCTGAACGCTTTGCAGGCTACGGCAGAAAGAGAACGCCATTGGTCCGATATACGTCACCTGATCAGGAATATCGCAGTCCGTAAGCTTTTCGCATTCGGCAAACGCGAAATTCCCAATATACGTTAACCCGTCGGGCAAATCAACGCTCGTCAGATTCCCGCACTCAGCAAATGTACTTTGCTCAATATGCGTCACCCCGGCCGGAACGGAAACACTCGTCAGGCTGTCGCAGTTATTGAACGCGAATTCGGCAATGCTTGTAACCGTTGTGGGGATCGTGATGTCCGTCAGTTTTTCGCATTCATCAAACGCCGCTCTCCCGATGGAGGTGACGCCAACCGGGAGGGTCACACTGGCGAGCTTGGAGCAGTTTGCGAACAATTCGGAACTGACAGTAGCCAGCTGATCCGGAAGCTCCATGCTGGTAAGCGCGGAATCGCTGTCAAACGCGTTGGCGCCGATGGCGGTGACTCCGTCCGGAATGCTCAGCGACGCAAGCGCGTAGCATCTTGCAAAGGCAAAATTGCCAATGGTTTGTAGCCCGCTGCCCAGCGAGAGGTTCTCCAGCGTGGTACAGTTGCTAAAGGCGTAATTGCCAAGCGACAAGACGCTGTCCGGCAGCGAGATGCTCTTCAGCGCGGATTTGCCCGAAAACGCCGAGTCGCCGATGGCGATGACGTTCTGGCCGCCAATGGTGCCGGGGACGACGAGGTCCACGTCCACCCCGGTATAGCCGGTGATGGTGACACCGTCCATCCCCGCGGTATAAGTGTAACCGTCCGACGTGGTATCGGCGAGTGCCGAAGCGCCAAGTAGGAAAAGAAAAGTGAGCAATAAGAAAGAAACGACGGGCCCTCTCATTCCAGCCTTCATGAAGATCCTCCAAAAATTGATGAAGTGCGGATATTGGTCTGCCATAAGCTAAATATTCCATAATTATACTAAAAATTCCTTCACAAACGGATAATTTACCACTTACAAAGAGCATCGGTAATTGGCTGGGTAATAGATTTCACCACAGTTGAGATATGATTGGCACAGGCACTTTCCTGAGCATATTTCGCTATGGGCTTGATCTGAGTTTCGCAATCAACGCCTATCTCCATGAACCGCACATCGACATCTCCCTGACATCCGCTGACATCACCGTCTATATGCATCCATACAATGGTATCTCTGCTTTATCAGCCCGTTTTTCCCGTACATCTGATCCAGGATCAACGATACAAGCCCATCTGTTCGTCCAAAATCAGTCTCAACCCACCAAATAAGCCTGAAAACACCCCATCAGACCGTCCAAAACCCCATTTTCACCATTGACTTTGCCCCAAAACCCTGCTATAATAGCTTACGCTGGTTTTTTATCCTGGAGAGATGGCCGAGTGGTTGAAGGCGCTGGTCTTGAAAGTC
>JAEZAD010000341.1 GCA_023430565.1 Verrucomicrobiota bacterium
CCCACCGACCGCCCGAGCCATGTCGACGCGATGCTCGCCGCCGTCGAGCAATGCTGCCCGATCGAAACCGCCGCCGTGATCGACGGCCGCGAATCCGTCGCCCGCGGCCTCATCCGCCCGATCGCCGACCCGCTCCTTCGCGAACAATGGCCCGAAGCCATCTACCTCGTCGCCCATCACACGAATCTCACCTACACCCTCGAATCGCCCTCCGCCCTCGACCTCCCCACCCGCACCCGCGCCCTCCGCGCCGCCGTCGAAGCATCGCTCCGGTAGGTTGCGCGCTCGCGCGCAACGCTTCGGGGTATTGACACACACCCGAATTGCCCCGGTGCGCGACAAGCGCGCAACCCACACCGGTGATCCCGTCCAAGCGCAACACCGCCGCAAACGCCCTCCGCCGCGGTCGCTTCTCCGCCGCTCGTGCGAACTACTTCGTCACCGTGTGCATCGTTCCTCGTGCCCCTGTTCTCACCGGCCCAATTGCCGCTGCCATTTTGAGGGAAGTTCACGCCATGCACGCCGACGGCTCTTGGTTCCTGCGCTGCGCCACGATCATGCCGGATCACGTCCACCTTTTCTTCACGCTCGGTGAACGCCTCATCCTTTCCCAATCTATCGCCCGCCTGAAAGCCCGCACTCGCTTGCTCCTTCCTTCATCAATCCGCTGGCAGGACAACTTCTACGATCACCAACTTCGCCCCTCCGATTCGGCCGAGTCCGTGATCCGCTACATTTTTCAAAACCCTTATCGCGCCGGCCTTCTCGCATCACCTGCAATTTGGCCTTTCTTCCATTGCCAGGCCGACGATTGGTCTTGGTTCGCCCCCCTCACCGACACCGGCCAGCCCGTCCCCGAATGGCTTCAGTAGGTTGCGCGCTCGCCGCGCAACGGATCGCCGAACGTGGCGCGACCAGCGCGCCACCTACCTGCGACAGCCGCTCTTCTCCTCCCAAAACCGCCGCATATCCTCCGCCAGCGGCGCTTCGAACACCCGCTCCACCCCCGCCGCCCGCAAATCGATCGCCGCGCAATGCAGCGCCTGCCGCGGCAGCAACAACTTCTCCGCCATCGCCGGCGTCCACCCGCCATCGATGAACTCCAGATACAGTCGATCATCCGGCCCGTAAATCTTGTCACCGACAATCGGATACCCGAGCCACTGCGCATGCGCCCGGATCTGATGCTTCCGCCCCGTCTCCGTCACCACGCGCATCAACGTAAAGGCGCCGCCTCCGCTCCCGCGCGCCACCGCCTCCGGCGCAAAATACGTCACCGCCCGCTGCCCGCCCACCTCCACCACCGCCGATTTCACGAACACCGGACTGTTCACGTCATCCCCCAGCGCCCGGTCCACCGTCATCGCCTCCTTCAACTCGCCCCACACGATCGCTCGATAAACCTTCCCTACTTTCCGCTCCTGCATCGCGACCTGCAGCCGGCTCGCCATCTTCGCATCCTTCGCGATCACCACCACGCCACTCGTCTCCCGATCCAGCCGAAACACCAGATGCACCGTCTCGAGCTTCGTGTATTCCCGCGCCGCCCCCACCAGGCTCGACCACGGCCCCGCCTTCGACGGATGACACACCACGTCCCCCGGCTTAGCGATCACCAGCAGCCGCTCGTCCTCGAATAAAATCCACGACCGCAACTCGGCCTCCGCGATCAGCCGCGCCGGCCCCTGCGACATCCGCCGCGGCCACGCACACGCCCGCCGCGAAAACACATCCACCTCCGCCCGCTCGCCCGCGTTCGCCGCCGCGTCGTCCGCACTCATCGTCCGAGTTGCGCCAACCGGCTCCGCGCGACCAGCTTCCCCGCGACCCACGCGCCAAACCGCTTCGGCGCCAACGCCCCCGCGATCGCCGTCAGTTTGTTTCTGAACCCCGCCACCACCACCGCCCGCCCCGCCGCCAGCCCGCGCAACGCCTCCTCCACCACCGCCTCCGCCGTCATCCCCGTCGCCCGCTCCGCCCGCACACTCCCCGGCTTCAACCCCGCCCGCTCGAAAAACTTCGTCTCCGTCGGCCCCGGACACACCGCAATCGATCGCACCCCGCTCCCCCGCAATTCCTCGTCGAGCGCGACGCTCCAATGCAGCACAAACGCCTTCGATGCCCCATACGTCGCCATGAACGGCATCGCCTGAAACGCCGCCGTCGACGCCACATTCAACACCGCCCCGCCCCGTTTCTTCAGCTCCGGCAACAACCGACCCGTGAGCTCCACGAGCGCGCGGATGTTAACATCTAATAGTTGGAGCTGCTCGCTTAAGTTGGGCTCAGGAAATCGGCCATATGCGCCGAAACCACTGTTGTTGATGAGCAGCACCCGCCCCGCTGGCGCTTCGCGACTTAACCATTCGAGCACGGCCTCCGCGCCCCGCTTCACGGCCTCGGCGTCGCTCAAATCGCAGGGCACGTGGCGCAGCTTAAGCTGCGGTAGATTTATGACCGGGGCGGAGCGAGACAGGTTGCAAAAACAAAGCTCCGGGCGCAGCTTCGCACACAGCTCGATGAACGATTTTCCAATACCGGAAGATCCGCCCGTCAGGACGACGGCCGACACAGTTTGGAGCGCTTCGCGTGGCGAGGACACAGGCTTCGGGCAGGGAAATTTTCAGCCAGAGCCCTCGCTCTGGTTCGCTGAAACCAAAACAAACGGAGTATCATGAACAGACAAAACAACCACGAACTCATCGTCTCAGGCATTCATCTCGAGCTTACACCTTCCCTGAAAACGTTCGTGCGCGAGAAATCCGAGCGACTGTTTCGTCACGACGACCGCATCGTGCGGATTCGCGTGGAGTTGGAATGCGACCGCACCGAAGCCGTCGCCCACCGGTTCAAGGCCAAAGGCCACATCGAAATCTACGGCCCCGACATGAACGCCACCGTTCAGGCCGACGAGTGCCACAAAGCCATCTCTCTCCTGATCGACAAACTCGATCGCATGCTCGGCAAGCGGCACCACCTCAAGAAAACCCGCCGCCACCAGATCGACACCCAAGTCGAGCACCCCGCCCTCCTCAAAGCGGTCTAGTCCCGTTTCTTCTCTCCAACCCAGGGCGGGCCTGCACCCGCCCTTTTTTGTGCCTGGCCAGCGAGGTCGGCGGGGGCGACTTTCCGTTTTCTCCGTGTCCTCCGCGCCTCTGGGGTTCGACTGCGGCTCACACCGCGATCTTGATCCCTTTCCGCAGATACGTCGGCACATCCAGATCCTGCCCATCGAAAAGATTCCGGTCCGTCTTCTCGAAATGCCCGCGGCTCTCGATCTCGCCGAAACCGAATTCCTCCTGCGCAATCTTCGCCGCCGCCTTCGCCGCCGCCTGCTCGAGCGTCATCTCCGCCTGCGCCGGCTCCACCGCACGATTCGCCGCACTCATCGCCACGCCCGTTCGTTCGGCCGTCCCCGCCACCCCCGGCGTTGCTGCTCCCTCCGCGCGCACCGGCGTCGCCTTGCGCACCGGCACCGGCCGCCGCGTCAACGCCCCCGCGCGCCCACCCATGTCGCTCGTGCCGATCACGCACACCTCGACGCGGTTCTGCATCTCCTCGTCGATCACCGCACCCATGATGATGTGCGACTCCCGGCCAAACTGCTCCGTGATTGCTGTCATCAACTCGTTCACCTTCGCCAGCGTCAGGTCCGTCCCCCCAATGATATTCACCAGCAACCGGTCCGCCTTCCGCGAAAACTCCGGCGTGTGCAACAACGGACAGAGCTTCAAACTCCCCACCGCGTCCGCCACCGCGTTCTCCCCGGCGCCTTCGCCCAGCCCAAACAGGGTCTTTCCTCCCCGCTGCTGAAACGCCTGCCGCAATGTCGCAAAATCCAGATTGATCAACCCGGTCTTGAACAACATCGCCCAGATCGACTTCACCCCGCGCCCCATCCACTCGTCCGCCCGCGCAAACGAATCCAGCACCGTCTCGTTCTCCGCCGCCTCCTGCAAAAGCACGTCGTTCGGCAGCGGTATCACCGCATCGCATACGCGCCGCAGCGCCTGCAAGCCCTCCTCCGCCTGCTTCAACCGCCGCCCGCCCTCGAACGAAAACGGCATCGTCACAAACGCGATCACCAGACCGCCCTGCTCCGCCGCGATCTCCGCCACCACCGGCAGCGCGCCACTTCCTGTCCCGCCGCCCATGCCGCCAAACAAAAACACCAGATCGCAGTCCTTCACCACGTTCGCGATCTTCTCGCGATCCGCCTCCGCCGCCTCGCGCCCCAGCTCCGGATCGCCGCCCGCCCCGAGCCCGCGCGTCACGCTCATCCCGATCAACACCTTGTCCTGGACCGGCGAACTCGCCAGCGCCTGGTAATCGGTGTTCACGACCGCGAGCTGCAGCCGCTCGAGATTCTCCATTTTCAACCGGTCGACCGCGTTCGATCCCGCCCCGCCCACGCCGACCAGCTTGATCGCAATGCTCCGATCCGTGAGCAACGAGTGCTCGAGAGGAAGTTCATTCAAATTCATGAGGTCTATTTCACCACACCACAATTGATGTCATTCTGAGCGAAGCGAAGAATCCAGGGAGACATACGCCTGCAGGCTGTCGCAGCACTCTTCTCTTCACATCTCAAAGCGTTTGGCTCCTGCGCTCTCACGAGTTCGCAAACAACCGCTTCACCCCCGACAAAAACCCGCCGCTCCGCCGCGTCGTCGTCGCCTTCTCGTTGTGCGCGCTCACGCCGTAATACAACAGCCCCAGTGCCGTATTATACCCCGGGTCGCGCAAATTCTCCGCCACCCAGCCCGGCGTCTCGCCCAGATGCGCCGGCACGCCAAACACCTTCGCCGCCGCCTCGCCAATTCCCGTCAGCTTCGCCGTCCCGCCCGTCAACACCACGCCCGCCGCACACGTCTCCGGCGAAAACGCATTCCCGAGCTTCTTCTTCACCACTTCGAACAACTCCCACGTCCGCGCCGCCGTGATCTGCTCGATCGCCTGCCGCGCAAACTGCCGGTCGCCGATCGCGAAATTCCCATCGAGCCACACTTTGTCGTTCCGATCCTTCGCCTGCACCGTCGCGCGCCCGAACCGCAGCTTCAGTTTCTCCGCCTGCCCTTCCGTCAACCGCAGCCCGATGCTCAGGTCGTTCGTCAGATGCGTGCCGCCCACCGGCACCACGCCCGTCGTGTGCGCCACGCCGTCGCGATACAACGCGAAATCCGTCGTCCCCGCGCCGATGTCGATCGCGAGCACACCATGCTGACGCTCCTCCGGCGTCGTCACCATGTGACCCGACGCCAGACTCGCCAGCACCAGCTCGCGCACTTCGAGATTAAACCCGCGGATCACATGAATGTTGTCCGCCAGCCGCTGCTCCTGCCCGTGCACCGTCCAGTAGCCGACCTCCAATCGCTGCCCGACCAGATTCTCCGGCGACGTCGGCACGATCCGCCCGTCCACCCGAAACGGCCGCCGGATGTGATGCACCACCATCCGCCCGCTCGGCAGCTCCTTCGACCGCGCCAGCTCGCACACCGTGCGAATGTCGTCGCGATCGATCATGTTGTCCGCCGCCTTCACGTTCACCGCCGCCTCGTTGTAAAACCCTTCCAGGTGTCCGCCCGTCTGCGCCAGAAACACCAGATCGATCTTCTCCCCCGCATCCCGCTCCGCCTGCTCCAGCGCACTGTGCGTGCAATCGCTCGCCGCCTTGTAATCGACGACATTGCCCTTGATCACGCCGCGCGACGAACACTCGCCGTGTCCGATGATCGCCAGCTCGCGACCCGTGTATTCGCCAACGAGCACGGTGGTTTTGGACGTGCCGACTTCGACGGCGCCGATGAAAGTGGTGCGGGAGCTCACAGTTTTTTGTTTCGCTGAAAATCCGGGAAAGCCCGCTGCGCCGGCAACCGCGCCGGCCGTTGCTCCATCGCCGCCGGCCGCACGGTCGCACTCGCCGGCACCGCCACGCCCGGCACCAGCTCCGGATCCACAAAGGTCACCGGCACCTGCGCGCCAATCGCGAGATTCACCTCCCGCAACGGCCGGTCCGTCCGCGCCCGCGCCGCATCCAGCAGCGAATCGAGCCGCGCCAGCTGACGGAAAAAATCGTCGTTCACCCCAAACAAAATCCGCCCCACCTCCGCCGTCCGCACCTCGATCTCGTGATCCGACTCGAACCGTTCCAACGACACCACCTGCCACGTGCGATAAAGATGCTCCGCCTCCAGCTTCGCCTTCGCGAGCAGGTCCGCCACGATTTCCATGTGCGCCAGCGGCAGAAACTCATCGTTCTCCCGCTCCAGCTTCACCCCCGCCAGCCACGGCAGCGTCTTCACCATCGCCGGATCGTAACCCTGGCCTTCGAACACCACGCCTTCGCGCGCCACCAACAACTCCCGCGGCGGCGCGTCCCCCACTTGCGCCATCACGCGCGCCACCGGCGAATACTCCGACACGCTCACCGTCAGCGTCGCCGGAAACACCCGCGTCACATTCGCCGTCCGCACCTGCCGCGTCTCCAGCAACTTCGCCTGCAGCACGTCCAGATCGAGCTGCATCAGCGACACTTTTCGAGGCAAGCCCAGCTGCGCCACGACCCACTCGTGATTCAACACGCCGTCCGTCGACAGCACGATCTCCTTCACCGGCACCGCCTCCGCCGTCGCCGACAACACCTGCGGATTCCCGCGCAACACCGCCCCGATCTCGTAGCCGCCCCACACCAATCCGCACAACAGCGCCGCCGCGAATAACGTCTTCGTCGCGCTCCACACCAACCGTTTCCGCCCGCCCGTCGACATCGCGCGCGGCTTCACCTGCTGGGGAATATCTCTCCAGCTGCGCGACTGCGGGGCATTGATCTCGGCTCGGCTCACGTGGATTTCGCAGACGCCGCCGCGGCATGAAAACGCTCCAGCGCGGGCCTCACCATTTCCCTGACCAATCCCGTGAAATCCAGTCCCTCGCAGCGAGCGCTCATCGGCAGCAGGCTCATTTCTTTCATGCCGGGGAGCGTGTTTATTTCCAGCAAATAAAACTCCTCGTTCGCTCCGATCATGAAATCCACCCGCGCGTAATCGCGACACCCACACGCCGCGAACGCCCGCGCCGCCGCCGCCCGAATTTCCGCCGTCAATTTTTCTCCCAGCGGCGCCGGCGCCAGATACTCCGTCCGCCCTTTCGTATATTTGCTCTCGTAGTCATACACGCCCGACTTCGGCCGGATCTCCACGATTCCCATCGCGCGCCCGTTCAACACACCCACGGCCAGCTCCCGCCCAAACACCCGCTGTTCGACCAACCAGCTCCCCTCGCGAATCGCCGCGAGCCCCTCCTCCAACTCCGCCCGCGTCCCCACGATCTTCAATCCGACGCTGCTCCCCTGATCGTTCGGTTTCAGCACGACCTTCTCCCCAAACCGTTTCACCACCTCCTCCACCCCTGGCTGTCTCTCAACCTCGTAGCTACGAGCGTGAGCGAGTGGCTCCACCGAAAACATCATTCCGGGGATCACCCGAATCCCGACCTTCTCCGCCGCCGCTTTCGTCGCCGCCTTGTCCATCGTCACCGCACTGCTCTCCACACCGCACCCCGCATAAACCACCCCCGCCTTCTCCAGCAACCGCTGCATCCCCCCATCCTCGCCGAACGTCCCGTGCAGCGTCGAAAACACCACGTGGTTTTTCGGATCGATACCGTCCGGCACCGCGTCCGCATCGACGACCAACAACCGCGTCGAAAAATTCCGCGCCAGCGCCACCGCGCAAGCCAGCCCCGACCCCAGCGAAACCTCCCTCTCCGCCGAGGTCCCCCCCGCGAACACCGCCATCACCGGTTCACTCATAAATCTCCTTCCTCCTGCTCGTGCTCGTAATCGTGCTCGTGCTCCTCTTCTGACGCATCCCCGCCGGTCCATCGATCACGAGCACGATTACGATCAAGAGCACGAATGCCCGCTCTGGGCTCTGGGCTCTCCGCTCTGGGCTTTTCCCACCTCACAGCACATCCCCCCACTCTTTCCCATACAACAACACCTCCGGTTCCAACTCCACCCCCCGCTGCTCTTTCACCTTCGCCCGGACGCGTCTTACCAACTCCAATACATCCTCCCCCGTCGCCTTCCCGCGGTTCACGATGAAATTCGCGTGCACCGGCGACACCTCCGCATCGCCCACCCGCGCCCCCTTCAGCCCGCATTCGTCGATCAGCCGCCCCGCCGAATTCCCCGTCGGATTCTTGAAAATGCACCCCGCGCTCGGCTCCCGCGGCTGCGACTCCTGCCGCTTCCTTCGATAAACATCGATCTGCCGGTTCACCGCCTCCGCATCCGTCTGCGCCATCGGCCGCAGCAGCGCCCCCACCGCGATCGCGGCCTGCAATTCCACACAATTCCGGTAGCTCACTCGCATCGCGTCCCGCGCCCACGTCTTCAATTCCCCCTCCAGCGTCATCGCCTGCACCTCCTCGACCACGTCGAACATCCATCCGCCCATCGCGCCCGCATTCATCCGTAGCGCCCCGCCCACGCTCCCGGGAATCCCTTCCAAAAACTCGAATCCCGTCAGCCCCGCCTTCGCCGCCAACCCGCACAAATTCTTCAACCGCAACCCCGCCCCCGCCCACACCCGCCCGCGCTCCCGCGGCGCGAAACTCGCCCACCCCGGATGCGCCAGCGATACCACCAACCCGTCCACGCCCTCATCCGGCACGATCACATTCGACCCCCGCCCGAGCGAAAACACCGCCACCCCCGCCGCCTTCGCCGCCTTCAACAGCGTCGCCAAATCCTCGATACCCGCCGGCTCCGCGTAAACCCGCGCCGCCCCGCCGACCCGCATCGTCGTCTTCGCCGCCAGCGGCTCCTCGCGCCGCAACTTCGCCTCCGCCGACAACCCCGGTCGCACCGCCCCCACAAATTCATCCCAATTCGTCACGCTCATCGCTTCGCCTTCCAACTCTCGATCCACGCCCGCGCTTTGCGATCAATATCGCCCGCACCCACAAATGCGACGACGTCCCCCGCCCGCACGTCCCCATCCAACAACGCGTTCAACTCCCCATCGCTCCGCGCGTGCGACACATTCTCCGCCCGCATCGCCGCCCATAAATCTTCCGTCGTCCCCCCTTCGATCCGCCCCTCACCCGCCCCATAAACATCGAGCAACACCACGCGATCCGCCGCGCCCAACGCCGCCGCAAATTCCCCCAAGAACTGCTTCGTCCGCGAAAATCGATGCGGCTGAAACACCACCACCAGCCGCTCACCTTTTCTCCTCAAGCTCCCCAACAACGCCCGAATCTCCGCCGGATGGTGCGCATAATCCTCGATCACCCGCACGCCCCCGCCCTCCGCCAACACCGTCTGCCTCCGCCGCACCCCGCAAAAATCTTCCAATAAACCTTCCTCCACCTTCACCCCCATCAGCTCCGCCGCCGCCAGCGCCGCCGTCGCATTGCTCGCATTGAACTCTCCCCGCGCCCGCACCACCGCGCGCCCCGCCGAAAACCGCCCGCCTAATCGCAACACCATCCGCCCTTCCAACTCCTCCACCACCTCCCCTGAAAAATCCCCCGTCCGCCCAAACGTCGCCGCACGCGCCAGCATTTCACCCCCCCACGCTTCGTTCACCAACACCACCCCGCGCGTCCGCCCGAACAATTCCACAAACGTCCGCTCGATCTCCTCCGCCGTGCGATACCGGTCCGGATGATCCCAATCCAAATTCACCGCCACCGTCATCTCCGGCGAAAACCGCTCGATCGTCCCATCGCTCTCGTCGATCTCCGCCACCACCCATTCGCTGCCCCCCGCGCTCGCCGGCGCGCTCCCATCCGCCAACAGCCCGCCCAACACGTATCCACTTTTAAACGTCGCCCGCCGCAGCGCCCACCCGAGCATCGCCGTTGTCGTCGTTTTTCCATGCGACCCGCACACCGCGACCAATTTCCGCCCGCGAACCACCTCCGCCAGCATCTCGCCCCGCCGCACCAACAACATCCCGCGCTTCACCGCCGCGCGATACACCGGATGGTTCGCCGCGATCGCCGACGAATACACCACCGCCTCGCACCCTCCGGCCATCGCCCCGATCCGCACGCCCGCCTTCGCCAACAACTCCGCCATCTCCGGCGTCATCGCATCATCTTCCCCGCTCACCTCGAATCCCAATCCCGCCAGAAAAATCGCCAGCGGCCCCAGCCCCATTCCGCCCACCCCCACGCAATGCACCCGCCGCATCTCGCGCCCCAAAATCGTCGGCAATCCTTCCCGCTTCATCGTTTCCCTCCCGCGATCGCCTCCAACTCGTCCACGATCATCGCCCGCGGATCCTCGCTTCCCATCTTTCTCAGATTCTCCCGCATCTCGGCCAGCCGCCCGTCGTTCGTCAACAGCCCCAGCACCCTCTCCGTCAATTTCGCGATCTCCGCCTGCTCGAGCACCACGCCGCCACCCGACCGCGCCACCTCCGCCGCATTCGCCCGCTGATGATCGTCCGCCGCCGCCGGAAACGGCACCAGCACCGCCGGCGTTTCGCACCGCACCAGCTCCGCAATCGTCCCCGCGCCCGCCCGCGTCACCGCCAGGTCCGCCGCCGACAACAACTCCCCCACGCGATCGCAAAACATCAAAAAATACGCCCGCACCGGCTCGCCCGTTTTCGTCGTCAGCTCCACGACCCCGTCGCGCCCTTTGTCCATGCCCGTTACGCAGCACACCTGCACGCCTTCCGCCGCCAACTCCTTCAACGCCCGCTGCGCCCACTCGTTCAACACCGTCGCGCCCTGGCTCCCGCCGAGCACCACCACGAGTTTGCCTTTCGCCTCGATCCCGAGCGCCTGCCGCGCCTCCGCCTGCGGCACGCGCACGATCTCCTTACGCACCGGCATCCCCGCCGCGCGCACCACGTCCGCCGACACCCCCGCCATCGCTACGCCTCGCGGCAAAAACACCCGCCGGGCCCACCGCCCCAGCACCCGCACCGCCCGCCCCGGCACGCGATTCGACTCGTGCAACGCCACCGGCACGCCGCTCATCCGCGCCGCCACCACCACGCCCGCCGACGTAAACCCGCCAAATCCCACCACGCAATCCGGCCGAAACTCCCGCACGATCCGCCGGCACGCCATCACCCCTCGCGCCTGCGACACCGCAAACTTCGCCAGCGCCACCGGCTTCACCGCCAACCCCGTGCCCGGCACGCGCATGAATTCGAATTGCGGATACTTCTCCACCAGCCGCGCATCCACCCGCTTCTCGCTGATCAACAGCCGCACCGCATGCCCGCGCGCGCTCAATTCCTCCGCCACCGCAATTCCCGGCGCCAAATGCCCGCCGGTCCCTCCGCAAGAAATCAGAAAGCGGCTCATCACAAAATCGTTCTCGTTCTCGTAATCTTTCTCGTTCTCTCGGCCCGGAGCGTTCGTTTCCGAGAACGATGACGAAAAAGAGAACGAGAACGAGAAAGACCACCAATCGTCCGAACACCCCCGCTCACGCCAACACCTCCTCCATCGTCCTCCGCTTCCGCCCCAGCGTCGCCCGCCCCCACGTCCGCTGCGTGTTGAGAATAATGCCCAGCAAAAATCCCATCAGCAGCAGATTCGACAACCCCGCGCTGATGAAGGGTAGCGACATCCCTTTCGTCGGCAGCACGCCCGTCACCACCCCCAGATTCACGATCGCCTGCAGGCAGATCAGCAGCAGGCAACCCGTCACCAGCAGATACTGAAACAGGTTCGGCGCGCGGCGCAGGTGCACCAGCCCCGCCACGAAAATGATGAAAAACAACACCACCACGCCGAGCGTGAAGGGCAGCCCCAGTTCCTCGCCCACCACCGAGAAAATGAAGTCCGTGTGCGCCTCCGGCAGATAATTCAACTGCTGCCGCCCCTGCCCCAGCCCCGCCCCTTCCACCCCGCCCGCCGCAAACGCCGCCAGCCCCTGCCGCAGGTGATACGACTTCTCCTCGCTCAAAAACTCCGTCATCCGCCGCAGCCGGTTCGGATTGTTCATCACCGCCAACGCAAACAACCCCGCCGCCCCCGCCACCGTCGGCACCACATACCGCCACTTCGCCCCCGCGAGAAACAACAGCACCAGCCCCACCGTCAGCGTCAGCGCCGCCGTCCCGAAATCCGGCTCCAGAAAAATCAAACCCGCCACCGCGCCGATGATCGCCAGCGGATACACGAACCCGCGCTTGAACTCGCCGATTCGCGTCTGGTTCAACGCCAGATAATGCGCCAGGCAGAACACCAGCCCGAGCTTCGCAAATTCCGACACCTGCAGCCGCGCCGAACCGATGCCCAGCCACCGCCGGCTGCCTTTCACCGAAATTCCAATCTGCGGAATCAGCACCAGCATCAACGCCACCAGCACCAGCGCCCCGATCCACCACGCGTGCTCGCGCAAATAATCGAGATCGATCCGGCTCACCACAAAACACACGAACGCCGCCGCCGCGACGCCAATGAGCTGCTTGTTCAAATAGAAGTAAGGCCCCTGCTTGAACGACGCGCTCGCGCTGAACAGGATCGTCAATCCGAGAAACGTCAGCCCCAGCGCACACACGATGATCACCGTCGCCGGATTGATCGAAAACCAACCCCGCGCCGGATCGGATTTTGCCGCCCGCCGTCCCATCTATTTCTTCTCCCCCGTCACGCCGCGCGCATCCGACCGGTCCCCCGTGGCCGGGGCGAAAGCGGAAGCATCTCCGTTATCCACAGCTTTGATACGTCTGGAACGTTTCCGATCCCGCTCTCACGTCACCGTTCGTCCACCTGAATCACGGGCGGCTCGTTCGCCGCCGGCGCTTCGCCTTCCGGCGGTATGATCAATGTCGGCACTTCCCCCTCCGACGGCGCCGGAGCAGGTTCCGTCGTCGGCGTCGCGATCGTCGGCTGCGCGGGCGTCGAGCTCGCCTGCGCGCGGCTCGCCGGCGCCTGCCAGCCCGGAATCGTCAACTCCATCCCCGGCCGGATCTTTCCCGGATCCGCAATATTGTTCGCCGTCGCGATCTCGCCGACTTTCACCTGATACTTCCGCGCGATCGCGCCCAGCGTCTCGCCCGCGCGCACCACGTGTTTCACCGACTGCCCCCGGCTCCGCGTCGCCGCCGGTGGATTCGCCGGCGCCGTCGTCGCCACCGGATCATTCATACTCATGCTCGTGCTCGGCACCGCCGGCGTCGGAATAATCAATTTCTGCCCGATCCGCACCGGCGCATCGCGGCTGATGTTGTTCGCCGCCGCCAGTTCCGCGATCGACAGCTTGTTCCTGCGCGCAATCACCCAGAGGCTGTCGCCCGGCACCACCGTGTAAGTCGTCGCCGGCGTCACATCCGTCACGGGCGATGTTTCCAACGCGCGCGCGACCGGCGTCCCCGGCCGCGTCGGCGCGAACCGCACGCCCACATTCGCTCCCGGATCCATCGACGCCGGCGCGGTCTCCGCCGGCGCGATGCTCAACCCCGGCTCCGCGTCTGCACCCGCGATCGTCGTCGGCACTTCGTCCGCCGCCGGCTCGACCGCCGCGGCGTCCGGCGCGGACGACGGTTTGTTCGCCGAGCTGCAACCGGGATTCATCAGAATCATGATCAGGGCCAGAGCGTGGATCCCCACGACGACGCCGAAGATGCGGAGGATTTTCATAGGTGGAGTGTTTGGAGGTTGAGACTGCGAATGCTACTTAATTTTGGTCGTTGCGGTGAGATCGCCGACGAGCCGTTCGAACTGCTCCCCGCGATCCGCATACCCGCGAAACATGTCGAAGCTCGCGAAGCCCGGACTGAGCAACACGTTGTCGCCCGCCTCGGCCACCTCCGCCGCCCGCTGCACCGCTTCGGCCAGCGTCGCACAACTCGTGTGCGCCACCCGAAACGCCGCGCAATGAAACGCCAGCTCCGCGCTCGTCTCGCCGATCAGCAACGCATGCTTCACGCGCGCCGCGATGCGATGCACAAACCCCGCCAGGTCGCCCCCCTTCGCCTTGCCGCCCGCAATCAACACGACCGGCGACTCGAACCGCGCCAGCGCCGCCTCCACCGCGTGGAAGTTCGTCGCCTTCGAGTCGTTCCAAAACGTCACCCCGTCGCGCACTCCCGCGCGAGCGAGCCGGTGAGGCCCCAGGCGAAAACTCCGCGCCGCCTCGAACAACCGGTCCTCCGGCAGCCCCGCCGATCGCCACCATGCCGCCGCCAGCAAAAAATTTTCTCGCTGCGGATACTCCGCCAACACCGTCCCCGCCAGCCGCGCCTCCGCCGGCTGCCCCGCGGTCTCCACCGCCGCCCCCGGCGGCAACACCCGCCCCAGCTTCTCCGCCCACCGCCGCACCGAACTCCCCACAAAAACCCCGTAGCTGCGAGCGCCGGCGAGCGGCGGCCCGCCCCCCTGCTCCTGCACCCCCTTCGTCCGCACCACCAGATTCCACTTCGCCGCAAAATAACTCTCCAGCCCCGGATGCCGCTCGAGATGATCCTCCGCGAAATTCGTCCACAACATCGCGTCCGGCCGGAATCGCGTGAGCGTCTCCGCCTGAAACGAGCTCACCTCGCACACCGCAATCGTCTCCTTCGTCCCGCCCTCCAGCTCCGCCACGAGCCGTGCAAACGCATGCCCGATGTTCCCCGTCGCATGCGCGTCGCGACCCGATTCCCGCAGCGCCTTCGTCAGGAACTCCGTCAACGTCGTCTTCCCATTCGTCCCCGTCACCGCGATGATCGACCCTCGCCAGAACGCCGCGGCAAAATCCAGCTCGCCCAGACACTCGCAACCCGCCTCGCGCGCGATCGTCAGCCACGGATGCTCCGGCGCAAACCCCGGCGAAAACACCACGAGGCGGTGCGCCTTCGCCGCCCGCGTCGAAAACTCCGTCGCCTTCGCGTCGTAAATCGCGCTCTCCGCTCCGACCGACGCCACCAGCGCCGTCACGCCTACGCCGCTCACGCCCGCTCCGAAAATCGCCACCGGTCGCGCCAGCAGCGGTCGCATCGTCTCGGGAATTGTGAGTGGCATCTTCATTCGCACGTCCTCGCCTCAACGCAGCTTCAGCGTCGCCAAACCCGCGAGCGCACACCCGAGCGACAACACCCAAAACCGCAACACCACCTTCGTCTCCGGCCAGCCTTTTTTCTGAAAATGATGGTGCAGCGGCGCCATCAGGAACACCCGCCGCCCCGCGCCAAACCGCCGTTTCGTGTATTTGAACCAGCCGACCTGGATCACCACCGACAACAACTCCGCCACGAACACCCCGCCGACGATCACCAGCGTGAACGGCTGGTGTATCATGAAAGCCATCACACCGATCAACCCGCCCAGCGCCAGCGAACCCGTGTCGCCCATGAACACCTCCGCCGGATGCGAGTTATACCAGAGAAACGCCATGCACCCGCCGATCAACGCCCCGCAGATCACCGTCAATTCCCCCGTTCCCGGCACGTAGCTCATCAGCAGATACTCCGACAGCAGCACGTTCCCCGCCGCATACGCCATGATGCCAAACACCAGCGCGACCGAGATCGTGCAGCCCACCGCCAGCCCATCGAGCCCGTCCGTCAGGTTGATCGCATTGCTGAACCCCACGATCCACAGGTAGATCAACACCAGCAGCAGCCACCACGGCATGTGCGCAATCACCGCCGCCTTGAAAAACGGCACCCACAACTCGCGGATCTTCTGCGCGCTCGCCGGATGCCACAGCAAAATCGCCAGCGCGCCCGCCGTCGCGAGCGACTGCCAGCCGATCTTTTCCCACGACGAAATCCCGTCCCGGTTCTTGTGGACGACTTTCAGATAATCGTCGCGCCACCCCGGGACTGTCAGCGCCGCATAAACAAACAGGCTCACAAACACCCACACGTTCGGCAGCGCCCACAACGCGGAGCTCAAAAACACCGCCAGAAAAATAATCAGCCCGCCCATCGTCGGCGTGTGCTTCTTGTCGAAATACGTCGCGCCCAGCGCGCCCGTCCGGTCGTCGATGTAGCCGTGACCGAACTTCAGCTCGCGAAACTTCGCGATCAACCGCGGCGCGATGATGAACCCGGTGAACAGCGCCGTAATCGCCGCCAGCAGCGTTCGCACCGTGATATACCGCAGCAGCCGCAACGGCCCGAAATACGCCTCGTAATCGGCCAGGTAACTCAGCATCGGTCCGTCCCCCCGCTCACGCGTGCACCTCCGTGGGTGCGCTCTCCAAAATTCTTTCCAGCGCCCAGCGCCGGCTGCCCTTCACGAACACCGCGCCCTTCCATTCCGCAAACACGCCCGCGATCTCCGCGACATCCTTCGCCGCCTTCACCTGCTCGTCCTTCCCGCCGCCTTCGCGCGCACCCGTGGTCACCGCCGCCGCGTGATCGCCGATCGCAAACAACACATCGCCCGCCCGCAGTCGCAACGACCGCCCGAGCGCCCGATGAAGCATCTCCGCCTCCGCGCCGAGTTCTTCCATCCCGCCAATCACGAACAGCCTTCGCTCCTCCGCCGGCGCCACATCGTAAAACGTCTCCAACGCATCCGCCATCGACGCCGGATTCGCGTTGTAACAGTCCAGATACAACAGCCGCCCATTCTCCCGCCGCAGCTCCCCGCGCAGCCTCGCCGGCTCCCATTTCTGCAGCCGTTCCTGTATCCGCTCTTTCGGCACGCCGAGCCACAACGCCGCACAAATCGCCAGCGCCGCGTTCTGCGCCATCCCATCCGTCACCCGGCGAAACGTAAACACCAGCGGCGGCGGCGCCCCATACGCCAGCGCCACCGCGGTCGCATCGCCGCGCTGCGTCAGCGTGAAAAACACCCGGTCCTTCGGCGGCTCCGCCGGTCGCAGCACATCCGCCCGCTCCACCACCATCTGCCGCACATCGAGCTCGCGAAACGCCGCGAACTCCGCGCACTGCCGCGGAAAAATCGCCACGCCCGCCGTCTTCACCGCCGCCGGCAGTTTCGCCTTCTCCTTCGCCACACCGTCGAGTCCGCCCAGCTCCGCCGTGTGCGCCGGCGCCACGAGCGTGATCAACGCCACGTCCGGCTCGATCATCTCCGCCAGCGGCTCCATCTCCCCCGGCCCGCCGATCCCCGCCTCGATCACCGCAAACCGATGCCGTCCCGGCTCCAACCGCGTCAACGTCAACGGCACCCCGAGATGATTGTTCAAATTCCCCTCCGTCGCCAAAACCTCCCCCCATCCATTGTCACTTATTAAGTGACAATCTCCCCTCCCCGCCCGTGGGCCATTCGCGGTCTTGTCACTTAATAGGTGACACTCCTTCCGGTCCTCGCCGCGACTTTCGCCGAGCAGCAGCGCGAGCAGATTCTTCGTCGACGTCTTCCCCGCACTACCCGAAACGCCGATCACCGGCCCTTTGAACAACCGCCGATGCTCCCGCGCAATCGCCTGAAACGCCTTCAGCGGATCCGCCACCACCAGCTGCGGCAGCGCCAAACTTTCTTTCGCCTTCGCCACAATCGCCGCGCTCGCTCCCGCCGCGTCCGCCGCCGCTAAAAAATCATGCCCGTCGCGCTTCTCCGTCTTGATCGCAACAAACACCTGCCCCGCCCGCAACTGCCGCGTGTCGATCGTAAATCCTTCCAACCGCGCACGCGGCTCCGTCGTCCAGCGCCCTCCCGTCCACTTGGCCAAATCCTGTGCCGGAAATTCAGGCATGAGAGCAGGCCGCGTCCTCCTCAACGCGCCGCGTCGCTCCGCAGCGTTTTGATTTCGATCAGCTCCCGCACGACCTGCCGGTCGTCGAACGGAATCACCGTGTCCGCGAACTCCTGATAGCTCTCGTGGCCTTTCCCGGCAATCAGCAGCGAGTCGCCCGCCTTCAAGGCGTCCAGCGCCAGGCTGATCGCCCGACGCCGGTCATCGACCCACGCGATCTTTTCCGGCGCAACCACACCCGTCTTCATGTCTTCGAAAATCTGCGCGAGCGCTTCCGACCGCGGATTGTCCGCCGTCGCAAACGCGAAATCCGCGAAGTCCTGCACCGCCTTCACCATCAAGGGCCGCTTCGTCCGGTCGCGATTTCCGCCGCAACCGAATACCACGAACAGCCGCCCCGGCGTGATCGCCCGCAACATCCCGAGCGCATTCCGCAACGCATCGTCCGTGTGCGCATAATCGACGAGCACGTTGAACGGCTGCCCCTGGTCGATTCGCTCCATGCGACCCGGCACGCCCTTGAACGCCCGCAGCCGCGCCAGAAACACCACCGGATCGCGCCCGAGCCCCCACGCCGTCGCGACTGCCGCCAGCAAATTGCTCACGTTGTAACGCCCGATCAGCGGCGATTCGATGTCCATCGTCCCGCCCGGCCACACCAGCCGGAAAGTCGAGTTCGTGAAGTTCAGCTTCAGGTTCTCCGCCCGCACGTCCGCCGCCGCGCTCTCGCCAAACGTCACCAGTTTCGGCACGAGTCCGTCCGCCCGCACCTGCTCCGCGAGCTTTTCGCCATACGGGTCGTCGAGATTCACCACCGCCACCTTCGGCGGCGCCCCGCTTGCGCCCGAAAACAGCCGCGCCTTCACGGCGAAATACGCCTCCAGCGTCTTGTGATAATCGAGGTGGTCGCGTGTCAGATTCGTGAATACGGCTGCGCCAAACTGCAGCCCAAGCACACGCTGCTGGTCGATGCCATGCGAGCTCACCTCCATCACCGCCTGCCGGCAGCCCGCATCGCGCATCTGCGCCATCATGCCATAGATGTCCAACGACTCCGGCGTCGTCCGATACGCCGGCACCGTCCGCGCGCCGAGATCGTAGTTGATCGTGCCGATCAGGCCGACGCGCTGATCGCCGTTGAGCAGATGCTTCAACAGATGCGTCACGGTCGTCTTCCCGTTCGTGCCGGTCACGCCGACCACCGTCATCTCGCGATCCGGAAACTTGTAATAACGCTGCGCGACCCGCGCGAGCGTCGCGCGCGCGTCCGCCACCTGGATGAACGTCACTTTCGCCGGCGGCAGCGCCGGCATCTTCTGCGTCACCACCGCGACGGCGCCGCGGTTCACCGCTTCGTCGATGAAGGTCGCACCGTCCGCCCGCAGGCCGGGCAGCGCGAAGAACAACGTGCCGGGCACCACGCGACGGCTGTCGAGCACGAGGCCGGAGATCGGCCGGTCGAGGCTTCCTTTCACGGCGACGATCTCCTCGTCGCTGAAGTAGTCGGAAAGTTTCGGGGCCATTTTGAAGACGCGATTGCGGACGAGGGTTTCCTCACGCGTGCGGCGCGCCGCGGGGCGGGGCGCGAAGGCGTGAATCAACGGATAATTTTGCGAAAGATAACCGATCACCGGTGGACTCCTCCCATGACGATGTTGCTGCCGCCCGCTTCGGAATACACGGGCTTGATATCGAGATATTGGATGAGTTGTTCACCGATGCGCTTGAACGACGGCGCTGCCACCAGACCACCTGAGGCGTAGCGCCCCTTCAGCGGGTCAGCATCGTCGATGATGACCGAGATCGCAACCTGCGGCCGGCTCGCCGGAAAAAACCCCACAAACGACGCCACGTGGTGCTGGCTCGAGTAGCGCCCATCGATGATCTTCTGCGTCGACCCGGTCTTGCCCGCCACTTCGTAGTTCGCGATCGCCGCCGCCTTGCCCGTGCCGTCGACCGGAACGCCCTGCAGGTATTTGCGCATCGTGCGCGCCGTCGCCTCGGAGATCACCCGATGCTTCGCCGCCGGGCCATACCGGTAAACCACCTCGCCGCCCGCATCGCGCACCTCGCGAATCACCTGCGGGCGCAACAACATCCCGCCGCTCGCAATCACGCCCATCGCCATGTGCATCTGCAGCGGCGTCGCCGACACCGAATGCCCGATCGGCATGCGCGTAATCGTCAGCCCGTCCCACCCGCGGCCTCCCGGCACCGCCAAAATGCCGTCCTCCTCCCCGCCCGTGGGGAAGCCCGTCAGCTGGCCGAAACCAAACGCGCGCGCGTAATCAACGAACTTGTCCTGCCCCACCAGCAGCGCGAGTTGCACCGCACCGCGGTTGCTGGATTTCGAAACGATCTCTGCCACCGCCAGCGGTTCGTCGAAGCGATGATCCTCGCCAGGCAAGCTGCGCGATTTTCCGAGATAATCGATATGGGTGATGCTGCAGTCGAAACGCATTCCCGGCTTGATCATCCCTTCGTTCTCCGCCGCCGAGGCTGCGACGATCTTGAACACCGAACCCGGCTCGTAGATGTCGGTAATCGCGACATTGCGCATCACGTGTTGTTCGCGTTTCGGGATCTTGTTGTAGGCGTTGAGATCGAAGGTCGGGTAATTGCCGAGCGCCAGGATGAAGCCGGTCTGCGGATCGCTCACGATGATCGTCGCCTTCTCGGGCGCATACGTGGCAGCGATGTAGGCGAGCTCCTGCTCGACGATGTGCTGGATCGTCGCGTCGATCGAAAGCGTCACCGAATAGCCGTCCGCCGCCGGCACTTCCCGCGTGCGAAACTGCGCGACTTCCCGCCCTTTTCCGTCGCGCTCGCCCTCGCGCCAGCCGTCCCGCCCGCGCAGATAAAAATCGGCATAGTTCTCGATGCCCGCCGCCGGCACGTCCGCCTTGTTCACGAACCCGACGATGTGCGCCGCCAGCGTCTTGTGCGGATACGCGCGACGATAAACCCGGTTGCCGTAGACACCCTTGATCCCGAGTTCCTGGATTTTCGCGTAAACCGTTTCGGTCACACCTTCGCTCAATTTCACCCAACGAATCGGCTGCTCGCCGTTTTCGACGACGCGCTCCTCCACTTCGGTGTCGTCCTCCTCGTCACCCGTCGCCGCGGCATCCGCCCCGCTCTTCGTCGTCGGGTCGAAGATCGCAAAGCGCGCCTCCGCGTCCGGGTTCTCCTTCGGCCCGGACTTGATCTTCACCGGCCGCGTTTTCGTCTGAAACACCTGCGTCAGCTTGCCCAGCGGGATCCCGATCATCTGCGCGAGCTCCGGCCACTTCGCCTCGTCCTCCGGCCGCAGCACCTGCGGATCGACGCCCAGCACGATCATCGATCGGCTCGTCGCCAGAATGCTGCCGTTGCGATCCAGAATATCGCCGCGACGCGCGTGCTCGACCACGATCTGCCGGCGCGCCTTTTCGATTCCCGCCATCAACTCCTCGCGATCGATCACGTGCAGATGCACCAGGCGCACGCCCACCCCGGCAAAACAGCCGACGATCCCCACCGCAAGGAGGACGAGGCGGTAGTTGGAGGCGAAGCCGCGTGACATGGCGCCGGGTCAACGTCGCGCGAGAGGCACGTAAACCGCGGCCGCCGGCGCCGCATCGCCGAAGAGCCCGGCGTTGCGCTTCGCGGCGAGCCGCATGACCGGATCTTCGCCCAGCCGCACGATCTGCGCATGGCTCGGCTGCACGAGGCCGAGTTTCCACTCGGCGTTGCGGCGCAGCAGCACCTGCGTGTCGCGCTCGCTCTCGGCCGCCGTGATCGTCTCGGCCAGATGCCGCTCGATCATCGCGATCCGCGCATCGAGCTGCTTGTTGGCATTGGCTGTAACCGAAATCTGGTGACGCATCCAGACGGTCCCGAGACCGATCGAGCCGCTGAATCCGATCATCACCAGCGTATACACCAGGAGCTGGTTCACGAATCCTTGGTTGGAAGAGAGGTTCATCTCGCTTGTGGGGGTAAAAGGGTTCGCGCGCCGCGCTCAGAGTTTTCGCAACGCCCGCAGCTTCGCCGAGCGGCTCCGTGGATTCGCCGCGATCTCCTCGTCGGTCGGCGTCGTCGGCTTGCGCGTGAGGGGCTCGGCCAGCTTCACCCGCAGATCCTGCGGCGTCGCGTCGCTCGCACTCTCCGGCTGCCCGCACATCCGCCGGAAAAATTGCTTCACCGGCCGGTCCTCGAGCGAATGAAAGCTGATCGCGCACAGCACGCCGCCCGCCGCGAGCTTCGCAAACGCCGCCGGCAGCGCGCGCTCGATCGCACCGATCTCGTCGTTCACCGCGATCCGGATGCCCTGAAACGCCCGCGTCGCCGGATGAATCTTCGATGCATGCCGGTCCCGCGCCGGGATCGCCTCCGCAATGACATTCGCCAGCGACGCCGTCCGCGCGAGCGCTCCCGTGCCGCGCGCCGCCATCAACGCGCGCACCACGCGCCGCCAGTTCTGCTCCTCGCCGAAATCCCGCACCGCCCGCACCAGCATTTCCTCGGTCGCCGTTTCGAGCCATCGGCTCGCCGGCACGCCGCTGCGCGGATCCATCCGCATGTCCGCCGGCGCATCGTGGCGAAACGAAAAACCGCGCTCCACCTCGTCGAGCTGAAACGACGACACGCCCAAATCGAACAACCCGCCGTCGAACCCTTCGTGCGAAATCTCCGCCAGCCGCCCAAAGTCGCGATCGACGAGCTCAAACCGCTCGCCGAACTCCGCGCGCAACGACTCCGCCCGCCCCTGCGCCGCCGGATCGCGATCCAGCGCGACCACACTCACGCCATCCGCCGCCTCGAGCAGCGCCCGCGTGTGTCCGCCACCACCAAACGTGCAGTCGAGATACCGTCCGCCCGTGCGCGGCGCGAGCAGCGCCAGCACCTCGCACAGCAACACGGGTTGATGGCCGGGAGTCATGGTCTGCAGCGGCCTCTCAACGCGCGCGCTCATCGGCTCCCTTGCGCCCCGCGGTTTTCTTTTTCCCGACCAGTCGCAGCACCAGGCTGTCGCGCACGCGCGGGCTGGCCGACGCCTCGGCACCGCGCGCCTCGGCCTTGTCCGCCGGGAAAACGCGTTCGACCGCGAACGACACCGGTTTCCGGGCCGCCGGCGTAGCAGGGTTTTTGGCCGCGCGCGCCATCTCAGATTCCCATCCGGCGCATGATGTCGCCGAAGTTCTCGCCCGCCGTCCGAGCCTCGACCTTCGCCCAACGCTCGGGCGAGTAGATGTTGAACTTCGTCAGCGAGCCCACGAGCACCGCGTCCTTGTTCAGGCCCGCATGCGTGCGCAGCGCCTCCTCCAGGCCCATGCGGCCCGACTTGTCGAACCACAGCTGCTGCGTCTGCGCGAAAAACCGCGCCGCGAAATCCTGCCCCGCCCCGTCGCTCAACGCCACCTGCGCAATCTTCGCGCGCAGTTTCTCCACCTCATCCGGCGGCAACACCGCTACATATCCATCCGGGTGCGGCGTCGCCAGAAACGCATCGTCCTCCCCGTGCGCATAGCGCCACGCCGACGGAATCGTGAGCCGAAACTTGTCGTCGAGGGTGTGCCTGAAAAGGCCCGTGTAGAGACTTTTGCCGGGTTGAGCCATTGATGCTTGGGACACGCCTCCTGTCCCAAAGTGCTGCAATCTGTCCCATTTTGCCCCCCAACCGTCAAGCCAAGACCCGGCAGAAACCCGGATTTGTTATTCACAAATCGCTCTTTGGAGCGCCCCGGCGTTCGTCGCCTCCGCCCGGTTTCGGGGCCGCGCACCGCCCCACGTGCTCGCTATCCCCCGGACCCCGCACCCGCCCCCGTCGTCCGATTGTAGCCGAGCCAGAACCCGCCGATCGACTTCACCAAGCCGATGAGCTCCTCCAGCGTCGACGGCTTCACCACATACGCGTTCGCCCCCAGTCGATACGCCGCCCGGATATCCGCCGGGCTCGCCGACGCCGTGAAGACGATCACGACCAGTCCCCGCCACGCCTCGCGCTGTCGAACCCGGTCCAACACTTCGAACCCCGTCGCGAGCGGCATCTTCAAATCGAGCAGCACCAGGCTCGGCCACGGATAAGTCCTCCGATCGGAAAATCGTCCCGTGCCTTCGAGATATTCCAGCGCTTCCGCACCGTTGCGCGCCACCTGCAGCTCACAGGCGAGAGACGCTTTTCGCAGCGCAAACTCGAACAGCGTCACGCTGTCCGGCTCGTCTTCGGCCAAAAGGATCGCCGGCGTTGTCATGGATTACGCCAGTCCTTGGGGCGCCCGCTTCAACTCGATCCAAAAGCGACTGCCGCCACCGGGCGCGGGCCCGAAATCAATCCGCCCGCCCATCCGCTCCACCGCCTTCCGCGCAATCATCATCCCGATCCCACTCCCTTCGAAACGCTCCGCCGGATGGATCCGGTCGAACATGCGAAACACCCGCGCCCGATCCTTCTCCGCGATCCCAATCCCGTTGTCCTCGACCCATACGCGCACCAGCCCGCCGGCTTCTTCCGCGCCCACGCGCACACGCGGCGTCACGTCCGGCGCCACGAATTTCACCGCATTGCTCAACAGCTGCGAAATGCACTGCGTCAACAATCCGTCGTGTCCCAACACCGCGGGAAACACGCCTTCGCGTGTGATCTCCGCCCGCGGCGGCTGCCAGTTCGGATGCTCCGAAATGATGTCCGCAAGAAGCGTCTCGAGATCCACCGGCGTCAGGTCCACCCCCTGCCGGGCGACGCCGCTGTAGTTGAGCACATCTTGAATCAGCCGGTCCATTCGCGCCGCCGAATGCGCGATTCGCTCCAGATAACCGCGCGACGCCCCATCGAGTCGCGTCGTATCGCCGGCCAGAATCATCCGGGCAAAGCCTTCCATGCTGCGCAACGGCGACCGCAGTTCGTGCGCGACACTGTAGGAAAACATCTCGAGATCGCCCACCGTCTCCCGCAGCCTGGCCGTGCGCTCCGCCACCACCCGCTCGAGTTCCCCCGCTTGGTCCGCGAGTCGGGCGTTGGCTTCGCGCAACGCGGCCTGCGCGGCTTTCCGCTCGGCCGCCTCCGCTTCCAGCCGCGCGTTCAGCATCAGCGTCGTGGACGTGAGCTCGTGCTGCCGCAACGCCGACACCAACAACGCTCCATTGATCGCAGCGGCGTTCTCGCGGAAATCGTCGTCCAGCGATAATTGGATGATCACGCCCACCGCGCCACCGGCCTCATCCGCCGCCGGCCATCGCACGTGAATCCATTGGGAGGCCTGCCCCACGTCTTCCCGTTCGGCGCGAAGCGACTCGCCGGTTTCGACCATTCGATCCAACACCCGCGCTCCGTCCTGTCCGCCAGGCGCGATCTCCGCGAATGGCCTCCCCAACAACTCCGTCCCGGATCGCCCCAACAACCGGCAAAATCCCGGACTCGCATAAGTGATCGTGTGCGTCGCCCCACGCACCTCGACGACCGGCAATGCCGTCGACTCGAGCATCGACACGCTGTCGCCCCCCTCCGGTCCCAACCGGAGACGATCTCCCTTCGTAATGTCGTCCGCGCGCATGGCAGGAATGTTTTTCGAGGAAGCCGCCGTCAGCCCTGCTTCGACGGGCGGTCAGGCGAACCCTCGCGCCGCGTTTCCATCGGCGGCACCAATGCAATCACATGTCGAAGCTCCGCGATCGCAACCGGCTTGGTCAAATGCGCCACGAACCCCGCCTCCCGCGAACGCACAACATCCTCGTCCATGCCATAGCCGCTCAACGCGATACCCCTCAACGCGTGCTTGTCTCGCAATTCTCGCATCAAATCCATTCCGCTGCCGTCCGGCAGGCCCAAATCCGAAATCACCAGGTCGAACGTCCCCGCGTCCGCCGCCGCAAGCGCAGCCGCCACCGTCTCCACCGTCGTCACTTCGTGCCCATCTCTCCGTAGGAGCTCGCGCAACGCCTGCAGCGTGCTGACATGATCCTCGATCACCAGGAGTCGAAGTGCGGCAACCGCCTTTCCTTTCTTCGGCACCGAATCCCAGGGCAGCGACGTCGAGGCGGACCGCAATCCGGCGGGCGGCTGCGGCGGCGCCACGACCGCACGCGGCAACGACACGATCAGCGTCGCGCCGCAATTCGGTCCTCCACTCTCCGCCCGAATCGTTCCGCCGTGCAGATCGACCACCGCTCGCGCGATCGCCAGCCCCAGCCCCACCCCGCCAAAACGATGGTCGCCCGTGAGACCGCCCTGGTCGAAGGGCAAAAAAATCTCCTCCAGCCGCTCCGGCAGAATGCCAATGCCGCTGTCCGCAACCTCGATCCGCAAACCGCACACCTGACCCACATCGTTCTCGTTGCGCGTGCTCACGGAAACCTTCCCGCCCGCCGGCGTGAATTTCACGGCATTGCGGAGCAGATTCCAGATCACCTGCTGAAACCGCGTCGGATCCGCCGTGAGCCCGGAATACTCCGCCCGCAGGCTGCACGCGATCGCGACGTGTTTCGCCGCGGCCTCCGCGCGCACGATCTCGACGGCAAACAGAATAAGCTGGTGCGCGTCGCACGCCTCCGGCCGAAACTCGAGCTTGCCCTGCGAGATCTTCGTCAAATCCAGCAGGTCGTCGATCAGCCGCGCCTCCAATCCGATGTTGCGCTCGATCATGCCCAACTGTTCGCGCACCTCCGCGGGCAGCCGGCGATCCTCACGAAGCGAAGCGGCCGTCAGCAGCACCGGCGTGAGGGGCGTCCGCAATTCGTGCGACAACGCCGCCAGAAAGTCGTCCTTCGCGCGACTCCCCCGCTCGGCCGCGCTTTGCGCCACCTTGAGTTCTTCGATGGCACTCCGCATCGCCTCCCCGGCAAACTTTCGCTCCTCGACCTCCACCTGCAGCCGCGCGTTGGCCTTTTCCGCCGCCTCCCGCAGCTCGTGCTGCCGCAGCGTCGCGATCAACAACGCCTCGTTCATCTTCGCGATGTTCTGATGAAAATGCAGCGAACGCGTCAGCTGGATCACCACGCGCTCGGGCTTCGCGTTTTTCCCCAGCGCCGGCCACATCGCGAACAACCAGTGCGCCGGGTCGGGCCCGGTATCGTCGGGCTCCACCTGCACCTCGAACTCGCCTGTTTGATAGATGCGGTCGAGCAGCGCCGCACAATGCTTGCCGTTGTGAACGATCTCACAAAACGGGCGCCCCACGAGCTCGTCGGCCGTTTTCTGCAGCAGCTGGCAAAATGCCGTATTGACGAAGCAAAGGACGTGTTGCGGTCCTTCAACCTCCACCATCGGCAGCGGCGCGCGCTCGATCAGGGGCGCGACGCGGCTCTCCGCCCCCGTGGGATCGATGCTGCTGGATTGTGGAGAATTGGGCACGGCATGGCTCCGTTCAGAGTGACTTCGGCTCGGGCGGCGTTTCCTTCCGCTCGCCGACGCGATGCGGCAGCCCGCTCGTCAACGCCACGTAGTCCGTGTGCCGCGGGCTGATCACGACCACACCCTTGCTCGTGATCACGTATTCCCGGATGTCCTTGCTGTGATTCCCGCCGCGCATTTTCACCACGACGAGCACCTTTCTGAGCTGTCCGTCGATCTCCACGTAGCGGAGCCGGATGATGTCGTCCGTCAGGAACGAAATCGCGTAGTGGCTGAATTGAAACGCGCTGAACGAATCCTCGATTTCGACCGTGCTCACGATCGTCACCCCCGCGCCGATCAACGCCGCTATCATCCGATAGAGCGATTCGCGAAAATCCGCCCGGAATCCCGGAGCCAGCGCCATCTCGAAACCGACCAGCGAATCGATCGCCAGCCGCTTCGCCTTCGTGCGGCGCACGGCGTCGAGGATCTCCTGCATCGTCTCGTCCACCGATAGATCCAGCGGCCGGAGATAGATGAGTTCGAGCATCCCGTTTTTTTGCGCCGTCGCGAGATCCAGCCCGAGACTCGCGGCCCGTTTCGCATATTCCATCGGCCGCTCTTCGAAGATCACGATGATGCCCGGCTCGCGCTCGCGGAGTCCCGCGACGACAAACTGCGTCGCGAGCACCGATTTGCCCGTGCCCGACGGTCCCGCAATCAGCACGCTGTCCCCTTCAAGCACACCGCCGCCCATGAGCTGGTCGATCTCCGGCACTCCCATCGACAGCCGCCGATTGCGGCGAGGCTTCCGATTCGTCTCCAACAATCCGAGCGTGCGCGAAAACGCCTGCAGCCCGTAGCTGCCGATGCGGATCGTGTGCAGCCCGGGCACCGAAGCCTGGCCGCGCAACTTCACAATCTGCAGCTTTCGCACGACCGAATTTCGCTCCGCCG
>JAEZAD010000343.1 GCA_023430565.1 Verrucomicrobiota bacterium
GAAGACGCGCTGGTGCTGCGCGCGGTGCGGGCGGTGAAGAAGGCGGTGCCGCAGATCGCGGTGATGACGGATATCGCGCTGGATCCCTATACGACGCACGGGCACGACGGGGTGTTGAATGCGGCGCGGGATGACGTGGAGAACGATCGCACGGTGGAGATTCTCGCGAAGATGGCGGTGCTGCATGCGCGCGCGGGCGTGGACCTCGTGGCGCCGAGCGACATGATGGACGGGCGTGTGGGCGCGATCCGGCGGGCGCTCGATGGGGCGGGTTTCACCGGGACGGGAATCATGGCGTATTCGGTGAAATTTGCGTCGGCGTATTACGGGCCGTTTCGCGATGCGGTGGGGAGTGCGCAGGCGGCGGGCACGCATTTGTTGAGCAAGGCGACGTATCAGCTCGATCCGGCGAACCGGCGGACGGCGATGACGGAGCTGGCGCTCGATGAAGCCGAGGGCGCGGACATCGTGATGGTGAAACCGGCCGGTCCGTATCTCGACATCATCCGCGACGTGCGGAATGCGACGGAGAAACCGGTGGCGGCGTATCAGGTTTCTGGAGAATACGCGCAGCTGCACGCGGCGGCGAAGATGGGCTGGCTCGATTTGGCGAAGACGCGCCACGAATCCTTGCTGGCGATCAAACGCGCCGGCGCGGATATGATTCTGACGTATTTCGCGAAGGAGATGGCGGCCGAGCTCGGCTGAGGGCGCGACCCTGTAAGCGCCCACCGCTCAAGCCGCGTGTGGCATTCCGAGCGAAGTGATGTCTAGCCGGAGGCTGCATCGATTCCGAGAGCGGCGATTGCGTGCGGGCGCACACCTGGATTCTTCGCTTCGCTCAGAATGACAAAGAAGGGGGCGAGAGATTTGCTTGGGCGAAGCGGCTGCAGGTCTAGAACGGCGAGCGGGGGACCTGGATCGAGTCGCCGGGGACGAGGCGGGGGTCGTGCGATGGGTTGCGCTGGGCGACTTTCACGTCGACCGGATAGGTTTGTTGATCGCGGACGAGGCTCACGCGGTTTTCGCGAGCGTAGAGGGAAAAACCGCCGGCGGCCTGGATCGCTTTGGCGACGGTGAGGTCGGGAGTCCAGACGATCCGACCGGGGCGCATGACTTCGCCGCCGACGTAGACGTAGCGTTCGGTGACGCTGACGGAGACGTCGACGTGGTTGTAGATTTTGCGGGCGAGATAGGTTTCGCGGATGCGCTGGGCGAGTTCGCCGGAGTTGAGGCCGGACGCGCTGACAGTGCCGATGAAAGGGAGGGTGATCGCGCCGGCGTCGTCGATTTGCACGGCGTTGATGGATGGGTCGGGGACGCCTTGGAGCGAGATGGTGAGGCTGTCGCCGGGACGGAGTTGAGCGTTCGAGGTGGCGGCGGGGATGGCGGGATTCGCCGTCGTGCCGCTCGGATCGGTGGTGACGCAGGCGGCAGAGAATAGGAGGAGGGCGGCGGCGAGGCAGGAGAGCGGCGCGCGGCGGGAATGCATGCGGGCGAGATAGGGGACAGGGTGGGGTGAAGGCAATGGCGGGGTTTGTGAGGCGAGCGGGGGAGGCGGCGCGGCTCGGCGCAGACGAGCAAAAAAAAAGCGGCGGTCGTGGACCGCCGCGATGGATCTGGAAACGGACGAGAACGTTAACGTTTGCCGCGGGATTTCTTGCGGGGCTTTTCGTCTTCGTCGTCGGACTCTTCCTCGTCGTCGTCTTCGTCGTCGTCCGAGTCTTTCTTTTCCTCGTCGTCGTCGTCCTCTTCCTCGTCTTCGTCCCACTTGAGGGACTCGTCGTTCTTGAGCTTCTCTTCCTCCTCGGCGTCGAGCTCGGGCAGGTCGGCATCGTCCGCTTCGTCGTCGAGGCTTTTGGCGGGGGTCTCGTCGTCGGACTCATAGCCGGCGGGCATGAAGTCGAGGATCGAGGTGAGTTCTTCGAAGGAGTGGAGGGCTTTGCCTTCGATGAAGTGGCTGTTTTGGTCCTCGCGGAGCTCGTCTTCGACTTCGTCGACGGTGAGCTTGGACTCGAATTCGAAGAGGTCGTTGAGCATCTTCACGCGGCAGCGGGTGAGATGATCGAGCAGGTCGGCGTAGGGGCCGTTTTCCTCGTCGAGGATGTCGGGCAGGGCGAAGAGTTTTTCGTCGGACTCGAACAGGGATTCCTTGGTGCGCTTGAGGCGGACCTTGCCGTTGCCGAGGTCCTTCTCGATGCGGAAGAGGATGAAGGCGCGCTCCATCATATCCTGGTCGAAGCTGTAGTCGCGGAGGGGATCGACGAGGTCAGTCAGGTGGGCCAACTGGCGCGGGTCGATGATGCTGAGGCCATCGACGTCCCAGCGGACGGGGTCGCTTGTTTCGGCGACCCACCAGTTGTGATCCTCGCCCAGGCGGACGACGCACCAGTCGAGGGTTGAAGTTGCTTTGGGCATGAGAGTGAAAAGGGAGAGGGACTGATTTTCGGCGCAGCGTGCGAGGGGAGGTTTAAAAAACAAGCACAAAAGGCGCGGCTTTTGCGTTGGAAAAAAGACGCGAAAATCGTGCGGGAAATCCCTCGGGGAACGCGGTTTTGGGACTTCGCCGCCTTGCATTTTGAAGGGTGGTTTTCAGTGTCGCGCGTCATGGGAAGTCTCTATCACGCGGTCGCGCGACGCATGTTGTTCCGGATGGATCCGGAGCATGCGCATGAGCTGGCGGTGGATGCGATGGCGCTCCTCGCGAAAATGCCGCCGGTTTGTCGGCTGCTGGAGTGGGCGCACCGGCTGCCGGAGGCGTGTTCGCGGCCGGTGGAGGCGTTTGGGCTGAAATTTCCGAATGCGGTGGGGCTGGCGGCGGGTTTCGACAAGAACGGCTCGGCGTGGCCGGCGGCGGCGGCGATGGGTTTCGGGCATGTGGAGATCGGAACGATCACGGCGCTCGCGCAGCCGGGGAACGATCGGCCGCGGGTGTTTCGTTTCCCGGAGCATCGAGCGGTGATAAACCGGATGGGGTTCAACAACGAAGGGGCGGACGCGGTGGCGGCGAGGCTCGCGCGCCAGCCGGGGCGTGGACGGCGGCGGATACCGCTGGGTGTGAACCTCGGGAAGTCGAAGGTGACGGAGATCGATCGGGCGACGGAGGATTATCTGGCGAGTTTCGCGAAGCTGGCGGATCACGCGGATTATCTCGTGCTCAACGTGAGCAGTCCGAATACGCCGAATCTGCGGCAGCTGCAGGACGAGAGCCGGCTGCGCGAACTCCTCGGTGCGATCGCGGCGGCGAATGGCGCGCGGGCGACGCGGGTGCCGGTGTTGCTGAAGATCGCCCCGGATCTGACTTTTCCGCAGATCGACGCGGTGCTCGCGACGATTTTCGAGTTCGGACTCGATGGGATCATTGCCACGAACACGACGCTCGCGCGACCGGGGCCGTTTGCGCAGATGAACCAGGCGGGCGGCTTGAGCGGGCGGCCGTTGCGGGTGAAGTCGCGCGAGATCGTGAACTACATCGCGCGCGCGACGAGCGGCCGGCTGCCGATCGTGGGGGTGGGCGGGATCGAAGATGTCGCCAGCGCGAGCGAGAAGATGGATGCCGGCGCGGCGCTGGTGCAGATCTACACGGGGATGATTTTCGAAGGGCCGTTTCTGGCGGCGCGGCTGGCGCACGGGTTGGCGGACCGGCAGCGCGGGTGACGGGAGGGATCGCGGAAGCCATCGATAAAAATCCGCGATTTTGCGCCGCGGTGACTCCGCGGGCGCGGCGGCGGCGTATTGAGGGTGTTCACCATGAAGAACATCATCAGACGCCTGAACCTTTTCCTTTTCGCCGGCGCGGCGTGGTCCGCGTGCGCGGCCGATGCGGGATTTTATGCCGAGGTGGGAGCGAGCTACTTCAGCTTGCACCACGCGCGATTCGAACGTTCGCCGGAGCCGTTGCAGGTGCGCGGCGGCAAAGCCCGCACAGCGCCGTTTGTGTCAGCCGGCTATTCGTCGGGTAATCTGCTCGGGCTCCGCGTGACGTATCATGCGATTGGGGACATCGAGTCGGTGGCGCAGTTCGGATCGCCGCCCGGCCAGGGACAGCCGGTCACCACGCCGGTGGTGGTGTGGGGGCATTACGAGGACGAGGTGCATCTCGTGACCGTGGCACCGGAGTTCACGCTGAGAGCGGGACGCGTGAAGATTCACTTCGCGCCCGAGGTGAACTGGGTTTCGAGCCGCGGACTCGCGACGTATTCGTCGTCGGACCCGACGGTCTCGCTGGTGCAGCCGCAGCGACGCAGCGAGGACGGATTTACGCTCGGCGGGGCGTTGGGGGTGGAGTATCCGGTGACCGAGCGGGCAGCCGTGTCGTTGACTTATCACTACACGGACCTCGACCCGAGTTTCGGCCGCCAGGCCCATGTGTTATCGGGTGGATTCAAGTGGGCTTTCTGACGCGAACTCGTGGGTCGGCCCCTTGTTCGAGTCGGACGTGAAGACGAGCCGCAGTTGAATCCCGTGGTCCAAGCACGCAAGCCGAGCGGAGCGGCGGCTGCATTCGATGCCGACGCGCTCGCCCGCCATCGGGAGCTGGTGGCCCGGATCGCGACGGGCGATGCGGAGGCGCTGCAGTTGCTTTATCTGGAGTTCAGCGCGCAGGTGCATGGCATGGTGCGGCGAATTCTCGAGGATCCCGAGGATGCGCGCGAAGCGGTGCAGGACACGTTCATCAAGGCGTGGCGGCAGGCAGCGGGCTACAAAGCCGAGCGGGGCGAAGTGGTGTCGTGGCTCGTGTTCATCGCACGGCACGCGGCCATCGACCGGGTGCGCCAGGGCGCACGGCGTCGACAGCTGCACGAGGCGTTTCAACGAGAGCCGGTCGACGCGATCGCGCCGACGTATGACTGGGTGGACCGCGAAGAGATCCTGGCGCGTCACTTGGGGGAGTTGTCCGCGGCGCAGCGGCAGGCGCTGAAGCTCGCGTTTTTCGGCGGCTGCACGCAGGCGCAAATCGCGTCGGCGATGGGAACGCCGATCGGCAATGTCAAAAATCACCTGCGCCGCGGATTGCAAAAACTGCGGCAACTCGCCACCCGACATGATTAGCGACTACGAGACCCAGGCGCTGCGTTACATGCTCGGCGAAATGGACGAGCGGCAACGCGTGGCCTTCGAAGAGAAGATCGCGCGGTTTCCGGCGGCGCGAGCGGCCGTGGCGGATTGCGGCGAGTCGCTCGCAGTCCTGAGCCGACAGGCGGTCGAGGTGCCGTTTTTCGGTGATGTCGTGGGCGCGCAGGTGACGTTGCTGCTGCAAGCGGCGCGGACCTCGCTGTGCCGAAACTTGAAACATCCATGGGCGCAGCTGCGGCAGAGCTTTTCCGGCCATGACTGATTCCTTCGAAGCCGAAATCCTTCGTTATCTCCTCGGCGAGATGGATGCCGGCGACCGGACCCGGTTCGAGGCGCGGCTGGCGCGCGATCCGGCGGCGCGGGTGGCGTTGAAATCCTGCGCGGATGCGCTGGGGCGGTTCGCTTGCGACTCGGCGCCGGCGGAGCCGATGAGCGCCGCCGATCAAAACCTGGCGTTGAGCGCTATTCTCGCAGCGACGGAGGACGCGTTGCCGTCGGGCGTCCGCGAAGCGACGCGAAGGAATACAATCTCGTGGTCGAATACTTTCTGGCCGCTGGCGGCGGCGGCGTTGTTGGCGTTGAACCTCGTCGACTTCGATCGACCGGTGAACGGAGGGCGCCCCGACACGTGGACGCGCGGTGACGCGGGAAATCCGGCGGCGACGCAATGGGAGGAATCAGTTGAACCTTTTGCGTCGGAGCCAGGAGCGCTGCGGGAGCGAAGAGAGATTATCCCCGAGGCCGGTTCATCGACTTTGCCGGCAGCGTCGGCGGCGCCGAAACCGATGGCGGATGGAGCGGACGTGTCGCGCGAGCTGGCGAAGGTGCGCGCGGATTATGCGAGATTGCAGCGGGCGTCGGAGGCGTTGCGCGCGGAATACGACACGATCGTGCAGCACTGGGGCGAGCGGCTGGCATTCGACCGCACGGTCGGGCGACTCGCCGCGATGGAACTGGTGGACGCGGAAAGCTACGCGATGGGAAACCGCAAAGGGCTCGTGGAGGTGGCGCGGGGAATCTTGACGGAGCCGGGCGTGGTGGTCGCATCGGACGGGCCGATCGGCCCCGGGGTCGAGCCGCCGGGGGCGTCCGGGGCGAGTGCGCGGCCGGCGCCTTATGCGTGGGCGGTCTTCGACGAACGGGAGCAGCGCGGCTACTTGAATCTCTACAACGTGCCGGGTGTGGGGAGGGAGGAATCGTTGCAGCTTTGGGTGAGAGCGGTGGATGCGGCCGAGTATCGATCCGTGGGCGAGATCCCGCCGGCGTTTTACGGCGGTGCGGGCAGCGTGGAATATCGGATGCCGGACGGGGCGCCCCCGGCGGAAATCATGATCACGCGTGAGCCGAGGGGCGCGGGAGTCGTGCAACCGAGCGGGCCGACGGTGCTGCGAGGCCCTTGAAAATCGCGTCGAAACGCGAGTTCGGCACGATGCTATTTCGGGGCTGGACAAGCCCCAAACGATCTCTCTTAGTGCGCGTTCCTCTCTGGAAATGCTCAGGTGGTGGAATTGGTAGACACACACGTTTGAGGGGCGTGTGCCGAAAGGCGTAAGGGTTCGAGTCCCTTCCTGAGCACCATAGATAAACGGCTAAAATGTAACGTTTTAGTTCCATATGAGGGCTGGTTGTTGCAAGCGGCGCTCGCAAAAACGGTCGTTTCGGGTGGGTTTTCATGGGCGGAAATCGTGTTCGGGGGCAGGTCGTTTTGGAGCGGAATTGGTGTTGTGGCGGCTGTGCCGAGAATGGCGAAGCTCGTCCTGAGCCACGAGGACGGCAATTGTTGAACCTGATCGAAAACTTCGTCCCGGTTCAGGACGTTTGCTGAGTGACTCGTTTGTCAGCTCGGGGGAAGCTCACTTCGATGCACGTGCCTCCCTGGTCTCGTGGCACTTTGTTCAGCCGCCAGCCATGGGTGCGGCAAAGCCGTTCAACGAGCGTCAAGCCGTGCCCATGCCCCGGCGCCGGCGCCACGGCGATATCCCCGAACTCGGGCAGACCGGGACCGTTGTCCTCGACCCGCAGGCGCCCCTCACCATCAATCGAATCCACGCGCACGCACAGCTCGCCACCCGGGAGATGGGTGAAGGCGTTGCCAATGAGGTTGTGGCACAACACGGCCAGCACTTCGCGGTGGCAGACGACCGTCACGGTGCGGTTGGCGAACACTTGAATCCGCAACGGGTGCGTGGGATACAGCGCGCGAATTTCGTCCACCACCTCTTCGACGACTCCGGCCACGTCGACCGTCTGCGTCGGCGTCCGGTGACGGCCTTCCCGGGCGACCATCAAAAAGATTTCGATCAAACGTTCCATGCGATGCACGGCACGTTCGATTCGCCCGAAATAACGTCCTCGCGCCGAGTCATCCGTGCTGGTCTGCAGCAACGCGACCGCTCCTTTCAACGTGGCAACAGGCGTGCGCAGTTCGTGACTGCAGTCCGCCAGGAAGTCGCGTTCCCGGGCGAGCGACTCCCGCAGGCGCACTTCGTAGGCTTCCAACGCGTCCTCGAGAAAACCCACTTCGTCGTGATCTACGCGCGCCGCCCGTCCCGGGGAAAGCGCGTCGGCCTTGATCTCCGGATTCCGTTTCTGCACCCGCTCGGCGAGAGCGACGATCGGCTTCAACGCCCACTGGGCGATCAGCGAACCCACGGAAAGCGCCACCACCGTGACGACGAGCGCCACAATCAGGAGCGCGACTTGAAGTGAGCCGCCAATCACGTCGGTATATTCGTCTGCCGGACTGACGAGCCAGGTCACCGCTTGCCCCGGCCCCGGCGCGTCGACCCAGATCACATATTCCTCATCCCAGCCCGACCACTCGGCCCGGTAGACGTAGTCGAGGAATCCGTGCATCACTTCGGTCCGATGCTGCGCGCTGTCGCCAAAGGCTGAATACAGACCGCGTTTCGTGGGCGGAGCCGCCAGCCCCAGCGCTGCGCTGATTGCTTCGCTGGACGTGTAGCGGATCACACCGGGCGGCAGCGGTGCGGTCGGCCCGGCCTGAGCCGCGTGTTCGAGGAGGTGCGCATAATACTGGTTCTGGACGCGCTCTTCGACGGTGAGCAACAGCAGCCATCCCACCCACGCGAACACCACGGCCTGCAAAACAGCCAGGCTGACGAGCAACCAGCGAATCCGGCAGGCCAGGCGGCCCGGCGGCCGTTTTTTCGATTCAATCATGTCGGCGCGCGGGCTCGATCACGGCCATTTGATAACCCACTCCGCGGTGGGTATGCAGCAGCGCGGTGCGCTCCGCTCGATCCACTTCAGCACGCAGGGTCGCGATATGCGTGCGCAGCGCGTCGCTGCCGGGCGGCTCATCCGCCCAGAGATGACGTTCCAATTCCTGGCGGAGCACGACCGCCGGGGATCGCGCCAACAAGTATTCGAGGATGGCGTAGCCCATGCGGGTGAGGACGAGCCGCCGCTCGCCCCGGCGGACCTCCCGAGTCGAGGGATTCAATTCGAGGTCGTGCAGCCGGAACGCCGAGGAGGGAGACAGCGCCGAACTGCGCCGCACGAGCGCTCGCAATCGCGCGAACAATTCCGCCAACGCAAACGGCTTGACCATGTAGTCGTCCGCACCGGCCGCGAAGCCCGTCAACCGGTCGTCGAGCAAGTCTGCGGCGGTCAACATCAGCACGGGAATCCGGGGCGCAATGCTGTCCCGCAAACGACGGCAAACCTCCAGACCGTCGATCACCGGGAGGCGAAGATCCAGAATCACCGCCGCGTGCGTCTGCTCTTTCACGCGATGCAGGGCGAGGGCTCCGTTGGGCACATAGTCGACGCTCCACCCCCGTTGCTCGAGGTAGTCCTGAATATTGCTGGCCAGGTCGAAATTGTCCTCGACGAGGAGAACGGGTGTGTTGGGAGCGTCGATCATCCTGAGAAGCGCAGGTCGGCGAACAGCGTCGTCGTCCGCGCGGTGGCCGAACATGCTGGTCGGAACCCGGAGACATCTCAAACGGCTCGTTTAACGAAAGTCGATACGCGAAGGCCCGCGCTCCGGGGTTCGATGCACGATTTGGCGTTTCCTTAACGTTCGCCTCACGATCCGTTGACGCGCGCTTTCGTAGGCTGGCGCCATGTCTCACCGATGGCTCGTAACGCCTGACCGAGCTGGCATGGCCGCAGGCGCTCGCGCGGGGGGTGTCGCGAGCGCGCCATCCGTGAATGCCTTCTCCGTCCCCGCGCCGGAAACGCCCTCGGCCGTCCGCCTCGATCGGCTCGTATTTGCCTCCCTGATACTCGTCACCGTCTTCCGCCTCGCCTACCTGTGGTGGGTGCCCTTGGGCCTGGTGGGCGACGAGGCCTATTACTGGGATTGGAGCCGCCAACTCGACTGGGGCTATTTCAGCAAACCGCCCATGGTTGCCTGGCTGATCGCCGCCGCGACGGCGGTCAGCGGACACCAGCCCGAAGCGATTCGCACGCTCGCCGTGGTGTTCACCTCCGCATCCCTGTTCTTCGGCTACCGGCTCGCGCGGGACCTGTTCGACCCGCGCACGGGCGCATGGTTTGTGGCCGCGCTGGCGCTCGCTCCGGCGGCGATCGCCCAAAACCTCATTTTCACGATCGATGCGCCGCTCCTGTTCTGCTGGAGCGCCGGCTTGTGGTGCTTTTCGCGCTGGCTCGGCGCGGGGGAAACATCGTCTGGCTGGAGATGGGGCATCGCACTCGCCGTCTGCCTGGGCGCCGGACTCCTCACCAAACAAATGATGGCCGTGTTTCCCCTGCTGGCCGCGCTCCATCTGGCGACCAGCCCGGAGCATCGCCACCGGCTGCGGCAACCGGGTTTCTGGATCATCATCACCCTCGGCGCCGGCGCCCTGGTCCCGTTGCTGGTTTGGAACGCCCGTCATGGATGGATCATGTTTCATCACACCGCGCACCATTTCGAAGGTGCGCCGTTTTCCTGGTTCGATGCGCTGGTTCGGACCTCCGCCTTCGTCGTCGGTGAAGTTGCGCTCACCGGTTTCGTGATCGGCATCATCGCGGTTTTCGCCGCCGCGGCGGCGGTGCGGCGGATGCTTCGCGGCGAACGCAACGAAGCGGAGCGCCTCCTGTTTTGGTTCAGCGTGCCCGCCCTCCTCGTGATGACCGGCATGGCGCTGCGCCAGCGCGTCAACCTCAACTGGCCGCTGGTTTATCTGCCGCCGCTCATCCTGCTGGCCGTGCATGGGTCGATCCCCGGAGCCCGCGGACAATGCCGGCTCCGGGTCGGCCGCTGGCTCAAGGCCGGCGTGGGCGTCTCGGCCACGCTGACGGTGATCGCCTGCGCTTATCCGCTCACCGTCCGTTCCCTGGGCCTCGAAGGCACCAAGGTTGACCTCACGGCGCGACTGCGCGGCTGGGAATCCCTCGCCGGGGAGGTCGATTCAACCCTGCGCCTTCTGCGAGAGCGTTCGGCGCAGCCCGTGTTCGTTTTGACCGCGGGGCATCGCTACGTGACCAGCCAGTTGGCTTTTCACCTGGCCGGTCAGCCCCGGGTGATGCGTTGGCCCAGCGTTCCCAGTCAGATCGAATCGCAATACGAAGTCTGGGGCGGCCTGGAGGACCGCGCGGGGGAGAACGCCTTGATCGTGCATCAGGTCGACGAACGCCATCCCTCGCTCCCGACCGAACTCCGCGCGGCCTTTGCCGCGGTCGAGCCGTTGCAGACCGTGCGCATCCCCTTGGGGAGTGGACGCGAACGCCGCTACGAACTCCACCTCGGCCGCCACTTCTCTCCTGCATCAAATGTCGACTGATCGCCTCCCGCGGTGGATCGATGTCGGACTCGCGACCGGGTTGCTGGGCGTTTTGCTCCTCCGCTTGTTTCCGCATTGGGAGATCGCCGTTTCGCGGCGGTTCTTCGACCCAGTCACAGGATGGCCTTTGGACGCCAGTTTCTGGGTGCAACTGGTTTATCACTGGGGCCCGTTGCCCGCGCTCACGTTGGCCATCACGGGATTGTTCGTTGCGCTCGTCGCCACGGCGTGGGTGCCCCTCCGCCGCTACCGTCGCATCGGCTGGTTCCTGTTCGGCACGATGGTCCTCGGGCCGGGAGTTTTGGTGAACAGCGTGTTCAAGGAAAACTTCCATCGACCGCGTCCGCGCGAGATCGTCGAGTTCGGTGGACCCGCGGCTTACCTGCCTCCGGTCCAGGCGGGTGCGGGCGATCGCGGCACCTCGTTTCCCTCCGGCCATGCCTCGATGGGTTTTTTTCTCGCCGCGCCCTATTTCTTCCTGCGACGCCGCCATCGTCGCATGGCCATTGCTGCGCTTTGGGTTGGCGCCCTGGCGGGACTGGGCATCGGCGTCGTTCGCATCATGCAGGGAGCACACTTCCTCAGCGACGTGATCGCCTCGGGGCTCATGGTATGGGTGGTTGCCCACCTTACGTGGTTGCTGACGACGCGAATCGCCGCGGGTCGCGAATCGCTTCCGGACGCTGTCGCTCCCGTGCCGATTCCGGTCGCCTACGTGCCCGGCCAAGTCCGCTGTCTCGACCGGGCCGCCTACCTCCGCGACCGGCAAAACTCCCACCGTCCGCTCGTTTCGGTCATCATCCCGTTCTACAACGAGGAATCCAATGTCGAGGACGTGCTCGCCGAAATCCGTTCCGTTCAGCCGGAGGCCGAAATCATCGCCATCGACGACGGCAGTTCCGACGCGACGTGGGAACGCATCAGGGCCGCCCGCGGCGTGGTCGGTCTTTCCCATCGAATCAACCAGGGCCAGAGCGCCGCCATCCTCACCGGCCTGTATCACGCGCAGGGCGAGTTCTGCGTCGTCATGGACGGCGACGGACAAAACGACCCGGCCGACATTGCCACGCTGCTCGCGGCCTGGAGAGACGGTTCCGCCGACGTGATCTGCGGTTTTCGGAAGAATCGCCGCGACACCTGGAAGAGGATCGTCGCCTCCCGTTTCGCCAATGCCGTTCGCCGCCTCTTCCTGCGCGACGGCGTGCGCGACACGGGCTGTTCCCTGAAACTCTTCCACCGCGAGGCCGTCGCCGTGCTCCCGCCGTTCAACGGCCTGCACCGCTACCTGCCGGCGTTCTTTCGCCGAGCCGGTCTCTCTCTCGAGGAAGTCCCCGTCAACCATCGCCCCCGCACCGCGGGGACGTCAAAATACACGAACTGGCGGCGCGGCCTCGTCGGCATTCACGACCTGGTCGGCGTCGGCTGGCTGCTGCGCCGTCACATCATCGTTGCCCCTCCCGTCGTTTCCCATGCACGAAGTCCTGTTCACCTTTGACCAGTGGGTGGTGACGCCGTGGAAGATCGTCGGCTACTGCGGGGTCCTGCTCTTCGGCGGACGCTGGGTGGTCCAACTCGTCGGCTCCACTCGCTCCGGCAAACCCACGCTGCCGCGTCCTTTCTGGTATATGAGCCTCGCCGGCAGCGCCTGCCTGCTGGCCTACTTCATCTGGGGCAAAAACGACTCCGTGGGACTCCTTTCGAATCTGCTGCCCGCCAGCGTCGCTCTCTACAATCTCGTGCTCGACACCAGGCACCGTCGCTCGTTTCGGCCCGCCGGCACCTCCGCCTGAGCGGCAACGATGCCGTTGAAACAGTGTTTCGCCGGCACAACCGCGAACTGGTGGCGCACGGCTTTGCGCAGGTGCTCGAGCTGGCCTCGCGTTGCGGCGTGCTCAAAGTCGGCGACATCACCGTGGCGATCGACGGCACGAAGATCCTGGCCAACGAGAGCAAACACGCGGTCGTCAGCTACGGACGCGCGAAGCTCGCCCAAGCGCGCGCCGACATGGAAGCGCGCCTTCGCGCCTCAACGCGCAAGCGGCCGTAGCGGGCATCGAACTCGACGCCGACGGCCAGCCACCGCCCGCCAGCTGCTCGCTCCGGTGAGACGTAACCGCAACGGCCGCACGGTGGCCGATCTCGAGCAACGCGACGATCCGTCCTACCGCCCGGCGGACGCACCGTTCCTGCAACGCCGGGCCAGACTGCGCGCGGATGGACGTTCGTGACCCTCGCTATCAAGACGCGCCAGCAACTCATCCTTTTCGCTCAATCGAAGCCCGACAGGCTGCTAGCAAGTTTGCCGCGTTTGAGGGGTTCTCATGAGCGAAAACCGGAATTTGAAAACGATGTGTTTGCCGCGGAATCAGGTGCGTTCTTGGTTTCTCGGGATCAGCGAAGCGCATTTGCGGCACAAGACTGCGAGCTTCGATGTTCAATCGCGGATGAACGATTCGCGGTGAATGAATCCGCAAGCGGATCAGCCCTCGGTAGGCCTTTTGGCATAGGGTGCAGTATTCCGCCTGCTGCGTTGAATCCGGCGAAGGCTCCGTGTTGGTTGATCCAATGTTTACCCCAAGGCCTCGGTTGGTTGCGCAGGTGCTTATGGTTTTGACGGTGGTGGCGGTTTCGATGTTTGCCGGGTCCGCCGATGTTCCGGCAGAACAAAAAGAACCGGCATCGTTGAAGCTCTGGTATCAGCGGCCGGCGGCGCAGTGGATCGAGGCCTTGCCTCTGGGCAACGGCCGGCTGGGCGCGATGGTTTTTGGCGGCATCGAGCAGGAGCGGCTCCAGCTCAACGAGGATACGTTGTGGGCGGGCGGGCCCTATAATCCTGCCAACTCCGCTGCGCGCGCGGCGCTGCCGGAGATTCGGCGGCTGCTCGGGGAGGGCGAATATGCCGCGGCCCAAAAGCTCGTGGACGAGAGTTTCATGTCCCAACCGCTGCAGCAGATGCCGTATCAGACAATTGGTGACGTGCTCATCACGATGGCGGGTGGCGACTACGCGCAGGAATATCGTCGTGAGCTCGACCTCGATGCGGCGGTGGCCCGGACTGAGTTTCGCATCGGTTCGGTGCGGCACGTGCGGGAGGTTTTCGCGAGCCCCGTGGACCAGGCGATTCTCGTGCGGCTGTCGGCCAAGGATGTCATCCATCCGACACGCCAGGTGGGACTCTCGCTCACGCTCGGGTTCAATTCGCCGCAGCGAGCGCACGTCCGGGCGGAGGGAAATGCGCTGGTGCTTTCGGGCGTAAACGGCGACGCGCGCGGAATCGATGGCGCGCTGAAGTTCGAGGCGCAGCTGCGCGTTTCCACCACGGGCGGGCGCGTGGAGGCCGGTGCCCAACAGCTCCACATTCAGGGCGCTTCGGAGGTCACGATCGCAATCGTCGCCGCCACGAGTTACGTCCGCTACAACGACGCCTCGGGCAATCCGGAGCTGTTGAACGCACGGGCGCTCGAAGCGCTTGAGGGAAAAACGTTCGAGGAACTCCGCGAGCGCCACATCGCGGCGCACCAGGCGCTGTTTCGCCGGGTGACGCTGGACCTGGGCACAAACGCGGAGGCGGAGCAGCTGCCGACGGACGAGCGGGTGCAACGTTCCCCTACGAACGACGATCCATCGCTCGCGGCGCTCTATTTTCAATATGGCCGCTACCTGTTGCTCAGTTCGTCGCGGCCGGGCACCCAGCCGGCCAATCTGCAGGGAATCTGGAACGACAGCCTGCGGCCGCCGTGGGAAAGCAAATACACGATCAATATCAACACGCAGATGAATTACTGGCCGGCCGAAAGCACAAACCTGAGCGAGTGCGCCCTGCCGCTCCTCACACTCGTGAAGGATTTGTCGGAAACCGGCGCGCGGCTCGCGCGGGAGCACTACGGCGCGGGCGGATGGGTGACGCATCACAACACCGACCTCTGGCGGGCCGCCGGTCCGATCGACGGCGCCTTCTGGGGGATGTGGCCGACGGGCGGGGCGTGGCTTTCGGTGCAGCTGTGGGAGCACTATCTTTATTCGCGCGATCGCGACTATCTCGCGCAGGCGTATCCGCTGATGAAGGGTGCGGCGAAATTTTTTCTGGAAACGCTCGTCGAAGACCCTCGGCACGGCTGGCTGGTGACGAGTCCTTCGTCATCGCCGGAGAATGCGCACCGGCCGGGCGTATCCATTGCTGCAGGACCGACCATGGACAACGCCATCCTGCGCGACCTTTTCGACGCGTGCATTCGGGCGGGAAGGATCCTCGAAACCGACGCAGAGTTCGCCGCGGCCCTGCAACGGGCTCGCGATCGTCTGCCGCCGCATCAGATCGGCGCCCAGGGGCAGCTCCAGGAATGGTTGGAGGATTGGGACGCGAACGCGCCCGAGCAGCAGCACCGGCACGTGTCTCACCTTTACGGCTTCTACCCGAGCAACCAGATCACGTTGCGGGGAACGCCCGCGCTGGCGGCGGCGGTCAAGAACAGCCTCGAGACCCGGGGAGATATTTCGACCGGCTGGGCGATCGCGTGGCGCTTGAATCTATGGGCACGGCTGCAGGACGCGGAGAGGACGCATCGGATCCTACGAGCGTTGCTGGGCCCGGAGCGCACGTATCCGAATCTCTTCGACGCCCATCCGCCTTTCCAGATCGACGGGAATCTGGGCGGGACGGCGGCGATCGCGGAGATGCTGCTGCAGTCGCATGTGCCGCTGGAGATCGAAGGCAGGGCGGAACCGGCGTTCGAAATCGAGCTACTCCCCGCGCTGCCAGCGGCCTGGCCCACCGGGGCAGTCAAGGGGCTTCGCGCGCGCGGTGGGTTCGAAGTCGATCTTTCCTGGCAGGACGGGAGATTGCTCGAGACGACGGTGCGGGCGGTCGTCGACGGGCGCACGAGAGTGCGCTACGGCGGCGCGTCACGAGATCTGGAGTTGAAAGAGGGCGAGAGCGTGACGTGGAACGGCGCCAACGACTGAAGCCCGCACGAGGCGGGCGTGCGGTCAGCGCTGAGGCGCGGCGGCGAGTTCGGCGCCGAGGGCAACAAGGATTTCGGCGAGTTCGGGGGAGGAAAATGTCGCGCCCGAACGGCGGGCGAGGGTTTCGAGTCGGTAGGCTTGGAGCGGCGTCAGCTCGTAAACGTCATCACGCGTCGCGCTGGCGAGGCAGGCTTCGACCTCGCTGCGGACAAGATCGTTGCGCCGGCCGAGCGCGAGCACGATGGCGCGTTGCACGCGACGGTCCCAAAGGAAGGGGGTGCGGTCCGCTGCGATATCGGCCGCGAGACGGTCGAGTTCGCGGTGGAGCTCGGCGGTTTGTTTAGCCTGCGCGTAGACCGTGGCGCGCGCGATCGCGGCGTTGGGGTCGTCGGGAAACGATTCCGCCAGGACGCGTGCGGCGAGGGCGGCGGGTTCGGGTCGCTCCATCTCGACGAAGTATTCCGCGAGGCGGCCAAGCGAGAGTGCCTCGTCTTCGACCGGCGTGACTTTGAACACGGCGAGGTTTTCGGTCCGAAGGGTTGCGAGCGAGGGTAGCCGGTAGGGCAGGGGCCGCAGATAAGGAGGGTGCAGCCAGCGTTGCAGCCGCTCGAAAAGCGGCTCGCGGATTTCACCGGCGGGTTTGCGGACGAAAACGGGCAGAACTTTATCCCAGGAGGGCAGGATCACATGGGTGACACCGTGACCTTGCAGGACGGCTTCGGCTTCCGTCGCCTCGAGCGAACTCAAGATTCGAGTCGTAGCGAGCTGGCCCGGATAGGACTCCCACGCTGTCGACATGAGCACGCGTCCGCCGGCGTGGAAGACGAGAGAGTCAGCCAACTCCGGTGGCGCCAAAGCAGCGATACTTTGGGCTGGAGTGTGGGTAGCCAGCCAGTGGGCAAAGTGGCGGTAAACCAAAGCGTCCAGATCGCGTGCAGTCGGTTCACGTCGCGTGACCGAGTTCTGAAACGGCGGAGAAAGGACCAGACTCCAGGCCACGAGCGCGAAGAGAAAGGAGGCTGCGGCAGCGACAATGATCCGGCGCCGAGGAAGAAAATCGCGCGCCGTCACATGCCAGAATAAAGGCAATGCGACCAGGAAAGCGACGAGGCCCCACCGCACGCGGAAGAACGAGAATGCGAGCACGCCCAACCAGAGTGCCAGCGCGGGCCAGAGCGACGTCGGCGGCGCGTCGGGCCGGCGCCGAAGGGTGGCCACCGCAAACATGACGGTGACCGCGAGGAGGGGCGTTGAGAGGAACAGGATCTCGGCAAACGACGAACCCGCGATCCAGTCGAGGGCCGATTCGAATGGCAGCGATTCGTCATTCGAGGTGATGCGGCGGATCCAGACACTGGGATAAAGCCAGCCTTTGAAGGCGTGGGAGAATTGCACGTAGAGCAGGGCGCCGACGAGCGGTGCGGCGGCGGCGAGTTCGACCAGCGGACGTTTGCTGCGAGCGGTCGATGCTCGCAGCTGTTGCGCGGCATCGAGTGCGAGTCCCAACCCCAACCACGCCGCGGCATAGAGCGGATGAACATACCTGAGTTCGCCGGCGGCGGGATCCCATGGCGCGCGATCGAGCAGCCAACCCGCGAGCGTGAGCGCAGCGCCGATCAACGACCAGCGAAGGCCGGGCACGGGCGTTTGACGTCGCGCGATCGCGATCGCGGCGGCGGCCGCGGAAAGCAAAACGGCCGGAAAGCCGAGGGCTGGATCGAGCCATAGCGCGGCGCTGGCGGCGATGGCGGAGCGCGCGTTCAGCAACGAGGAAGCGGCTTCGCGTCCGGGCCGGGGAAGGTTTGCGGCGATGGCGGCGGCGGCGAACAGCAGCGCCCACGTCCGCGCGGTGAGCACGCCAGGAAAGAACTGTCCGGCGAGAGGCGGAAAGAAAGCGAAGAACAATCCGGCCACAGCCGCGCTGACCAAGCCGTATCGTCGAGCCATGAAGCCAACGGCCGCAGCAAAGGCCAGGACGTGCGAAATCAGCGGTTCCCACAGCGCGGCGCGCTCGACTGAGACCGGGAACGATTCGTTCGAGAACAGGTGCAGCCCATACGCGACCGCACCGATCCAAGCCGCGTAAAGGCGGGGCAGCAGCATTGGGCGGCCGGTGGGAATGGAATCGCTGGTATAGGTGACGGCGGCGAAGGGGCCTCGAGCCGCGAGTTCCTGCGTGGCGGCAATCCAGCGATAGGATTCACCGCGTTCCTGCGATCCGAGGAAATGTCGCTGCCCCAGCGCGTATCCGGTGGGCGAGCGGGGATCGAGCGCGGGCGGCGGGCTGCCTTGCATCGATAATTCGGATACCCATCGCAGCTGCGCCAGATCCGTCCGCACGATGACCGCGAGCGAAAGCGCCAGGAGCAACATCCAAGGCAGGATTTGCCATCCGAACCGGCGCGTGGCGGGTGTCGGATCGGCGGCGGCCGCGGTCGTTGAGCGAAGCCGTCGCTTCATCGGCGCAGGGTCCACGAGCCCGTTTCAGGCGGGGATTCGTGCCGCGACACGTGTCCGTCGGGCCATCGCACGATGGCAGCAACAATACTGTCGCCGTCCGGTATGGCGGCATGGACGCCGGGAGCGGACTGGCTCCACCAACCGCCACCGAGCGCGATGTCGTGATGAGTGGCCGCGCGCTGTGAATAGACGATCTGAATCTGGGCGCCGACGGCATCGGGGTTGCCGGGAGCGCCGAGAAGTTCGACGCGAAGCCAGTGGGTTTCGGTTGCATTGGCGAGCCCGAGACTCGTGCTGCCGTGGCGTGTCAGAAAAAGATCCGGCCGCGCCGAGCCTGGCTGCGATAGGACGACGAGTGCTCGCCCGTTTCCCGGCACGGCAATGCCGGACTCCGCCGGCTCGAGCGCGTCGAAGTGACCATCGCCCCGGCCTTTCAGAAAAATACCCAGGCCGCCGCCAAAGCGCGGCACGGCGGTGTCGGTGTTTTGCACGGCACAGACATCGACGAAACCGTCGCCATCCAGGTCGGTCGCCACCACGCCTTGCAGGGGGCCGATCTGAGCGACGCGCGGGAAAGGCGTGAAGCGATAAGTGCCGTCCGCCTGGCTGAGGAACGCCCCGGAAGAAAAATTGTCGGCCCGGCGAACGTCGGCGGCGGCAAGGACTTTGTCTCCAAAAATGTCGGCCAGGGTCGCACGCGCGAAGTCGTTGTTCTTTGGATACCGACGAAGCATGAAGGGCATCCGTTTGCCGAGGTCGGTGCGAGACCCGAGGGGGTGAAGGGTGTCGCCGTCGTAAACCGCCTCGACGATCAGCCGCGTTCCGTTTTGCGCGAAGTCGCCATGGAAGAGGGTGGCGGGACGCCGGGGCGAGGCGCGATACGTGGTGTTGAGGCCGAGATTTCCGGCGACGAAGTCCGGGCGGCCGTCGCCATTCAGGTCGGCGCTGGCGAGACTGGTCCACCAACCGCGGCCGCCGGAGTCGAATCCGGCCGCGGCGGTGATGTCGAGGAAGCGTCCGTCGCCGGTGTTGCGGAAACAGCGAACGTGGTCCCACTCCAAAGCGAGAATGAGATCGGGCCTTCCGTCCCGATCGATGTCGCTAAAAAGCGCGCTCGTGACGAGGCCAGCCTGCTGCAACGCGGGCGAATCACGGGAAACGTCCACGAAACGGCCGCCCTCGTTTCGCAGCAATGCGCTGGTGGGAACTTCCGGATAGCGGCCTGGCACCGAGCGGGCGCCGAGGAAAAGATCGAGATCGCCATCGCCGTCGATGTCCGCGGCGACAGCGGTGCCGACGTTGATGGCGAGTTCCGGGAGGTGGTTCGTGGGGGTGAATCCGCCGCGGCCGTCGTTGAGATGAAGAACGGGCTGAAACGCGTTGGGCCAGGCGGAGGTGTTGGCGCTCGCTTTGGTGACAAGGAGGTCGCGCGTGCCGTTGCCGTCGGTGTCGAAGATAAGCGGGGGGCCGTCGTCGAGTTTCGTGGTGGCGAGGCCCGCGAGCAGTTCGGCCGCATACCTGCCGCCCTCCCAGCGCAGGAGGCGCGCAGGCGAGCCGGGGGTGGCGCCGAGATAAAGATCGTGATCGCCGTCGCCGTCGACGTCACCGACCGCGACGCCGGGCCCGCGACGATCCGTGCGAAAGGGAATGAAGACCTGTTCTTTTTCCGGAAGAGCGAGGGGCGATTCGTCGGCGAGCGTGAGGCCGAGATTGTCCGCGGCGGGTTTAAATTTAGCGATGGTTTGCGGACGCGTCGACGCGGGCGCGCCGGGCTCCGCGGGCTCGGTGATCGTGTAGGCGAAGTTCGCGTCGAGGTCGGGAAAGGTTTGTTGGATGCCGGACGGCCATTCGACGACAACGCGCTGGATTTTTTCCTCTGCGCCGAGGCCGAAATGGGCGACCAGTTCGCTACCGGAGGTGTAGCCCCGGGCGACCGTGATGAGCTGGGCTTGGTGTCCGGCGGCGGTTTCAACTTTCACCACGGCGCCGACGCCCTGGCGGTTCGAACGCGTGCCGCGCAGGCGAATCTGAACGCGATTGCGATCTACGATATCGTTGCGGAAGACGCTGAGGCCACGGTCATAATTGAGGTAGATGAGGTCGAGGTCGCCGTCGTTGTCCAGGTCCGCGGTCGCGGCGCCGAAGCTCACACCGACTTCGTCCAACCCCCATTCCGCGGCGACCGGAGCAAAGCCTCCGCCCTGGAGGTTTCGATAGGCGAGATTAGCCTCCTCGAGGGGCGGCGATTTCTTGATCGCGGCGATGCGCTGCGTGTCCGAAAGTGCGCGCATCATTTCGGCGAGCAGGTCGCTGTTGTTGGCTTCGCGCACCATGCCGTTGGTGACGTGAAGGTCCGTCCAGCCGTCGTTGTCGAAGTCCTCGAAACGCACTGACCAGGTCCAATCCGTGGCGTCGATCCCCGCCCAGCACGCGGCTTCGCGGAAAAGGCCGCCGCCGGCGTTGAGCAGGAGGGCGTTTCGCATGTATTGGGGCGCCGTCTGTTCGGTGGACGCCGTGGCGAGGACGTCGTTGCGCGAAGCGGCGAGCCCGCGGCGGTCTTTTTCACGCGTGGTGGTCGCCATGTCGGCGACGAGCAGGTCGATGAGGCCGTCGTTGTTGATGTCGCCCGTGTCGGCGCCCATGGAAGAGTAGGGTGTGTGGGGCGCGACGGCGTTGACCACGTCGGTGAAAGTCCCGTCCTTGTTGTTTCGATACAGGCGATCGGGGCCGGAAAAATCGTTGGCCACATAGAGGTCGAGCCAGCGATCTCCGTCGTAGTCGAACCACACGGCGGCGTGTCCGAAGGTGGGGCCGGCGATACCGGAGCGATCGGTGACTTCGACGAAACGGCCGTCGCCGAGGTTGCGGAACAGGCGGTCGGGGCGTCCGCCGGGTTCGGTGCCGTCAACCTGGTTGGTGAGGATGAAAACATCGAGCCAGCCGTCGCGGTCGTAGTCGGCGAAGGCGCCGATGACGCTGCCGTCGCTCACGTCGAGGCCGCGGGCTTCCGCCTCCTCGGTGAAGGTGCCGTCGCCCTGATTTATATAGAGGAGGTTGGGCGCGTTGTTGCAGCAGACGTAGAGATCGAGGTGACCGTCGTTATTGACGTCGGCGAACACGGCGCCCTGCCGCCAGATCACGGTCTTCTCGCCGGTCACTTCTTTCAGCCAGCCCAGCAGGGCGCTTTTTTCGGCGAGTCCGGCGGTTTCGGTGACGTCGGCGAATTTCCAGTTTCCGAGGTTTCGGAACAGCCGGCCGGGTTTCGTCTTCGTGCTGACATAAAGATCGACCTTTCCGTCGCCGTCGAAATCGCCGGCGGCGACGCCCGAGCCCATGCCGCCGCCCATGAAGGCGCGGTAGCGGGCGGCCCACATCTGCGGATCGTCGTAGGCGTTGTCGACAGTGAGTCCGCTGGCCGCCGGCGGGACCGCTTTAAAGAGGGTGCCGCCCGCGCGTTCGGTGGCGGGACTGAAAGGCGTGCGCTCGATGGCGGCGTCCGCCGAAGCGAGCGCGCCGAGCGTGGCTGCGAGAACGACCAGACCGGGGCGGAGGAGGGAAAGGGGCATAACCGGGGAAGCGCAGCGTGGCGTGGGCGCGGCAACGGGCGCGGTCCAGTGATTGGTGCGAAAGCGATCGCGCAATGTATCATTGGGAATAGGACAAGATATGTCCTGAGACATAGGGGCGTCCGAACGCTGACGAAGGCGCCGCAAATGCGGTGATATAAATGCCGCAAAACGCCCGTAGACCGTTCTGAGCGGTGGCGGGTATTGTTGGGCCAACGGATCGAGGTTCCGCGAGCGGGCTTGCCTGCCAGCTGGACCGCGGCCCCAACCCCCAAATTGCCGGCCGCTACGCGTGGTCTCTCCGGACCCGCGCAGAAGCATTTCCGTTATACAGGCACGTAAAACTACAAACACATACCCTATGTCAAAATGCACATGTAAGCGCATGAGAAAGCCTCTCAATGCGTTGCTGGCGGCGGCCCTTTCGGCCTCGCCGGCGTTGGCGCAATCCACGACGTCCCCGCGCGCAATCGAGGACGATGAGATCGTGGTGTTGTCGCCGTTCGAGGTGTCGGCCGAGCAGCAGAGCAGCGGTTATTCGACGGCGTCGACGCTGGCAGGTAATCGCCTGAACACCGATCTGCGCGATCTCGGCACATCCCTTTCCGTCTACAACACGGAATTTTTGAGCGATATCGGCGCGACCGACCAGCGGTCGCTGCTCCAATACACGCTGGGCACCGAAGTCGGCGGCGTGATGGGCAACTATTCGGGATCCGGCGGTGGCAACGCGCCGAACACGAATGCGAGCCTGAGCCCGCAATCCAGCAACCGCGTGCGCGGCCTGGTGGGCGCCGACAACACACGGGATCTTTATCTCACGAACATTCCGTGGGACGGTTACAATATCGAAGCCGTCGATATCCAGCGCGGGCCCAATGCCATTCTTTTCGGCCAGGGCAGCGCGGGCGGCGTGATCAACACCCGCACGAAGCAGGCGAGCTATCGCAATTTCGCCGAGCTTTCGGTGCGCGTCGATCAATACGGCAGCGTCCGCGGTTCGCTCGACATCAACCGCGAATTGCTGCCCGACGAGTTCGCCGTGCGCGTCGCGTTGATGCAGAACGAGGGCAAGTTCAAGCAGAAGCCGGCGTTCGAGAATTCCAACCGGCAGTTTCTCGCGCTGCGTTACGAGCCCGGCTTTCTGAAGAAGGCGGACGCGCGCACGATCTTCAAACTTTCCGGCGAGCTCGGTTCGTCGAAAAGCAACCGGCCGCGCAACATGCCGCCGCTGGATTTTATTACTCCGTGGTTCAGCATCGGGACGCCGACGTATAATCTCGCCTGGCTCAACGATAACAACTGGCAGATTCCGGGCCGCGGCGATGCGACGCGTCAGGACTCGGCCACGCCCGCGAATCCGAATCCCAACTTCCAGCCGCTGCTCGGAGGGCAGGGCGCCGGTTTCGCCGGTTATTTCGGCGGCTCGGTGTTCCAGTTCAACGGTGACTCGTCGACTCCGGTGGCCGCCATGGCGCTCAATCCGGTGGCTTACCTGGGTCTCGGCGCCAATGGCGAGCGCGATGGCAACATCGCCGGGCTCGCGCCGTCGGGCCCGCGCGGCATACCGGGCTATCGCGATTATGCGTTCGAAATGGATCTGCCGTTCGCCTCGCTCGCCAAGAACAAGTTCATCACGGACACCAGCATCTTCGATTTCTACAACCACCTTCTGGATGGGGACATCAAACGGGAGTGGTATGATTTCCACACCTTCGATGCCTCGGTCAGCCAGACGTTTTTCAACGACAAGCTCGGCTTCGACATCGGGTATCATGAAGAAACCTACAAGGATGGCGGCTTCAACCCGGTCAGCAGCGGCATCTATGTCGATGTGCATTCGCGCTGGGTCGATGGCACGAACACGCCGGAGAACGGCTGGTATCTCGACGGCACGCCCAATGTCGGCGCGGGCCGCCCTTTCGTGAACGTCGGCAACAGCGAGGGCCGTGCCCAGGCCGACCGCGAAAGCCTCCGCGCCACCGCTTTCGCCACGCATGATTTCGATCAAGGCGAAGGCACGAACTGGATTCTGCGTCTGCTCGGCCAGCACACCTTCACCGGCATGACCTCGAAGGACGATTCGTTCCGCTATGGGCAGAGCTGGGTGAAGAGCACGTTCACCGGCGATTACTACAACCATCCGCAGTTTGCGGAGATCAAAGCGAACAACGGCCGATTCTGGGCCGACTTCGTTCCGCGCCGGGTGGCGTATATCGGACCCAACCTGCAGGGCAAAGCGCTCGGGCAGGATCTCGGAATCCGCGGCCCGTCCGCGGCGCCGCAGATCGGCGACACGGCGACGCTGCGCTACTTCGATTCCACGTGGATTGCGACTGGCGTGGATCCGGCGGATCCCTGGTTCAATCAGGTCACCGCCGGTTTGCCGGGCGGTCCGGTTGCCTCCACGCAGTCGGAGAATCCGGCCAACTATCGCGGTTGGATCACGCGCGAGGTCTCGCTGCTGACGGATGCCAGCCCGGTCAACATCCCGGCGCTCACCGAATCGCAGAGCTGGGACGACCGCTACAACAAGGCCTATGCCTTCGTGTGGCAGGGGAAGTTCTGGAACGACTCGATCGTCGCGACCGCGGGCATGCGTCACGACGAGGTCGGCCAGACTTTGACGGAGTGGAATCGCGAGGAGTCCGGGGACGATATCACGCAGGTGGTCCCGCGCGTATCGGAGCTCGGACCCGTGGAAGAAGATTCACGGAGCTGGGGTGTCGTGGCGCACCTCGACCGCCTGCCGTGGGTGGGCCAGTGGGCGCAGCGGCTGCCGATCAGCATCAGCGCGACCTACAACAAGTCGGAGAACTTCCAAACCGGCACGATCTACCGCGACTACTTCGGTCAGGAGCTGCCCCTGCCGTCCGGCGAAACCGAGGACATGGGCATCGTGCTGGCGACGCGCGACGGCAAATACATGTTCAAGGTGAACCAGTTCGAGTCGGCGGTGAAAAACAACCCGTCGAGCGGCCTGGAGTTCTGGAACTACGGCAACAACGTCGGCATCTACGCGTCGGCCTACCACCAGATCAAAAACAACTACGAGACGCGCGGTCAGCCGAACAGCACGCGGTATGGCAACGGCATCGTCAGCGACCTGCCGGCGCCAGGGCCGGGCGAGCCGGCGACCAAGTGGAACTTCGATTACCAGCCGCTCAACGGACAGACGCTCGAGCAGGCGGAGGCGCTCGAAGTCGCCGTCATCAATGCCTGGGACCAGTGGCTCCAGGAACTCGCGCCGCTCCCGCAAACGATGGCGTCGGCCTGGAGCTTCGCGTGGGATGGCACCGATTTCACGGAAACGGCGCTGGCGAACTTCCGTTATACGGAGGACCTCCTCGCCGAGGGCCACGAGTATGAACTGCACGCGCAGGTGACCGACAACTGGCGCCTCACGCTCAACGCGTCGCGCATCAAGTCGTATCGCGACAACCTCGGCAACACGCCGGTCCCCGGCGGCAGCATGACGCAAGCGGAATACCTGCAGGATTTCGACCGCCGCCTGAACGAGACGGCGATGGGCGACCTTCGCATCTGGGGACCCGGCGGCACCGCCAACGCGCGTGACAATTGGAACGGCTACGCGAACGGCGATCTGAATGCGCGCATCGCCGAGCAAGGCACCGTGGTCCCGGAGAACCGCCTCTGGCACGTGAACCTGGTCACGAACTACGACTTCACCGAAGGAGCCTTGAAAGGGTGGAGTGTCGGTGGCGCGGCGCGTTATCAGTCCGCCATGACGCTCGCCTACAAACCGATCCAGCAGCCCACGTATATCGAGTATGATCTCAATTCGCCCTACCGCGATGACGAGCAGATCGATTTCGACGTGTGGGTCGGATATCGCCGCACGCTGCTCAACGGCAAAGTCGACTGGCACGCGCAGTTGAACATCGCGAACGTCGGCGTCGGCAACGAACTGCTGCCCGTCACCGTCCAACCGGACGGCACACCGGCCGCATGGCGCATACGACCGTCACAACAGATATTCCTGACGAACACGTTCAGGTTCTGATCCAAACTGAATGCGAGTGGCCCCGGGAAATCGGGGCCACTTTTTTTGCGTCCGATTGAGCCCCGCGCGCGCGAGCGAGTGGACGGGTTCTCGCGCTCGCTCGCGCGCGGGGCGACGCGGGAACCGGCTAATCGAGATCGATGATCCCGCGTTTCACCGCGGTGACGAGCGCCTGCGTGCGGTCGGAGACGCCGAGCTTGGAGAAGATATTGGCGACATGGATTTTCACCGTGCCGACGACCAGCCCGAGCTGCGCGGCGATTTCCTTGTTGCTGAGGCCCTTCGCGAGAAGCTGGAGCACTTCCGTTTCGCGCGGCGACAGGTGGGCGATCAAGCGCTCTCCGATCCGCGAGGCGATCTGGGCGGGAATGTATTGCTCACCGCGGTGCACGGTGCGGATCGCGTCGAGGAGCCGCTCGAGCGCCATCTCCTTCACCACGATGCCCGACGCGCCCGCGCGGATCGCCTGATAAACCTCCTCGCCGCGCGCGTAGTTGCTGTAGATGAGAATCCGCGCGGTGCCGAATTCCTGGCGCAGGGCGCGCACAGTATCCACGCCGGTCATACCATGCATGCGCAGGTCGAGCACGACCACGTCGGGCCGATGGCGCCGATAGGCTTCGATCGCTTCCTGCCCATCCTCGACGTCGGCGACGACTTCCATGTCGGGCGCGTCGCCGATCGCGGTGATCAGCCCCATCCGGATCGCCATATGGTCGTCGGCAAGGAGAATGCGGATTTTATTCGAGGTCGTTTCCTTCTGCATGATGGAGGGTGGGATTGGCCGCCGGCGTGGGCACGACCACGTGCACCGTGGTGCCCTGTCCCGGCGTGCTGCGGAGCGTGAGCTGGCCGTGGAGCTTCTTCACGCGATTGCGTATTCCCTGCATGCCGAGGTGGCCGGTCTGGCTTTGCAACACGGCGGGCGGGACGAAGCCGACGCCGTCGTCTGCGATCGTGAGTGCGACGGAGTCCGGCTGGTAGGCGAGCTGGATCGACACCCGCTGGGGCTTGGCGTGCCGAAGCGCGTTGGTGGTCGTTTCCTGGGCGATGCGAAGCAGGTTGTGATTGATGCTGCGGCCGAGCGGCACGGGTTCACCGGAAACGGAGACCTCGATTTTGACCGCGTCCGAATCGACGAAGGCGACGAGGTTGCGCAGCGCGTCCGCGAGATCGTTGCCCTCGAGCAGCGGCGATTCCATGTCCCACACGGCGTGCTGCACTTCCTGGCGGGCGTAGGAGACCATGTTGCGCGCGACGTTGAGGCGGGAGCGAATGTCGCTGTTGACCGCCGGATGCTTGAGCGTCGTGTCCATCTGGAGAATCGCGCCGGTCAGCCCTTGTTGCACGCTGTCGTGAATTTCGTTCGCGAGGCGATCGCGCTCGGCGAGCGTGGCGGCGTGGCGCGTCTCCTCTCCGAGCTTGGCCATCGTGTCCTCGAGCTGGCGGGTGCGTTCGCGCACGATCTGCTCGAGCGCGCGGTTGCGGCGACGTTCGATGTAGCTCGACCAGCGCATCACGCCGAATAACAGGCCGGTGAACATCAGCGCGAAAACCCCATAGGCCGGCCACGTGCGATACCATGGCGGAAAAATCTCGAAGGGGATCGCCGCGATGGTGTCGCGCTTCTCCGAAAGCCGCACGCGCAACGTGTAATCGCCTTCGTGCAGCCCCCGAAAACTCACCTGCGATCCCGCCATCGGCGTCCAGGGATCGCCGTCCGTCAGCTGGTAGTCGTAAGTCGGAGCGCGACGCCCGATATTGGTGCCCGAGAAGAATTGGAAAGTGAGGCTGTTGCGCGCGAACGGCAGCTGGAACGCATTCCCGGTGAACGTGCCCGTCGTGAGAAGTTCATCCCCACGCCCGTCGACCAACGATACGAGAATTGGCCGGGAAACCGGTTTGGGTTCTGCGGCCCAGCGCGGTTCGACGTGGTAGAGCGACTGACTCGCTGCGACCCAGACATCGTTGCCGGGCAACACCTGCAGCACGGGATAACGATCGTTGATCAGGTCGAAGCTGCTGGCGTCCATCTCGTAGTCGGACCCCTTCGGGGTGAACCGCACGATTCCCTCATCGTGAGTGGCCCAGATCGTGCCGGATTCGTCCTTCTCCAGCCGTGCAATCCAATAGGGCGAGCGTTCGAGCAGCCGCTCCAACTCCGGCGCTTCGCACCACGTGCCCCGATCCTCGTCGAAAAACCGTCGCTCCCGGCCTTCGCTGCTCAGCACCACCACACCGTCCACCGCTCCGATGTTCACCCATGGACCCGGGGTCCATTCCGAGTTGGGGATCACGTCCAGCTTTAGCTGCCCGTTTTCCACCCAAAGCCTTCCGATCCGGCCGGCCATTTCGATCCACACCGAGTTCTTCACGCGGTGCACCACGGAGGGATACGTTACGCCGCGGGTGCGCTCGGTCGTCTCGATCCATTTGCCGTCCCGCCACTCCAGGAGCGCGATCTCCGAACGCCCGATCGCGTAGCAACGGTTGGCGTCGGTCATCACCAGATGCGCCATGTCGTTGACGGCTGCGACGGGTTCGAGGCGGCCTTCGGAGTCGACGGCGTAAACGCCTTCGACGGTGCCGACGAGCATGCGCGGTCCTCGCGCGGCCAGGGCCCAGGCGCCGCCGTCGGGTTGAAAGGGATGCAATTCGAACTGCGTCGGCGCTCCCGGCGGACCGTCGAGCGCGCGATAGAGTTTGCCGTCCGACGCCACGAAAACGCGATCCTGCCAGCGCTCGACGATCGGCCAGCCGAGCGTCAGTCCCAATCGCTGGCCGAACGACGTCAGCGCGCTGCTGTAGAGGATTTTCTCGATGCCGTCTTCCGCTGCAATCCACAACACGCCGGGCTCCCGGTTCGCCATCGCGGTGATGCGATGGTATTCGGACGACGTGAGCGCCAGCAGCAGCTCGCCGTCGGCCGAAAAAAGAAACAGCCCCGTGCCGGTGACCGCCACCGCCGTGCGGCCGTCGACCAAATGATGCAGCACGGCCACGCGGCCGCGGAAACCATCGCGGACGCGCGGGCCCCACGGCGCCACCTGCGGTTCCCACGGTTGCAATTGCTGCCCGTCGAACACGACGAGCCGGCCATCGATCAGCGACAGAAGGGATCGCCGGTCGTCGAGCACCGTCGCGAGCTCGACCACCACCTCGTCCAGATCCGAGGGCGGGGCGTTTTCCAACTTCCGCGCCACGATGTCGACGTAGTCGAGCCTGTGGTTGAACGAGGAAATGTAGACCCGGCTGCCCACGCGGAATGCGCGCGAAATTCGCGGATGCTCGTAGAGCTGCGTCTCGGTGCCGCGGTAGTCCTGGAACGCGATGCCGTTCGGACTGATGAAATACACGCCGTCGTCCGTGGCGATGAGGTCGGAAAACGCGGCCGAGCGTATCCATTCGGGTGGTTCACCGGGCACAAGCGGGACGGCGTGGAGCAATCCGTCCGACTTCGTTTCCGCCAGTCCCCAGGACGCGCGCGCGCCGTAATACATGCGACCGTCCGCGGCCAGGATCACGTTCGACATCGGGACGCTCTCGCTGCCGCGCTCGGCGATGTTCAACCAGAGCGTGTCGTTGAGCACGGCGTAGACGCCGTCGTGGATCACGGCGACGCGGCCGAAACGATCGAAATCCAGCCGGGCGCTGCGCGGACCGTAGCCGATGTCCTCCAGCGAATAGCGCCGCGTAAAAGGCAAACCGCGCACGCTCGAGTTCGCCGCGGCGCACTCCAGGGCGAACAGCGCCAGCACGCATCCGAGCCACGCGACGAGGCGGGCGTGATGCGCCGGGGGAGGGAAGCAATCGCGCGCGTTCCGGTCGGAGTTCGATGCGTTCGAACGGGGCATTCGGTTTTGCGGCTGCGGGCGGAACGTGAACTCTGCCGACCCCGCGGGTAAAGTCCTTTCAGCGCCCGGCCCGCAAATCGCGGCGCCGCGACGCCCGCGCCTATTACCCGGGTAATAGTTTCGTCTAGGGCCAATGCCACGTTGCTGGAATCCGCTCGCCGGCGAGTAGTTCGTGCGTGCTGCGAAAACGCGAGTGCTCGCGTGTCCGGCACTTCCCCTTTCCCCCCAAAATGACTCTGCCGCGAAGAGCCCAGCTTCGGTTGCTGCTGAAATATCGCGGGCGCAACGCGCCGCCGATCCGATGACCCGCGTCGATCAAAATTCAGCGCGAAAGGTGTCGGTGATCGCGTCGGGCTTCTCCGAAACGAGCCTGCGGGGCATCGCGCGCTTTGCGCAGGAGCACGGCTGGCATGTATCGGGAGACATCATACGGATCGGCGCCTTGCCGGAGGGATGGCAGGGCGACGGCCTCCTTGCCTGCCTGCCGCAATCGCCGGAACTCCTGTCGCAGTTGATCGCCGCCGACGCGCCCTGCGTCACGTTCGCCGAATCGAGCGACGCCGCCGGATTGCCGCTGGTCGCGCCCGACGAAGCGGAAATCGGACGCCTCGCGGCGGATCACCTGCTCGAGCGTTCGCATCGCCATTTCGCGTGCGCGCCGTTTGTCGACGGTCTCGCGGACGGCGGTCGGCTCGCGGCGTTTCAGGCCCGACTCGCCGAGCAGGGCTGCACCTGCCGCGTGCTCCCGCCGGTGTATACGCGTTGCGGCTCATGCTGGCGCGAAGACCACGCAACGCGTCGACGCCTGCTGATTGGCGAACTGAGCCGGCTGCCCCGGCCGGCCGCCGTCTTCGCTTTCAACGACAGCGTGGCGGTCGACGTGATTGACGCGTGCCGGGAGGCGGGCCTTTCGGTTCCCGAGGACGTGGCCGTGCTCGGCGTCGGCAATTCGATCTTTTGCACCGCGTCGTCCGTGCCGCTTTCGAGTGTCGACATCGATCTCGAGGAGATCGGGTATCGCGCCGCCGCCCGGCTGGAGGAAATGATGAGCGGGGCGGCGCCGACGTCCGCCGCGTTCCACGTCCGCCCCAAGGGCATCGTCACGCGCGTGAGCACCGATGTGATCGCGGTGTCCGATCCGCGCGTGGCCCGGGCGCTGAGCTACATCGCCGAGCATTATCCCGAGCCCGGCCTGGGCATCGACGCGATTGCGCGGTCGGTCGGCATGTCGCGCCGCAACCTGGAGCGAAGCTTCCGCCACGAAACCGGACGCACCCTGCACGAACATATCATCGACGTCCGCATGCGGGAGGCGGCGCGCCTTCTCGCCGTTTCGCCGAAAACGCGGACCGCGGACGTCGCGGGCCTGGTCGGCCTGACGGAGGAGCGCACGTTCTTCCGCGTGTTTCGCCGGCATTTCGGAATGAGCCCTAAGGCCCACCGCGATTGGACAGCGCGCACGCGTTTCGCCACGGAACATTCGGGTGCCCGGCTTAATCCGATCTTGCCCGAATCGCTTGCACCGCACCCGCTGACGCCTGGAACCAGGTTCACCGCGGCGTGAAGCCCGGACGCTCCGCACCCCCTTCCGATTTATTCTTGATGAACTACCGCACTGCCTTCGTCGCCACGCTCGCCCTTGTCGTCGGGATCACGTCGCTTCCCGCCCAGTCATCGAACGCGGTGGCGTTCGACTGGCTCGAGTATTCCGGAAACGACCCCCTCGCGAAAAACGACCTCGCGCCCAACGAGTTTCGCAATCCCATCCTCACCGGCTTCTATCCCGACCCGAGCGTCTGCCAGGTCGGCGAGGATTACTACCTGATCAATTCCACCTTCGCCTATTTTCCAGGCATTCCAATTTTCCACAGTCGCGATCTCGTCAACTGGAAGCAGATCGGGCACGTGATCGACCGGCCGACGCAGCTGCCTTACGCCGGCCTCGGCGTGTCGCGCGGAATTTTTGCGCCGGCGATCAGTCATCACAACGGCGTGTTCTACGTCGTGTGCACGATGATCGATGCCGGCGGAAATTTCGTGATGACGGCCACCGATCCGGCGGGCCCCTGGTCCGACCCGACGTGGCTCGATTTCGAGGGCATCGATCCGTCGATCTTCTTCGATGACGACGGACGCGCCTGGATGCTCAACAACGGCGCACCGGCCGAGGCGCCCCGCTACGATGGACATCGCGCGATCTGGATTCAGGAATTCGATCCCGGCGCCCGCCGCATGATCGGCCCGCGCAAACTCCTCATCAACGGCGGCGTCGATATCTCGCAGAAGCCGGTGTGGATCGAAGGCCCGCACATCTACAAGAAGGACGGCTGGTATTACCTGTGTTGCGCCGAGGGCGGCACGAGCGTGAACCACACGCAGGTGATCTTCCGCAGTCGGAATGTCGACGGGCCTTACGCACCGTGGGACCAAAACCCAATCATCACGCAAAAGGGGCTCGACGGAAAAGTGCCGTTCGCCGTGACCTCGACCGGTCACGCCGATCTCGTGATCGGGCCGGACAACAACTGGTGGGCGGTGTTTCTCGCGGTTCGTCCTTACGACGGCCGTCACTCGCCGATGGGCCGCGAAACGTTTCTTCTGCCCGTCGATTGGCCGGACGGCGGCTGGCCGACGATTCTGGAGCACGGGAAACGTGTGCCGTTGGTCGCTCAGACACCCGCGGGCGTGACACTCGAAAAATCGGCGACGCCGCTGAACGGCAACTTCACCTGGCGCGACGATTTCGACGCCGCGACGCTGTCACCGCTTTGGATCATGCTGCGCGCGCCCCGCGAGACGTGGTGGAAGGTCGATGGCGGAAAACTCCTCCTGGAAGCGCGTAACGAAACGCTTTCCGGCCGCGAAAATCCGAGCTTCGTCGCGCGCCGGGTGCAGCACGCGAACTTTACGACGTCGACGGCCCTTGCGGTCCCCGGGCAGGATGGCGTTTCCGCCGGCCTGGCGGTGTTTCAGGGAGAACGCTTTCACTACTTCCTCGCGGCGAAACGCGAAGCCGACCGCGTCATCGTTTATCTCGAAAAGCTCGCCGGTGCCGCGCCCGAAACGATCGGTTCCGCCGAACTTCCCGCCGACACGAAAAATCTGCGGTTCCGCGTCGAGGCGAACGGCCCGACGTGTTCGTTTTCGTATGCGACGGGCGATGGGGGGTGGAAAACGCTCGCCGCCGATCTCGATGCCAAGCTGCTCACGACCGACGTCGCCGGCGGCTTCGTGGGCGCGACGGTCGGGCTGCATGCCCGGCGCGATTCGAAAGCGAAAGCGGACGACGCCAGCGCCAGCGCTGCGTCGGGCAAGTTTACCTATGTCGTCGTGCATGGCGCGTGGGCCGGTGGTTGGGAACACAAGCAACTCGCGCAGGCGCTGCAGGCCGAGGGCCACACGGTGCATCGCGTGACGCTGACAGGGCAGGGCGATCGCGTGCACCTCGCTTCGCCGGAAATCGATTTGAGAACGCACATCCAGGATGTCGTGAACTTCATCGAGTGGGAGGACCTGCGCGACGTCGTCCTTGTTGGCCACAGTTATGGTGGAATGGTCATCACCGGCGCGGCCGATCGCGTTCACGAGCGGTTGAAGCACGTGATTTATCTCGATGCGTTTCTCCCGGAGAACGGTGAGAGCGCGCAGACCTCGCGAGACACCGACGGCCCGCAGCGCAAAGCGGTGAACGGCTTTTTCTCCCTCGGAAACCAAGCCGGCCGGCCCGTGCCGCACATCGTTCCGCAGCCGGAAAAAACCTTCACGCAACCGATCGCGCTCGAGAATCAGGACGAGGCTCGGCGCATTCCGACGACCTACATTCTCACGGTCGACAAGGGAAAGTCGGCCGAGCAGGACGGCTTTTTCCGTTTCTACGATCGCGCGAAAACCCGCGGGTGGAACGCATCGATCATGGAAGGCGATCACGTCGTGCACCTGACCCAGACGACGGAGCTCGCGCGGCGGCTTATTGACGCCCCGACTTTACGGTGAAGCGAAGCGTCGGTTGCGAGGGCCGGCGCGAGCTGAAACGAAGCACGCACCCCTCGGTGGACGCTCATCGCGCCGGGTTCTCCCCCTCGCGCGCGAGCGAACCTCCGATCGACTACGTTTCTCAACCGAAGCATTTCCCCATGACCTCACCCAAAGCACTCAGGACCCTCCTCAAATCGGCTGCCATCGCCTCGTTGGTCTCGTTCGCGGCCACCGCCGCGGCCCAAGACGGGACGATTCACCCGCTCGACGCGCCTCCGGAACCCAACGCCATTCCGCTCAACACCGGTGGCGTCGAAAACCAGCCCGCGCCCGAGAGCTGGTTTCGCCAGTGGGGCGAGCCGATGGTGCGCAACGTTTCGGCGGCCACGCTCACGCCCTATCTGCCCGACCCGGCCAAAGCCAACGGCACCGCGGTCATCGTCGCACCCGGCGGCGGCTTCCGCTGGCTGTCGATCAACAACGAAGGTTGGAAAATCGCGAAGGCGCTCAACGAACGGGGCGTCGCCGCGTTCGTGTTGAAATATCGCCTGATTCCGACCCCGCCGACGCTCGACGGTCTGCGCGAGTCGATGAACCGCACCTTCGCGGCCGTTACGCCGGCCGCCGGCGCTCCCGCCGCCGAAGCGCCGCCGCGTCCGCCGCGCCCCAATCTCGACAACCAACTGGCCGACGCCGAAGCCGCCTACGCGATGATCGTCGCGCGCGCCAAGGAATGGAAGGTCGATACCACACGGATCGGCATGATGGGATTTTCCGCCGGCGCCGGCCTGACGATGCATTGCACGCTGCATTCGAAGACGATGAAGTTCGCGTTCATCGCGCCGATCTACGGCGGCATGGGCGAGGTCGAGGTGCCGAAGGACGCCCCGCCGCTGTTCGCGGCGATCGCGGCCGACGACTTTCTGTTCCGCGGGCAGTTCGGGTTGATCAAGTCGTGGCATGAGGCCGGCCGGCCGGTCGAGTTTCACCTTTACCAGGACGGCGGTCATGGCTTCGGCATGGGTTACCCGGGCCATCCGACCTACTACTGGTTCGAGCCCTTCACCCACTGGCTCGATCACAACGGTTTCCTTAAGGCCAAGGCGGCCGAATAGGCCGCCGTAAGGCATGGATTTTTGGCAGGGCGAGGCGTCCCACCGAGGACGGTTCGCCCTGCCGACGTTTTCACCGCACAGACACCCAACCCCGCGTCCCATGAAAAAACCGACCTTTCTGCTTTATTCCCTGATCCTGGCGGGCTCGACCCTCGGCACTCTTTCCGCCGCGCAACCGGCGCTGATCAAAGTCGACCTCGATCGCACGATCTCCGCCATCGACCCCAACATCTACGGGAGCTTTCTCGAACCTCTCCGTCGCGATGACGCGAGCCGCGGCATTGTCTATGGGCCGCTCTACGATCCGGATTCACCGCTGTCCGACGAAAACGGGTTTCGGAAAGAATACATCCAGCAGATCAAGGATCTGAAGGTCACCGCCGTGCGTTGGCCCGGCGGTAATTTTGTTTCCGGTTACAACTGGAAGGATGGCATCGGGCCCAAGGATCAGCGCCCGGTCACCCTGGACCTTTCGCGCACGCGGAAGGAATCGAACCAGATGGGCACCGATGAATACGCGGCCTTCTGCAATCTCGTCGGCGCGGAAAACTTCATCTGCATCAACGCCGGCACCGGCACGATCGAGGACGCCGCGCATTGGGTGGAATACTGCAACGCTCCGGCTGGGACGCGTTACGCCGATCTCCGCGTGAAGCATGGCCGCGCGGAGCCCTACAACGTCAAATACTGGGCCTTGGGCAATGAGCCCGACGGTCCCTGGCAGCTCGGCTACAAGAACAAGGAAGACTACGCGAAGTTCGCCATCGAGGCCGCGAAGATGATGCGCGCCGTCGACGAGGACATCCTGTTGGTCGCCGCCGGCTCCTCCAATTATCCCTTGGTCACGAAGCGGTATGATCCCAAGGACGGCTGGACCGACTGGAACGATCACGTGCTCGATGAGATGGCCGGCTACATCGACTACATTTCGCTTCATCGCTACGTGTTTCAGGTTTTGAGGGGAATCGAAAAACCGGTCTTCGCCGATGAGATGTCCCTGGGCATGGAGATCGATCGCCTCATCGAAATCACCCGGGGCCAGATCGAGAAGGCGATGGCGAAATCCGAAACGGATCGGCCGATCTACATCTCGTTCGACGAATACGGCGCGCGCGCCAACAACCTCGCCGGCCCGCTGTTGCTCGCCCAACACCTGAACGCGTTCATCCGCCACGCCGACATCGTGAAAATGGCGAACCTCACCTTTCTCAGCAGCCTCGTCGGCATCACTCCGGAGGGCGCTTTCAAGAACTCCCTCTATTACCCGTTCTACCTGTATTCGAACAACGCCCGCGGCACCGCGCTCGATGTCTACACGCGTTGCGAAAGCTACAGCAACAAGGTCTTCAAAGACATCCCTTACCTCGACGTCACCGCGGTGTTGAACGACGCCAACGGCACCGTCGTCGTGAACGTGGTGAATCGCAGCGAGACCGACGCCATTCCGGCGGACATCGAACTGCAATCCGGCGCCTACTCCGGGACGGCCAAGGTCCATCTCATCCACGCCGATTCCATCGACGCCACCAACACCGCCACGGAGGAGAAGGTCCGCATCGCAACCACCGACCTGTCGTTCACCGGCAACCGAATCAGCCACACCTTTCCGGCGCATTCCTTCACGCAACTGGAAATCCCCCTGCAGAAATAATCCGAGGATCAGCCTCCACAAACGTTACCCCATGAAATCCTTCTTCCGCCGCCTCGGCGCCGTCCTCCTCACGAGCCTCGCCGCTTTCGCCCCCGTCTTCGTCCGCGCCGCCGATCAAACCGAGAAATACACCTTCGTCATCGTGCACGGCGCCACCGCCGGCGGTTACGAATGGAAGGAGACCGGCAAACATCTCCTCGCGGACGGCCACACCGTTTATCGCGTCACGCTCACCGCGCTCGGCGAGCGTTCCCATCTCAGCGCCGAGGGCGTCAACCTCACCACGCACATCAACGACGTGGTGAACACGATCCTCTTCGAAGATCTGCACGACGTCGTCCTCACCGGCCACAGCTACGGCGGGCGCGTCATCACCGGCGTGATGAATCGCATTCCCGAGCGCATCCGGCATGTGATGTTTTTCGACGCTGCCGTGCCCAACGACGGTGAGACCGGATTTTCCCGCCAGGGCGGCCCGCCCGCTGACATGGTGGTCAAAAACGGCCGGCGTATTCCCTCCTGGTTGAACGAGAATCCGACCAAATATCCCCACAACGTTGGCCAACCCATCGGCCCCTCGCTGGAAGCGGTCGCCTACAACAATCCCGCCGCGTTCAAGTTGAACGTCACCTACGTGCCGTTCATCTCCGCCGATCAGGATCCCGCCGAACGTGCCGGTCGCGACCAGAACTGGAAAAACGCCGTCGCCCGCGGCTGGACGGTCCGGACTTTCCCCGGCTCCCACACCGCCATGCTGGAAGATCCCAAGGGCTTGTCGGTTTTGATGCTGGAAGCGGTGAACGATAAAAACACGCCCGTCGCAAAGTAACGCGCCACAGCACTGGAAGCCGCGAGGCATCGATCAACGACGCATTTCGTTCGCGTGAATTCGCGTCCATTTGCGGCTCAAAATCACTGTTTTCTCCGATGAATTATTTCTCCCGATTGTCCCGCATTGCGTTCGTCCTGCTCATGCCAGGCCTGCTCTGCGCCCAGCAAGCCAACGTCAACCTCGACTGGAATCCGCAGCACAACGCCGAAAATCTCATCCCGTTCAGCGCGCCGCTCAACTCCCCCGAGGTCCATGCCGACCGCACGGTCACGTTCCGCGTGAAAGCGCCCGACGCCGAAAAGGTCGAACTCAACGGCGCCGTGCTCGCCGCCCTCGGCCGCAACTGGGGCGAGACGCTGCCATTCACGAAAGACGCCGACGGCATCTGGACACTCACGATCGGTCCGCTGCGTCCCGACATCTACGCCTACCTCGTCCGCATCGACGGCGTGCAGGTGGCCGATCCGAGCAACACGATCGCCGCCTTCACCGGCATGCCGCCCTACAGTCAGCTCGTCGTGCACGGCGACGGTCCGGCTTACTACGACGCGCGCAACGTCCCGCACGGCGCCATCACGCGGCACATCTACCACTCCGATGTCACGCAGGGCGAACGCGACCTCTACGTTTACACGCCGCCCGACTACGATCGCGCGAAGACCTATCCGGTGCTCTATCTCGTCGGCGGCAGCGGTGAGCTTCCGCACAACTGGATCCACGACGGCCGGGTCAACTTCATCATGGACAACCTGCTCGCCGAGAAGAAGGCGGAGCCGATGGTCATCGTGATTCCCAACAATCAGGTCGTTCACCGCAACCACCCGAAGCACGTCGAGCTGACGTTCGAAAAATTCGAGGCCGAACTCCGCCAGCACGTCCTCCCGCTCGTCGAGCGCGAGTATTCGGTCCGCCGCGATCCGAAAGGCCGCGCGCTGTCCGGCCTCTCGATGGGCGGGCGTCACACGATGTTCGTCGGTTTCAACTCGCTCGATCTTTTCGCCAATTTCGGCGTGCTCAGCGCAGGCGACGCCGACACCGAGAAAACCTTCGCCACGTTTCTGAACACGCCCGACGTCAACGCGATGGTCGACTACCTCTTCGTCGGTCTCGGCGCGATCGAGGCGAAGGGCCGCTTTGGCGAGCGCAGCGAAAACCTGCGGCAGGCGCTGGAGAAGCACGGCATCGAGCATGAGTATTATGTCGGAGGATACACGGCCCACGACTGGGCCACGTGGCGTCACCTCCTGCATGCACGCTTTCTGCCCAACCTCTGGCGCAAGAAGTGACTTTCCTCCAACGATGAATCTGAAGCCGTTCGTTCTGCTCTTGGCGGTCGCCGCGAATGTGTTTGCGCAATCGTCCGCACCCGCGCCCGTCGCGACCGAAGCCGGTCGCGTTCAGGGCGTCGCCGAAACCGACCTCACGGTCTATCGCGGCATCCCGTTTGCCGCGCCGCCGGTCGGCGATCTCCGCTGGCGCCCGCCGCAGCCCGCCGCGAAATGGGAGGGCGCGCGCGTCGCCGACAAGTTTGGTCCCGATCCCTACCAGGGCGACGGCAAGGGCGACGTCAGCGAAGACTGCCTCTATCTGAACATCTGGACACCCGCAAAATCCCCCGACGAACACCTGCCGGTGCTCGTCTGGATCTACGGCGGCGGTTTTTCCTTCGGCTCGAATTCCACCCCGACGCACAACGGCGAGCACCTCGCGCGCAAAGGCGTCGTGCTCGTTACGATCAACTACCGCGTCGGCCCGCTCGGCTTTCTCGCCCATCCCGAACTCAGCGCCGAGTCGCCGCAAAAAGTCTCCGGCAACTACGGGCTCCTCGACCAGATCGCCGGGTTGAAATGGGTGCAGCAGAACATCGCGGCTTTCGGCGGCGATCCCGACAAAGTCACAATCTTCGGCGAATCCGCCGGCGGCATCGCCGTCAGCATGTTGTGCGCGTCGCCCGAAGCGAAGGGATTGTTTCGCGGCGCGATCTCACAGAGCGGCGGCTCGTTTGGCCCCACGCGCCCGACGACTTATCCGGGAGAAAACATGCGCACGCTCGCCCAGGCCGAGGCTTCCGGCGTCGCGTTCGCGCAGAAAGCCGGCGTCGCATCGATCGCCGAACTGCGGCAACTTTCACCCGACAAACTCCCGGCCGGGTGGGGGAGCGGTGCCGCCTGGCCGATCGTCGATGGCTGGGTGATTCCTGGCGACCAACACACGCTCTACGGAGCTGGCAAGTATAACGACGTCGATATCCTCGTTGGCTACAACTCCGACGAAGGCCTGAGTTTCGCGCGCGAGAAAACTCCGGAGGAATACCGCGCCAACGTTGAGAAACGCTACGGCCCATTTGCCGAAAAACTTCTCGCCGCGTATCCGGCGAGCGGCGACGCCGTGCCGAAGACCGCGCGCGACCTGATGCGCGACGCGGCGTTCGGCTGGCAAACCTGGGCCTGGGCCACGCTTCAGGCGAGCACGGGAAAATCGAAGGTCTTCTATTACTATTTCGACCAGCACCCCGAGCGTCCGGCCGATTCACCCGCCGCCGACCACGGCATGCCGCACGGCGTCGATGTGCCTTACGTATTTCAGACGCTTGACCGCAACGACGCGAAGCTCACGCCGGGCGACTGGGCGATTTCTGACACGGTCTCGACTTACTGGACGAACTTCGCGAAGCGCGGCGATCCCAATGGCGACGGCGTCCCCGCCTGGCCGCGCTACACCGACCGCGATCGCCGCGTGATGGTTTTCAAGGACACCGCCCAGCCCGGTCCCGTGCCGAGTGCCGACGCGCTCGCCGTGCTCGACGGTTACTTCGCCTGGCGGCGCACACCCGAGGGCGCGGCGTGGGCGCAGTGAGCACCTCATGCATCGCATGAAGCCCATCGTCTTTTCGCTGTTCGCGCTGTCGGCCGGCTGGTTGGCCGCCGCCGAAACGCCGTTCGGCGCGCCGGCCAGCAGCAACGTCCCCGGCGCGCAGTATCCGCGAATCGACGACGAGGGACGCGGTCTCTTCCAAATCAAGGCGCCCGAGGCTACGGCCGTGCAGGTCAACCTGCCGCAGGGCAACTTCCCGTTGATCAAAGGTGCCGACGGCGTGTGGTCCGTCACCACGCCCCCGCTCGAGCCCGGTTTCCATTACTACGCCTTCCGCGTCGACGGCGCGATGGTCTTCGATCCCGGCAGCCACGCGTTCTACGGCGCGGGCCGCCACGGCAGCGGCATCGAGGTGCCCGAGCCCGGCGTCGATTTCTACGCTCTGAAGGATGTGCCGCACGGCGACGTCCGCTTCCGTTCCTATTTCTCGAAGGTCACCGGCCAATGGCGCCGTTGCCTCGTCTATACGCCGCCGGGCTACGATACCGATCTCGGCCAACGTTATCCCGTGCTCTACCTCCAACACGGTTCCTATGAGGACGAGACGAGCTGGTTCTTCCAGGGCCGCGCTAACCTCATTCTCGACAACCTCATCGCCGACGAAAAGGCCGCGCCGATGCTCGTCGTGATGGACAACTGCTACGCGGCTTATCCGAACACCGACGCCGCCGACCGGGGCGGCCCCACGGCCGCTTTCCCGGAGGTCGTGACGAAGGAGCTCGTGCCGATGATCGATCGCGACTTCCGCACCATCGCCGATCGCACGCACCGCGCGATCGCCGGACTTTCGATGGGCGGCAACATGGCGTTCCGGGTCGCCGTGCCCAACCTCGATCTGTTCGCGAACATCGGCTCGTTCAGCGGCACGATGAACGGCATCAGCCCCGATCCGCTCGACCGCCACACCTTCGCCGGCGGCGCCTTCGCTGACGGCGCCGCCTTCAACGAGAAGTTGGACGTGCTCTGGATCGGCATGGGCACGCGCGAGCCAGACATCTTTCCCAAGGCCATTGGCGCCTTCCGCAAGATGCTCGACGAATCCGGCATCGAATACGTCTACGTCGAGTCCGAGGGCACCCGTCACGAATGGCTCACCTGGCGCCGGGCCCTGCACGATTTCGCTCCGCGTCTGTTCCGGCGCTGAACGGTGAAGCGTCGGCTCGTTTCATGAAATCTCTGTCGTTCCTCCTCCTGCTCACGGGCAGCTTGTGTCTTGCCCAGCCGGCGTCCGATTCGCAGCCGGCGCCGAGCAATGTCCCGGGGGCAGCCTATCCCCGGCTGGACGCCGAAGGGCGCGGCACGTTTCAATTCAAGGCACCCGCGGCGCAGAGCGTCGCGGTCGAGTTGCCGCAAGGCCGCTACGCGATGTCGAAGGACACCGCCGGCGTTTGGAGCGTGACCACGCCGCCGCTCGAGCCCGGTTTCCATTATTACACCCTCTCGCTCGACGGCGCGGCGGTGAACGATCCCGGCAGCAGGACGTTCTACGGGACCGGCAAGGATGCGAGCGGCATCGACGTGCCCGAGCCCGGCGTCGACTTCTACGCGATCAAGGACGTCCCGCACGGAGACCTTCGCGCCAAATGGTATTTCTCGAAAGTCACCAGCTCCTGGCGCCGTCTTTTCGTCTATACGCCGCCCGGCTACGATGCGCATCCGGATCAGCACTACCCCGTGCTCTACCTCCAGCATGGCGGGGGCGAGGACGAGACCGGTTGGGCCAACCAGGGCAAGACCAACGCGATTCTCGACAACCTTATCGCCGCCGGCCGGGCGCGTCCGATGCTGGTGGTGATCGCCAACGGCAGCCTGCCGCGCGAGCCCGGTGTGACCGGAATTTACAGTCGCGCGGGCATGATTGGATTTTCCCGCGAACTGCTGGAGAACATCGTGCCTTTCATCGAAGCGAACTTCCGCGTGCGGGCCGACGCCAAGCATCGCGCTCTCGCCGGCTTATCCATGGGCGGCGGACAATCCTTTTTCGTCGGCCTCGCCCACACGGACAAGTTCGCCGCCGTCGGTGCCTTCAGCACCGGTTTATTCGGAGGCATTCGGCCGCCGGGTGGCGCCGAGCCGGCCCCCTTCGACGCGGAGGCGGCCGTCCCGGGTCTTTTGACGGCTTCTCAATCCTTCAACGACGCCCTCGCCCTTTTCTACCTCTCGGTCGGCGAACAGGACCCGCGTCTCGAGGCCACGCGGAAAACCGTCGCCGACTTCCGCGCGCGCGGCCTCGAGGTCGAGTTCGCCTCGTTCCCCGGCGGCCACGAATGGCAGGTCTGGCGCAAATCGCTGCACGATTTCATTCCCCGGCTCTTCCGCTGAATCATTCCGCCCGTGCTCTCTAGGCTCAGATTACTTCCGACGTCACGTGCTCTTGTTCTTGGCTCCTTCCTGGCGGGCATCGCCGCGGTTGGTTTTGCACAGGCGCCGGCCACAGCGTCGGCGTCCTCGGTCCCGCGGCGGCCGGTCGGAACAGTCATTGTAACGGCCCTGCAGAAACCCGCCGCCGCCGGCCCGCGCGCAGAAAAGGACATGGGCGGCTACCTGATGGTGTATTTCAAAGACCAGACGCACTCCGCGTATTTCGCCGTCAGCCGCGACGGCTACACCTTCACGGACGTCAACGCCGGCGATCCGGTCTTCGACGGCGCGGCGCTGGCAGAGCAAAAAGGCGTCCGTGACCCGCACATCGCGCGTGGCCCGGACGGCGCATTCTACCTCGCGATGACGGACCTGCACATCTTCGGCGACCGCGCCGGCTTTCGTGACACCCGCTGGCAACGTCCCGAAGAAAAATACGGCTGGGGTAACAACCGCGCGCTGGTGCTCATGAAGTCATGGGACCTGATCCACTGGACGCATTCCGATTTCCGTGTGGACCTCGCGTTTCCCGAACTCGGGGATATCGACTGCTCGTGGGCGCCGCAGACGACCTACGATCCGGTCGCGGGAAAGATGGTCGTGTATTTCACGATCCGATACGGCAACAAGCACGCCAACATCTACTGGGCCCACGCCGACGAGGGGTTCACGAAACTCGTGACCACGCCGAAAATGATTCCCGGCGTCGGCGGCATCGATGCCGATCTCACGCTCGTCGGCGGCAAGTGGCACATGTTCTACGTCGCCGATGCCAAGATCCGCTACGCGTCCTCCGACCGCCTTGCCGATGGCTACACGGTTGCACCGCAACGCATCGATCCGGAGACGGTGTCGACCGAGGCGCCGAACATCTTCAAGCGCACCGGCACCTCCACCCACGTGCTGATGTATGACGTCTACGGGGCTCGGCCCAACAACATGGGTTTCAGCGAGACCGAGGACTTCGTGACCTTCCGTCACCTCGGCCGCTTCAACGAAGGCGTGATGAAGGGCACGAACTTCGAGCGCCCGAAACACGGCGCTGTCATTCCGATCACTCTCGACGAACTGCGCGCCGTCGCCGCGCACTGGAAGGTGGACTTGGGCCTCGACTGAAATTCTTCGCCCTACCGAACCGGTCGCACGACGTAGTAGGGTTCGTTTACGAGGTCGGGTCCCAGTCCGGGATGCAGGGTCGGTTCGCCGGCGTCGGGTTCGACGACGAAATAGTAGGCGAGGGGGAACGGTGAGTCCGTGTAGGCCGCCGGAATGGTGCCGCGGAAAGCGCCTGCGTCGGCCGCTGCCATCGGCGCCGTCTCGTAGCGCTCGGCCTGATTGACGTGGCGGTAAACGAGCCTCACGGCGCGCGGCCGCGGCTCGGCGGCGAACTCGATCTCGAGCGGCAACCCCGAACGGAAATCCGGCGGCGGGACGTGCCGGGCTGCGACCGGCGAGCGGTTCGGCCGGCCCAGTGAATGCTGAATGGCCGCAGCCGCGCGGCCCGTGGCATCGTCGCCGGCATCGGACAGCTTCGCTTCCAAACGGGCAATATCGTCGTCGATGAGCGGCAGTCGATCGGCCCAACTGCCGCGCAACAGACGGTATTCACCGACGGTGATGTCCGTCTGGTAAACATCGCGGGCGAGGTCCGCGACACCGGCCCAGGCCGCGCGAGCCTGCCGGTAGCGCGCGATCGCCTCGCGCAACGCCGCCTGGCTGCCGCTTTGTTCGAAGATCCCATAGAGCACGCCGGCGCGGAACTTGGCGGCGAAAAATCGTCCGAGCCCGACCTGCATGGGCAGGTCGATGGCGAGGCGCCGGCAGTCGGGATGCGCCGGATCCGCGATCAGCGGCTGCGCTTCTGCCCATTGCGCCGCGGCCCGGTCCGCCAGGTCTTCGAGCCACTGTGCCACCTCGATCGGGCTGTATTCCGCCGCGGGCGTGCCGGCGAGCAGCGCGGCGGCATGGTCGTTCATCCGGCTGAAGAGTTGCGGATCGAACGGGCTGACGTTGCCAAAGATCTTCGGTGCCAGCGTGTCGTTGTAGTGCTGGGGCGCTTCGGGGTCCACGAGTGACTGGTTGATATAGAGTTCGGGCCAGTAGCCGTTGTTGCCGCCATTGGGCGCGTGCGCGGTCGTGACGAGCGGCAGGATCCGGCTGGCGGTGCCGAGCGCCGCGAGCGCGGCCTCGGTTCCGGGCCCGAGCGTCCGTTGCCACGCGCGCCGGAAGACCGCGGCGTCCGTGTCGGGCCGATAAAGCGAGCGCCCCCACACCGTGAGCGTATAGCGGTATTTCTCCCAATCCCAACGAGGCGCCAGCGCCGGATCGGCGTAGCCTCCGCGGTCGCCAGCGAGGCCGGAACCGCGCCGACCCTTGAAGGTGAGCGGTTCCATGAGTTCCATGCCGTCGCTGCCGCAGAATCCTGCCGCGCGACCATAGGCGGCACCCGTGAGCGGATCGCCCCACAGCAGGAGCCGCTGGGTGCCTGGCCAAATGCGGTGCATGATCCGGTAGCGGCGGTCCTCCCGCATCAGGTCGCCGACGCCGTAACGCGTGAAGCTGCGCGAGCCCGCGCTGAGCGCCATGAGTTCATGACCCGCCTCGGCGCCGGGCTGCGGGCGCTCGTTGGGCCGGATGTCCGCCTGGTGATAAGGCAGGCCCAGGTGCTCGCCCCAATACTTCGGCGCCACGGTGACGGGCAGGCCGGTGGCGAGGGCATGGTCGATCATCCGCTGGTCGATGCCCTTCGCGTGCAGGTCCATCTCGACACGCCGCCCGCAATCGGCGACGCCGGCGAAGACTTCCTTCCAGAAATCGTAGGTGCCCTCGGCCACACCGCTTTCACCGTGCACGCGCAGGGTGACGCCCGTGATTTCCGGGCAGGCCTCGAGCAGCGTGCGGATCGCCGCGCGGCAATACGGCGCATGGTTTGCCGGCGTCAGCCCGGCGATCGTGTAGTTGGGCTTCGGGCTGTTGAGCCACTCGTAGCCATGCATCCAGAGGCCGAGCTGAAACTCCAGCCCGCGCCCCGCGGCCTCCGCGCCGATGAAGCGCAACATTTCCAGATTTCGCTCGCGCTCGCCGTCCGACAATCCCGGCACCTGCACTTTTTCGAAACCCGGCACCGCCACGAGGAATGGATAGGCGAACAGGAAGTAGGCGTCGGTCACTTTTTGCAGGAAGTCGTAGCCGATGCCCAGACTGAGGTTGAAACGATTGAAACGCTGGCTCGCGAGATGATCCAGATAAGCCGGCCACATCGCGCGGTCGTTGAACCAGGGCTTGTCCTCCATCTCGCTGACGAAACAACGCATGACGCTGCGGATGCGGTTCGCGGGCTCCTCTCGCACGGGTGTCGCGACCAGTCCGGCCGGCGCCGGGTCTCCGGCTGCGCTGACCCGGTCGCCCAACTCCAGCAACGCGTAAACCAGACCGCGCGCATCCGCGCCGAATGCGAGTGTCAGGTCGCGCTCTCGCCAACGTATCGCCTGCAGGCCGAGCGCCTCGGGGGCGTTCGGCGAGGCGATCCCGTTGGCCGTCAGCACCGCCCGCCCCGTGCCCGATCCGGCGAGCACCACCAGCACGCACGTGACGCGCGGCGGGACGGCCGCAAGATCGCCGCTCAACACCGTCTCGACGCCGCGAGACCGCAACACGTCGCGCAGCCGGCCAGCCGCCCAAGTCACGGGGGCGTGGCCGGCTTCTTCCGGTGGCACGACGATCACTACGCTGTGGCCGGACGCGGCTTCAGCGCGAAGGGCGGTCGGCAGCCACTCGGCGGCAGCCGCGCCCAAGGCGGCTGTGCCTGACAAGCGGAGAAAGTGGCGGCGGGAAAGAACGGGGTTCATGGGATGGACGTTGGGTTTGGGGTGGGGCAGGTGCGGTCCTATCGGAGGCGGACGGACGA
>JAEZAD010000051.1 GCA_023430565.1 Verrucomicrobiota bacterium
GTGAAGGTGTTGCCGGACCTGAGCGTGCCGGGTCATCCGGAGGTGTTTGCGCTGGGGGACATGGTGTCGCTCGTCGACAAGAATGGCGTGACGGTGCCGGGCGTGTCGCCGGCGGCGATCCAGATGGGCGAGCATGCGGTGAAGCTGATTGCGCGGGAGTTGCAGGAGAGCCGGCGCGGGTGGGCGGAGCGGGAGGCGTTTGCGTATTGGGACAAAGGATCGATGGCGACGATCGGGCGGTCGAAGGCGGTGGCGCAGGTCGGCAAGTGGCACTTCAGCGGGTATCCGGCGTGGCTGGCGTGGCTGTTCGTGCACCTGGTGTTTCTGGTGGGGTTTCGCAACCGGCTGTCGGTGTTCTTCCAGTGGTTGTATTCTTATTTCACTTACAAGCGCGGGGCGCGGATCATCACGGGCATGCAAGGGCCGGGGCCGGCGGGGTCGGCGTAGCAGAAAGGTTGCTGCACGGGAAAGTGGATTTCCCGTTGCGGTGAATTGGGGCGGAGGAAACGGTTTCGGGCATGTTACCCCTTCAAGTCGCGGCGCGTGCGATGGTGTGCGCGGTCGGTGTGTGGTGTGCAGTGACCCCCGGCCGGGCTGCAGACGTGCAGGTGAGTGTGAATGCTAACGACACCGTGCGCGTGGTGGACGACCTGATGATCGGGTTGAACACGGCGGTGTGGGACAATGCGTTCAAGGATCCGAAGACGCTGGAGCTATTGAAGGCGGCGGACGTGCGGACGCTGCGGTTTCCCGGCGGGTCGACGTCGAATACTTATGACTGGGTGACGAATAAAAGTTACCAGCCGGGCACGCGGACGCTGAACAACTGGGAATGGACGAATAATTTCGATGACTTCGCGGAGGTGGCGCTGGCGTTGAAGGCGAAGGTTTACATCACGGCGAATTATGGTTCGGGGACGCCGGAGCAGGCGGCGGCGTGGGTGCGGTATTCGAACGTCACGAAAGGTTACGGGTTCAAGTATTGGGAAATCGGCAACGAGAACTACGGCGACTGGGAGGAGGATATTCATCCGCTGAAGCACCATCCGGAGACGTATGCGGACGAGGCGAAGACGTTCATGGCGCTGATGAGAGCGGAGGATCCGACGATCAAGATTGGCGTGGTGGTGCTGGCGGTCCCGACCGACGAGGAGTCGTGGACGACGCGGGTGCTGGCGCGGCTGGCGGCGATCGGGGCGGTGCCGGACTATGTGGTGTATCACCGCTATCCTTATGGGCCGGGCGGGGAGAACGATGCGGGGTTGTTGACGGGCGGGACGATGAACGAGCCGAACCGGACGTGGGCGGTGGATGCGGCGGCGATTCGGGCGATGGTGAACGCGGCGTTCGGCGCGGCGGGGGCGGGGGTGGAGATTCACATGACGGAGAACAACTCGGTGTGGACGGAGCCGGGGAAGCAGAGCACGAGCCTGGTGAACGGATTATTCTATGCGGACAGTTTCGGGCAGATTTTACAGACGGAGTTCAAGAGCTTCGTGTGGTGGGCGCTGCACAACGGGCCGCCGCGGAACAGCGCGGGGACGCTGCTGGGCAACATGAGCAATGCGCTGTATGGCTGGCGCAATTACGGCGATTATGGCGTGCTCGCGAGCGACGACAGCCGGGTGAACTCGGTCGCGAACGACCCGCATCCGACGTATCATGTGATCAAGCTGCTGCGGCACTTTGCGCGCGGCGGCGATGCGATTGTGAAGGCGACGAGCAATGCGGCGCTGGTGTCGGCCTATGCGTCGAAGCGGGCGAATGGGATGCTGTCGGTGCTGTTGATCAACAAGAGTCCGACGGAGGCGGCGGAGGTGACGCTGGCGGTGGAGGGTTTCGAGGCGTTCCCGGCGGCGCCGGTATTGAGTTATGGGATTCCGCAGGACGAGGCGGCGCGGTTGGGGAGCGGTGGAAAGGAAATGGGGATGGGTTCGGCGCGGTGGGCGGACGGGAAGTTCGCGACGACGCTGGCGCCGTATTCGGTGAATGTGGTCACGCTGTATCCGCCCGACGTGAGTTCGCGGCTGAGTGCGTTGTCGGTGCGCGCGGTGGCGGGGGGCGCGTCGCAGTCGTTGATCAACGGTTTTGTGATTGGCGGGGCGGGGACGAGCGGGGCGGTGCCGATGCTGGTGCGGTGCGTGGGTCCGTCGCTGGCGACGCAGGGGCTGGCGAGCGGGTTTCTGGCGGATCCGGCGCTGACGTTGCACAAGATGCCGGGTGGGCAGGAACTCGATACGAACGACAACTGGGGCGGGTCGGAGGCGTTGATGGCGACGTTTGCGCGATTGGGCGCGGCGGCGTTGGCGGGTGGGAGCAGTGCGGATGCGGCGCTCTATTACGAAGGCATGGCGCCGGGCGCGTATACGGCGGTGGTGAATGCGAAGGGCGGGAGCGGGGTGTCGCTTGCGGAGGTTTACGATGGTTCGAGGGACGCCGGGGCGGGGACGCCGCGGTTGTTGGCAATTTCCGGGCGCGCGCAGGTGAACACGGGGAACGATGTGTTGATCGGCGGATTCGTGATCGTGGGCGACGGGCCGAAGACGGCGTTGATTCGCGGGCTGGGGCCGGCGCTGGCGGGGCAGGGCGTGCAGGGTGTGCTGACGGCGCCGCGGTTGGAACTGCACCGCGTGGGGGTGGGCGCAGTGGCGACGAACACGGCGTGGGGCGGCGCGGACGAATTGGTGGCGTTGTTCGATGGGCTGGGCGTGCAGCCGAATCTGGCTAATGCGCGGAGCTCGAACGACACGGCGCTGCTGGTGACGCTGACGCCGGGGGTTTACACGGCGGTGGTGTCGGGAGTGAACAACGGGACGGGGGTGGCGTTGTTGGAAATTTTCGAGGTGGAGTGAGCGTTGCGCGGCGAGCGCGCAACCTACGGCTGCAGGAGGCGGCGGTAGAAGGTCTCGTAGCGGGAGACGATGGTGTCGGGGGAGAAGACGGTGCGGGCTTTTTCGCAGGCGGCGTGGCCGAGCGCTTCGCGTTTGGCGCGATCGACGATGAGCGATTCGACGGCGCGGGCGAGGTCGGCGGGCGCGGCGGACGGGACGAGCAGGCCGTCGACGTCGTGTGTAATGACTTCCGGGATACCGCCGACAGCGGTGCTGACGCTGGGGCAGCGGAACGCCATCGCTTCGAGAATGCTGAGACAAAAGCTTTCGGAATCGGACGTGAAGAGGCCGATGTCGGCGGCGTTGAGGTAGTCTTCGATGTCGAAGACGTTTTGGCGGACGATGAGGCGGTC
>JAEZAD010000065.1 GCA_023430565.1 Verrucomicrobiota bacterium
CCGGCGTCGCCGAAAATTCGATACCGTTGCGCGTCACCCGCGTGACCACCACGTTGTGCTCCGCAAACACCGTCAGCTCACCGACCTCTTTCCCGAACACATCGCTGTGCGTCACGATCAGTCGCCGGTTCGTCACCGGCCCGGGCAGCGTCTTCAAATCCACGCCCGCCTCCGCGCCCACCACGATCCGTAACTCCTCGAGGCCCTGCTCCGGCCCGACCGCATGCAGGATGTCGCCCGTCAACAGCGTCATCTCCGGCCGCGCCACCGACACCTCGCCGCCGCGCGACACCCGCGACACCACCACGCCCGAACCCGCCAGCCCCGGCACCTTTCCCAACGCGCGCCCCACGAGATTGCCGTTCCGCACCTCGAAATTCCGCGTCGCCGGCTTCGGCGCCGCCGACGCATGCGAGCTCTCCGCCGCCGCGACCTCCGAAGCGACATCCACCCGAAACGCCCGCCGCACCAGCAGCATCGTCAAAATGATCCCGATGATCCCAAACGGATATGCCACCGCATACGCGAGCCCCTGTATCACCGCCGCGGATTCAGGCGCCTCCATCTGCGCCAGCGCCTCATGCGCCGCCGCCAGGCTCGGCGTATTCGTCGTCGCCCCCGACAACAGCCCGACCCCCGCCGGCAACGGCACGAAGCCCGCCCCAATCCACACCGCCGCGATCGCCGCGCCCAACAACACCACGGATGCCGCCAAGCCGTTCAACACGAGCCCGCGCGACCGCAGCGCCCCAAAAAACCCCGGCCCGATCTGCAACCCGAGCGTGTAGACGAAAAGAATCAGCCCAAACTCGCGCACGAACTCCAGCACGTGCCCGTCGATCGAGAACTTCAGATACCCGAGAAAGAGCCCCGCGAACAACACGCCCGCCACCCCGAGACTCACGCCGAAAACGCGAATTTTCCCCAGCGCCGTCCCCAGCGCGCCCGTAATACCGAGCAAAATGACCGTGCGGGCGACGGAGTCGCGCGTGAAAAGTTCGGTAAGCCAGTCCATCGGAAGCGATATTAGAGGACCGGTAAACGGCGGCACCGCAACTCTTGCCGTTTACTCGGCTTATCAAGTCCGACCAAGCCCGGAGCACGCGCCTCGCTGAGACTGCCACTCCTCCAACTCAGCGACGTTCGCCGATGAGCCGCGCTCCGCAGTTCAAAACCGCCACGTCATCTTGCCATGGATACTGCGCGGCACCTCCGCCGGTATCGCCAGCACGCCCGGCGGCTGCTCGGGATGCTGTCCGTCCAATAAATTCTGCCCCACCAGCGCGAGTTCCACGTCTTCGCTCGGCCGATACGCCAGCCTCACGTCGGCCGTGGTATAACCCGGCATCGCCTGAATGCCCCCCGCCGCCCGCACCTGCACATCCAGGCTCGTCCGCGAATTGAAATCGACCGACGACCGCACGAACCCGTGCTCCTTCGAATCGTTCTTCCCGAAAAACACCGTATCCGCACCGGCAGGACCCGTTTGCCGGTGATGAAACACCGTGTAGCCCGCCTGCACCCGCCACCCGCTCGTCACCGCCACCACCACCGCCAGCTCCGCCCCGCGCGTGCGGCTTTTGAACAAATTCTGCCACGGCAGCTCGAGCGCGCCCAGCGGTTCGCCCGGCACGAAGTTCGCATCGAGAATCCCGAAAAGCCCCGTGTAGCGATTCGAGTAAACGGCAAGATCCACGCTCACATTCGCCGCCGGCTGCACGCGATAGCCCGCCTCGAACGACCACAGCACTTCCGACTCCGCCGCGCGATTGCCCACGATCTGCGGCAAATACATCCCGCCATCCGGCCCCGTGAACGGCATCCCCGCCGGCAACGCCACCACGTCCAGCGCTTCCGCCTCCGACGGACTCCGGATCGCCCGCGACACTCCCGCCCACAGCGTCTGCCGCTCCGACGCCTTGAAGAGCGCGCGCAACGTCGGCTGCACCTCCCAGCCCGTGAAATCGTTGTGCTCCAGCTTCACCCCCGCCGTCAGCGTGAGCCGCTCCGGAATCGCCGCGAAATCGTCCTGCACGAATCCGCTGAACAACGTCTCCTCCGCCCGCGGACGCCGCACGATGATCGACATCGGATTGGTCTCGACGAAACGGTCGCGAATCACGCGCGCCCCGAGCCCCCAGATCAAATCATGACGCTCCTGCAGCACGAGATCGTGCTGAAACGCGAGATCCGCCGTTTCGCTCAACAAATCCAGCGTCGGCGTCATGTGCACACTCGTGCGATCCACATACGCCTGCAGCTCCACGCTGCTCCCCGACGCCACCTGCCGCGTCCACCGCCCAAGCATGTTCACGTTGCCCGCATCGGACGTGTTGGAGTCCAGCCCGACCCGCGTCACATCCGCCTGCCACGTCAGGTGCGCGTCGGCGCCCGTGTAACGATCGAGTCGAAAACCGCCATGCCACGACTGCCAGTCGCCCGCGCCCGCCGGCTGCCCCGGCGCCGCCGGAAACGCGTCCTCCACCTGCCGGCTCGCAAACACCCGATAGTAAGTCCCTTCGCTGAGCTCACCGCCGTAACGCACGCCCCCCATTCCCCCGTGCACCTGGCCTGCACCCGCATAAATGAGCCCGCCTTGCGTGTCGCGCGCACTGCTCGAGACGATGTTGATCACGCCATTGACCGCATTCGCCCCCCAGATCGACGCGCCCGGACCGCGGATGATTTCGACCCGGTCCACGTCATCGAGAATCGGCTGCTGCAAATACCAGAAAACGCCGGAGAAAAACGGCGAGTAAACCGCCCGCCCATCGACCAGCACCAGCTGCTTGTCCGCATACGCGCCGATGAAACCCCGCGCGCCCACCGCCGGCATCGCCGACGACACCGATGCCACCTGCAACCCTGGCACCGTGCGCATCGCATCCCAGATCGTCGTCGCCCCCGAGCGCCGCAGGTCGCCGTTCGAAAGCACCGCGATCGCCGCCGCCGCCTCCACCCGCTTCTGCTCGCGCTTCGAGACCGACGTCACCGTCTCGTTCATCAGCTCCTCGAGCGACAAATCCGCCAGATCCCGCTCCCCCGCCCCCACCGCGTTCAACATCAACAACCCGCCCAACAGCGCCCGCCCAAACGCGTTCGCCCCACGGCGGCAAGCGCAGCGATCCATCACCCGCTCCGGGCGGGCCACCGACACGGACAAACTCAAGGGCACATCTCGTTTATCGGCCAAACCCTCCTCCACTCCTCTCCTCGTTCTAAAAATTGCTGCTCATATCTTGGCCAAGTCCGTCGCTCGCGGCCAGTCGCTCCATTCGTTTGCAGCTGCAGTGAACGCATCGTTGCACGCGTCGCGCCGCGATCCAAACCTCTCCGCCCGATGAGCACCGCTGCCGACATCCTGCGTCCCCCCGCACGATTCGAAACGGCCCGCCTGCTCGCCCGCCCCCCGCGCGCCGAGGACGCCCCCGCCGTCTTCGACACCTATGCGAGCGACCCGGAAGCCACGCGTTACCTCGCCTGGAAACCCTACACCGAACTCGCTCCCCTCGCCGCGTTTCTCGACGGCCGCGCGCGTGCATGGGAAACCGGCGGCGACATTCATTATCCGTATCTCCTGCATCGCCGCGACACCGGCGCCCTGATCGGCTCCATCGGCGTGTTCATCGAAGAACCGAAGGCGATGTTCGGCTACGTCATCGGTCGCGCGCATTGGGGTCATGGATACGCCACCGAGGCGCTGACTTTTCTCGTCGAATGGGCGACAGCCGAGCCCCGCCTCCGCCGCGCCTGGGCCTACTGCGCCGCCGAAAACGCCGCCTCGATCCGCGTCATGGAAAAAGCCGGCCTCCAACGCGAAGGCCTGCTCCGCCGCTGGCAGAAATTTCCCAACCTCGGCCCCGCCCCCCGCGACTGCGTCTTCTATTCGAAAGTGACGTGAGCGCGCCGCGGTTCCGGTCCGCCAATCACGAATCAACGCCGCCCCGAAACGCTCGTC
>JAEZAD010000076.1 GCA_023430565.1 Verrucomicrobiota bacterium
TCTTTTTTCCGAGCGGAACGTAGCCGGTTTCCCAATCGGCGGGGATTTCGCGGGCGTCGATTTCGTAGGCGAGATCGCCTTCGATCACGTAATCGGCCCAGGCGGCGGAGCCGATGGAGGCGTCGGCCGGATCGATGCCGGCGATGCCGGCGACGAGCCAGTAGGATTTGCTCAAGTCGAAGCGCGGATCGAGGCCGAGTGCGGTGACGGAGATGGCGGCGTTGGTATTGCCGACGCCGGCGGCGATCGCGATGACGGAGCCGTCGGCGTTGGCGCGCACGTCGTGAAAGGCTGCGGGCAGCGGGAACGTGCGGTCGAGTTTTTCGCGTTCGACCCAGAATTGGAGCTCGCCGGGGTGGTCGCTGGTGTCGGCACCGACTTCGAAGAGGGCGACGATGACGACCTTCGGTTGAAGAGGCGTTTCGGCGGCGTGAAGTTGCAGTGCGGTGGCAAACGATGCGGCCGTGAGAACGGTGCGGATGAACATGGTGTGCGGCGGAGGCGGGAGCAGGCGGCGTGCCGGAGAGGGGGAATGGGACGGAGCGGGAATTGCGCGGTGGGGCACCGCGCCTCAACGGGAAGTGGGATATCAGGAAAGTTGATACTGCGAATGCGTGGGCGAAGTGGAACGAGCGACCCAAGAAATGAATGCGGTGGTGGTATGTGAGCTGCTTCCGACGCCGCCGGCCCAGGTGGCCTAACACACACTATGAAACAACGATTCCAGTTCTGTCTTCTGGCGATGTTCGCGGTCGCCACGACGGGTTCAGCGATCGCCGCGGATGCGGACGATGCTCCGATGGCGGATGAGACGGTGCAGTTGGATAGATTCGAGGTGAGCGAAGTGCCGCTCGAGCAGCAGATCCTGCCGACGGCGCGACCGTTCACGTCGGTGTTCGGCACGGCGGACAACATCGTCGACGTGCCGCGCAATGTGACGATCATTTCGCGACAGCAGTTGAGCGACATCAGCATCGAGAGCGTGCTGGATTTCTCGAAGCTGACCTCGAGTGCGTTCACGACGACGAACTTTGGCGCGCCGGCGAATGCGAGCATCCGCGGTCAGTCGGCGGATGTGTTTTTGAACGGCGTGCGTGCGCGCATCACGTCGAACGGCAACGGGCTGCCGATCGATTTCAACTCGGTCGAGTCGGTGAACATCGTGAAGGGGCCGGCGACGGCGGTGCAGGGAGCGTCGATGTATGTCGGCGGCTTCATCGATCTCGTGTCGAAGCGCCCGTATTTCGACGAATTCAAGGGGACGGTGAGCTACACGGTCGGCTCCTACAGCACGAACAAGTGGACGGTCGACGTCGGGGGGCCGCTCTCGAGCGAGCTGGCTTATCGCGTGAGCTACTCCGGCGAGGATTCGGAAGGCTATTACGACGACGGTTTCAAGAAAACGCATTCGCTCTACGGGGCGTTCACCTGGCGGCCGAATGCGAACTACGAGCTGTTCGTGAACGGGCAGTATTTCTGGGCCAACTACACGGAAAACTGGGGTATCAATCGCGTGACGCAGCGGTTGATCGACCACGGGATTTACACGACCGGCATCAACGTGAACAACGATTCGGGAAACTCGCCTTCGGATCCGCAGAATTCGGCGAACGTGATCGGTTCGGGCAACGAAATCGCGTGGGGGCCGGAGGTGCCGCTCAGCCGGCACAAGCGGCTGCTGCGTCCGGGCAACGATTCGTTCGGGCAGGAGTATCAGCTGCAGGCGATCCAGACGTTCAATGCGGCGCCGGACGTGACGGTGAAGAACACGACGTTCTGGTCCTACACGAAGCGCGACACGCTTTCGACCTACTATTATGCGGAGATCATCGATCCCTCGATGTTCATGGAGAACCGGACGGAGATCATCTTCGCGAAGGACAGATATACGCTGAACACGGGACTCGATGTGCGTTACCAGCGCACGAAGGCGTATGACGATTATTTTTACGAGCCGGCCAACGTGTGGGATCTGACGCGGGATCACGCGTTCATCGACGTCTACAACTCACCGGATTTCGCGGCGAATCATGGCTTCCCGGTGCCGGGCTGGCCGAACCGGTTCGCGCAGCCGGGTATTTTTAACGGCGACACGAACGACAGCAAAGGCACGACGATCGGGCCGTTCGCGCAATCGACGATCAACATCACCCCGAAGTTCAGTTTCGTGGCGGGCGCGCGCGCGGACTATTTCAAAGCGGAGGTGAGGGAGCCGTTGTTTCCGACCCATCCGGAGGACGAGATCGACGTGTGGCTGCCGAACGCGAACGGCTCGTTGATTTTCAAGCCGACGGAGGTCTCGAGCGTGTATTTCACTTATAATTACAGCAAGAACACGTCCGGCGCGGTCGGCAACGGCGGCGGGATCACGGGCTGGGCGGAGGGACCTCCGGGCAACTGGTATCTCGACAAGGAGCTGTTCCAGCAGCCGAGCCGGCTGCTGGAGTTGGGCACGAAATATTCACTGTATGAGAACCGGATGTTCCTGAGCTTTGCAGTCTACGACCAGGAGCGCACGGCCAAGAGCACGAGCAGCACGGTCATCCAAGAGTATCGGTATCGTGGGTTTGAAGCGGAGATGAACATCCAGCCGAACAAGCACCTGTATGCGGCGGTGTCTTACAGCTTCATCGATGCGGAGGCGTCGGCGGGCTTTCAATACGGCCTGTTTGGCGGAGCGACGGAAATGCCGCCGTCGAATGCGAATGGGACGGTGCCGATCGGCACGGTCACGCGGGTGTCGGGCCTGCCGGAGCATTTGTTCAATGCGCTCGTGTCGTTCTCGATGGACAATGGGCTGACGTTCACGGCGAACGCGGTGGTGACGGGTGAGATCAACAACAACACGGCGGGCACGCTGATCATTCCGATGCAGCACACGATCGACGCGTCGGTTTCCTACACGCGCGGCGCGTGGATGCTGCGTGCGCAGGTGCTCAACTTGACGGATGAGGAGAACTGGTCGCCGCCGAATGCGGTTTACGGCAACGGTTCGATTCTGGCGTTGCCCGGCACGCAGGTGCAGTTCACGGCGCGGTATAGTTTTTGATTTGGGTCTGCAGCGCGCCTGACACACACGGAGCCGCCCTGGAAACGGGGCGGCTTTTTTTCGCGGAGCGAAAAAAAAGAAGCTCCAAGGACCAGGATCCAAGCTCCAGTGAAATCTCAAATTTCAAACTCCAATTCGAGGGTTGAAGTTTGGAGGTTCACTGGAGCTTGGAGTTTGGCGCTTGGTGCTTTTCTCCGCTGGCGTGCGGTCTGCTGACGAGCCGTGTGCAAAACTATCCGGCGTCGGCGGAGGATGCGGTGATCGTTTACGGGCTCGAAGCGAAGCCGCCGATCGGGGTGTCGGTGTTGGTGGGGGTGCAGCACGTGGCGGCGATGGTGGTGGGGACGATTACGCCGCCGCTGATTCTGGCGGGGATTCTGAAGTTTCGGCCGGAGGAGACAGCGTATTTCATCAGCGTGGCGCTACTGTGTTCGGCGGTGGGCGTGTTGTTGCAATGCCGGCAGCGTGGTCCAGTGGGCTCGGGATTGTTGAGCGTAACGGGGACGAGCTTTTCCTTTCTTCAGCCGCTGACGCAGGCGGGGCAGATCGGCGGGTTGGCGTTGATGTTGGGGATGTCGTGCGTAACGGCGCCGGTGGGAATTTTATTGGCGCCGTTTTTGTCGAAGCTGCGGATGGTGTTCACGCCCGTGGTGTCGGGGACGGTGGTGTTGTTGATCGGCGCGTCGTTGATCCCGACGGCATATTTTTCGCTGGCGGTGCCGGTGTATGCGGGAGCACCGGGATGGCTCGGGCTGGCGATCGGGATGACGGTGGTGGCGGTGATCGTGCTCGCGCAGGCGATGCAGCGGGCATGGCTGAGGATTTCGGCGGCGGCGCTGGGCGTGGCGGTGGGGTGCGCGTTGTGTGCGGCGGTGGGCGGGTTGCAGGCGCCGGCGGCGGAGGCGACAAGCGGATGGTTCACGCGTCCACGTCTGCTGGCGCATGGGTTCGCGTTTCGCTGGGAACTGGTGCTGCCGTTCGTGTTTGTTTATCTCGTGTCGCTGCTGGAGGCGATGGGGGACATGACGGCGACGGCGCAATTGTCGGGCTTGGAGACGCGTGGCCGCGAGCACTGGCGGCGGCTCTCGGGCGGCGTGATGGCGGACGGAATCCTGAGCACGACGTCGGCGCTGTTTGGCGGATTTCCGAGTGCGACGTATGCGCAGAATAACGGCGTGATTCAGATCACGGGCGTGGCGAGTCGGCGCGTGGGGTATGTGATGGCGGCGATCCTCGCGGTGTTGGGGTTTGTGCCGGCGGTGGGGCGGTGGGTGACGGCGCTACCGCCGGCGGTGCTGGGCGGATTGGCGTTGTTGATGTTTGGATTGGTGGCGGTTTCGGGGGTGCGGTTGCTGGTGAATGCGGGAATGGGGCAACGTGAAGGGGTGATCGTGGCGTTGTCGTTGGGCGTGGGGCTGGGACTGCCGTCGCAACCGGCAATCGTGGCGAGCTTGCCGGAGGTGGCGCGGGCGGTGTTTGAGTCGGGGATCTCGGCGGGAGGAGTAACGGCGCTGGTGTTGAACCTCGCTTGGCCGGAGGGACGGGCGGAAGCAAACGTGGCGTAAGCCGTTCCCTCGTGGAAGGCGCGTCAGCGAGCCCGGGGCCCTACGACTTCCTGGCGGGTTCGAGCGAGTAGCCGTCTTTGCGGTCGAGCATGGACCAGCCGGCGGCGGCGAGGTCTTGGCGAAGGGCGTCGGCCGTCGCGAAGTCTTTGGCTTGTTTCGCGGCCCAGCGTCTTTCGGCGAGAGCGGTGATTTCCGCGGGGGCTTCGGCTTTCGGGGCGGCGGCTGCGGCGGTGAGATCGAGGCCGAGCGCGAACATCGCGCGGTCGAAGGAACCGACGTCCGCTTGGATTTCCTTTTTGTTCACGACGGTGAACAGGGCACCGAGTGCGGCGGGGGTGTTCAAGTCGTCCTGGAGCGCGGAAAGCACGTGGTCGAAGGCGTCGTGCGCGGCGGCGGCGGGGGCGAGGGAGGCGCGGTAATGGCGAAGCGTGGCGAGCGCTTTTTCGGCGGCGTGGAGCGAATCGAGGGTGAAGTTGAGCTGCTTGCGCGGGTGGCCGGAGAGGAGCGCGTAGCGGAGGGCCATCGGCGAGAAGCCTTTGGCTTTCAGGTCGTCGAGCGTGTAGAGGTTGCCGAGCGACTTGGACATTTTTTTGCCGTCCACGAGCAGGTGTTCGCTGTGATACCAGTGGTTCGAAAACGTCGCGCCGTTGCAGCACTCGGATTGCGCGATCTCGTTTTCATGGTGCGGGAAGAGCAGGTCGACGCCGCCGGTGTGGAGATCGATGGTGTCGCCGAGGTGTTTCTTGCTCATGGCGCTGCACTCGATGTGCCAGCCGGGGCGGCCGCGGCCCCAAGGGCTGTCCCAGGCGTTGTCGCCGTCGTCGGGCTTGTGGGCTTTCCACAGGGCGAAGTCGCTACCGTCCTCTTTCTCATCGGCGTCGACGGCCTGCGATTTGCCGGCGAAGGCGGAGCCGGGCTGGAGCTCGCGTTCCTTGACGCGCGAGAGCCGGCCGTATCCGTCGAATGATGACACCTTGAAATACACGGAGCCGTCGGCGGCGCGATAGGCGTTACCGTGGCGCATGAGGCAGTCGATCATGTCGACCTGCTCGCGGATGTGGCCGGTGGCGGTGGGCTCGACGTGCGGCGGGAGGCAGTTGAGGGCGGCGCAGTCGGCGTGGAATTTGTCGGTCCACTGCTTGGTGACGTCGGCGAGGGGGCGATTTTCGTCACGGGCGCGCTTGATGGTCTTGTCGTCGACGTCGGTGAGGTTGCGGACGTGTTTCACCTTGGCGGCGCCGAATTCGAGTTCGAGCAGGCGGCGGAGGACGTCGTTGACGACGAAGGTGCGAAAATTGCCGATATGGGCGGGGGCGTAGACGGTGGGGCCGCAATTATAGAAGCGGTAGACGCCGTCGGGGTGGCTGGGGCGGAGTTCGCGGGTCTCTCGCGTGAGCGAGTCGAAGAGCTTGATGGGCATGAAATCGGGAAGGGAAGGTGAAGGGTGGGGGCAAT
>JAEZAD010000326.1 GCA_023430565.1 Verrucomicrobiota bacterium
TGGACGACGACTCGATCATTTTGAGCGTGAATCTCGCGATCACGATCGGCGCGCGGATGGGCGACACGGTGGAAGTGTATTCGCCGCTGTTGTTGGAGCGGTTGAAGCGGGACGAAGTTTTTCTGCCGCGGGAGCTGAAGGTGGTGGGGATCTTCGAAGTCGGGCACCAGCAACTGGACAGCTCGATGGTGATCGTGACGTTGCGGACAATGCAGGATCTTTACGGGCTGCGGGACGGGATTCACGGCATCAACGTGAAGCTGGCGCCCGGACTCGATGCGGACGTGGGCGCGGCGCGGATCAATGCGGCACTGCCGCCGGGTTCGTATCTGACGGCGCGGTCGTGGATGGATGCGAATCAGGACTTCCTGTTCATCCTGTCGCTGGAGAAGAACATGATCTTTTTCCTGCTGACGTTCATCATCATCGTGTCGGCATTTTCGGTGACGAGCTCACTGTTGATTTCGGTGGTGCGCAAAACGCGCGAGATCGGACTGCTCGGCGCGCTCGGCGGGCGGTCGTTTCATGTCGCGGCGTGTTTCTGTTTTCAGGGGATGTTCATCGGCATCGTGGGCACGGGAGTGGGACTGGGGATGGGTTTTGGGGCGCTGCATTTCCGCAACGACGTCGTCCGGATTTTCACGGAGTTGACGAGCAGCCAGGAGGTGCTGACGCGATTCTATCAATTCAGCAAATTGCCGGCGTATACGGCGACCAACGACGTCGTGATGATCGTGGTGTGTGCGGTGGTGATTTCGACGCTGGCGGGATTGCTGCCGGCGTGGCGGGCGGCGCGGTTGAAACCGGTGGAGGCGTTGCGCAGTGAGTGAGGCGAAACACAAGGTGGCGCGAGAAGGGGAACGCGGAGCGCAGGTCAAATCGGCTAACCCGGAGGGTTCGCCCTACCTGGTGTTGAGTGCGCGGGGGTTGACGAAGAGTTTTCGGAGCGGGGATGGGCGGATCGAGGTGTTGCGCGGCGTCGATGTCGATGTGGCGGCGGGCGAGAGTGTTTCGATTCGCGGCGAATCGGGATCGGGCAAGTCGACGCTGCTGAATTTGCTCGCGGCGCTGGATGCGCCGGAGGCGGGTTCGCTCGTGTGGGAAGGTGCGCCGGCGACGGCGGAGCGGCGGGCGCGGTTTTTGGGGATCGTGTTTCAATCGTTTTATCTGATTCCGGAGCTCGATGCGTGGCAGAACGTGTTGATGGCTTCGCGGATCATCGCGGCGCCCGGAAAAGCGGAAAAGGAGCGGGCGAAGGAATTGTTGGCGCGGGTGGGGCTGGCGGGGCGGGCGACGCATTTGCCGTCGCAGTTGTCGGGCGGAGAGCGTCAGCGGGTGGCGGTGGCGCGGGCGCTGATGAATGCGCCGCGGTTGATTTTGGCGGACGAACCGACGGGAAATCTGGACGAGCACACGGGCGATGCGGTGATCGATTTGCTGCTCGGGCTTTGTGCGGAGACGAACACGGCGCTGGTGCTCGTGACACACAACGCGCTGCATGCGAAGAAGGCGAAGCGGGCGCTGTTTTTGAAGGACGGGACATTTCACTGAGGATTTCGAATGGCGGTCGGGGCGGGTGACGCTACGTTCGCAGGTTATGGCTAAATCGAAGATCCGCTGCGGTGTCGCGGGGGTGGGGTCGCTCGGGCAGCATCACGCGCGCATTTACGCGTCGATGGCGGAGGTGGAGTTCGCGGGGATCTTCGAGACGAGCGACGCGCGCGCGAAAGAGATTTGCGAGAAGTTCGGCTGCCGGCGGTTTGCGACGCTGGCCGAGCTCGGGGCGGCGTGCGATGCGGTGTCGATCGTGGTGCCGACGGACCGGCATGCCGAGGTGGCGGTGCCGTTGCTCCAGCAGGGGTGTCATTTGCTGATCGAGAAGCCGCTGTGCGCGACCTTGGACGAGGCGGAGCAGGTGCTGGCGGCGGCGCAGAAGGCGAACCGGCTCGTGCAGGTCGGGCACATCGAGCACTTCAATCCGGTGATGAGTTTTTTGGAGAAGCACATCGACCGGCCCGGCTACATCACGACGGAACGGCTGGCGCCATATCAGACGCGCGGGACGGAAGTGGGTGTCGTGCTGGATTTGATGATACACGACATCGGCGTGGTGCTGGCGCTGGTGAAGTCGCCGATTCGAAAGATCGACAGCGTGGGGATCAGCGTGCTGTCGAAGACGGAGGACATCGCGAATGCGCGGATCGAGTTCGAGAACGGATGCGTGGCGAACCTCAGCGCGAGCCGGATGAGCTTGAAGAAGAACCGGGAGATTCGGGTGTTTCAGGACAATGCGTATCTGTCGCTCGATTTCATGAACCAGAAAGGCCATCTGGTGAAGAAGAGCGATTTGATCGCGTATGGGTTGAAGTTGAAGGTCGGGCTGGCGAAGCCGGGCGATGTGAGCTCGGTGCCGGTGCAGGAAATTCCGATCGAGAAGGGCGAGCCGCTGGCGATCGAGTTGAAGCATTTTGTGGAGAGCGTGGCGCAGCTGCAGCAGCCGAAGGTCGGGGCGGCGCTGGGAAAAAGTGCGCTGGAGGTGGCGATCACGGTTACGGAGCAAATCAAGAGCGCGAAGAAGGGATGATGAAACGGGTGCAAGAAAGCGTAGGCGAAATGGGGTGCAGTATTCGCCGGCTGGACCGGGGACGGGCGTCGGCCTGGATTCTTCGCTTCGCTCAGAATGACAGAGGGGGGAAATGAGCGCCCAACGGTCCGTTTCTCTGTCGGCCCCGGTGAACCATCGCGTCGACCTGCTTGTGATCGCGGCGGAGCATTCGGGGGATGAGCATGCGGCGCGGATGGTGCGCGAGGTGAGGGAGCGGCGGCCGGGAACGGTGGTCGCGGCGCTCGGCGGGCCGCGGCTCGAGGCGGCGGGGGCGCAGTTGTTGCGCGATCTCACGGCGTCGTCGGCGATGGGTTTCGCGGTGATCGCCAAGGTGTCGTATTACCGGAAACTGATTGCGGAGATCGTGCGGTGGATCGGCGAGCACCGGCCGCGGGCAGTGTGTTTCGTGGATTCGTCGGGGTTGAATCTTCGGATCGCGGAGCAGTTGTTCGCGCGCGGGATTTCGGCGAAGTCGGGCGGGCCCACGAAGACGTTGTATTACATCAGTCCGCAGGTGTGGGCGTCGCGGGCGGGACGGCGGTTCAAGATGGCGGAGCAGTTGGACGGGTTGGCGTCGATATTTCCGTTCGAGCGTCAGGTGTATGCGGATACGTCATTGCCGGTGACGTTCGTGGGGCATCCGTTTGTCGCGGGCGATTATGCGGCGCCGGTGGGCTACGATCCGGACGGGCCGGTGTTGTTGTTGCCGGGGAGCCGGCGCGGGCCGGTGAAGCGGATTTTTCCGGTGTTGCTGGAGGCGTATCGGCGGGCGGGCGGCGGGCGCGGGGCGGTGGTGTTGTATCCGAGCGAGCCGATACGCGAGACGTTGAAGGAAATATTGTCGCGCCATTCGCGCGGCGGATTGAGCGGGGCGGGCGACGAGATTGTTTTGCGACCGGCGGGGGAGGCGGCGGGCGGAGCGGCGGTGTTGACGACGAGCGGAACGATGTCGATGCACTGCGCGCTGGCGGGGATTCCGGGGGCGATCACGTATCGGACGGACCCGCTCACCTATGCGATCGGGCGGCGACTGGTGAAAGTGAAGTTCATCGGGATCGCGAATCTGCTGCTCGGCGAGGAAATGTATCCGGAGTTCGTGCAGGCGGCGGCGACGCCGGAGGCGCTGGCGGGCGAGTTGCGGGCGGCGCTGGAGGAACCGGCGCGGCGGGAGCGGACGGCGGCGCAGGCGCGGCGCTTGCGGGAATTGTTGAGTGAACAAACGAGCGGGAGTGCGGCGGAATGGGTGTTGAAGGAGAGCGGAATCGGGTAGCGAACGATGTCGCGCCCTGCGCGGTCGCCGCTCAACGTGGGCGGTGCTGCCGATGAGCGTGCTGCGGAGAGGACGACTAAATTTTTGGGTTCCCTGCGGGGTGCTGCTGATCGGCGTGGGGCTGACGTTGGCGAGTTGGCGGCAGGCGGAGCGGTTGCTGGCGGAGCAGGAGGCGGCGCGGTTTGCGCGGCTGGCGGATCGCGTGCGCGAAGCGGTGGAGCAACCGTTTCAGGCGGCGGGAGAGGCGCTGGTGGCGGGGCGGGAGCTGGCGCAGGCGGAACCGGAGCTGTCGCGGGAGAGGTGGGCGCGGTTCGTCGAGGCGATGTCGCCTTTTTTCGACGACGGCGTGGTGGGGTTGGGCATCGCGCGGCGGGTGCCGCGCTCCGACCTCGAGGGGTGGGAAGCGAGGTTACGCCGCGAAGGGCGGGCGGATCTCGAGGTCGAACGGGAGGGGAGCGGCGAGCACGCGTATCTGGTGATGGCGATGGAGCCGCTGGCGCGGAATGCGGAGGCGCTGGGCAAGGACATCGCGTCGGGCACGACGCGACGCGAGGCGGCGGACGGGGCGATGCGAACAGGGGAGGCGGTGTTGACGCGGCGGATACGGCTGATCGACGGCGATCAGCGGGTGCCAGGCTGCCTGTTGTTCCTGCCGTTCTACGCGGGCGGGAGGCGGCCGGAAACGGAAGCGGCGCGAGTGGCGGCGCTGGAAGGCTGGGTGTATGCGTCGCTGCGCATCGACCGGATCATGCGCGGCGTGTCGGACGAGCAGCTCGCCCTGCAGGCGTTTGAAGGCGCGGAGTTGCGGCCGGAGAAATTGTTGTTCGACACCGGCCAGAACGGCGGCGCGGGGAAAGGGACGTATGCGCGGACGTTGACGCTGCCGGTGCACGGGCGGCAATGGACGGTGCACATGGTGTCGAACGCGCTGTTCGAAGAGCGCGCGGAGCGACGGCTGCCGTGGGTGGTGCTGGGCGGCGGACTCGGGCTGAGCGTGCTGGCGGCGGCGTTTACGGGGACGCTGCTGCGGTCGCGCAATCGGGCGTGGCGGGAGGCCGCGCGGGTGACCGACACGCTGCAGCGGGCGGAGATGGAAGCGCGAAAGCTGGCGCTGGTGGCGAGCAAGACGGCGAGCGGCGTGGTGTTGATGGACCGGGAATGGCGGGTGGAGTGGGTGAACGAGGCGTTCACCCGCTTGTTTGGGTATTCGTTGCACGAAATGCTCGGACGCACGGTGAGCTCGGTGCTGAGCGGGCCTGAGACGGACGAGAGCGTGTTCGCCGAATTGGAAAAGACGGTGGCGACGGGGGCGGCGTTCAAGTGCGAGATTCTCAACTACACGAAGTCGGGGGAGAAATGCTGGGTGGAACTGGACCTACAGCAGCTGCGGGACGCGCGCGGGCAGTTGATCGGCTACATGGGCCTGCAGCTCGATGTGACGGCGCGGCGGAGAGCGCAGCAGGAACTGGCGAAGCGGGAGGCGCAGTTGCGGTTCATTTTGAACGCGCTGCCGATCGGGGTGACGTGGACGGACGATCCGGAGCGGCGGGCGTATTGGTTCAACGATGGGATGTTTCAGATCAGCGGTCTGGCGCGCGGGCCCGGCGTGACGTTCGAGGATTTTCAGCGGATCAGTTTCCCGGAAGACGTGGCGCGGCAGGAGGAGGAGTATCAGCGGATGAAGGAGGGCGGCCGCGACGAGTTCACGCTCGAGAAGCGCTACCGGCGGCCGGACGGCAAGCTGGTGTGGGTCGTGTTGACCGCCCGGGTGTATCGGGCGGCGGACGGACGGGTCGAGCAGGAGGTGGCGACCGTCGTGGACATCACGGAGCGCAAGCGGCAGGCGGACGAACTGCACGAGGCGAAGGAGCTGGCGGAGCGGGCGAACAAGGCGAAGAGCGAGTTCCTGGCGACGATGAGCCATGAGATCCGGACGCCGATGAACGGCGTGATCGGAATGACGAATCTGCTTCTGGACACCGCGCTGACGTCGCACCAACGCGAATACGCGGAGACGATCCGGCTGAGCGGCGAGGCGCTGCTGACGATCATCAACGACATCCTCGATTTCTCGAAGATCGAGTCGGGGCATCTGCGGCTTGAGGACGAGCCCTTCCAGGTGCGCGAGCGCGTGGAGAGCGCGCGGCGGAGAAGCGGATCGATCTGCTCTACGAAATCGCGGACGGCGTGCCGGGAACGGTGCGGGGCGACGAGACGCGATTGCGGCAGATATTGGTCAACCTGCTGGGCAATGCCGTGAAGTTCACGCTGGCCGGAGAGGTGGTGGTGAGCGTGAAGGCGGCGGCCGTTGACGCGCAGCGGGTGAAGTTGACGATCGCGGTGGCGGACACGGGCATCGGCATTCCGCCGGAGGGATTGCCGCGGCTGTTTCAGTCGTTCTCGCAAGTCGACGCGTCGACGACGCGGCGGTTTGGCGGCACAGGGCTGGGGCTGGCGATCAGCAATCGGCTGGCGGAGCTGATGGGCGGGGAGATGTCGGTGGAGAGCGAAGTGGGGAAGGGCTCGACGTTTCAGTTCACGGTGGAGGTGGGCGTGGAGGCGAGCCGGCCGAGGGTATATTTGACAAATGCGCGTGCGCAGCTGGCGGGGAAACGGCTGCTGGTGATCGACGACAACGCGACGAGCCGGCGCATCCTGGCGACGATGGCGGCGGGCTGCGACATGGTCGCGCGCGGGGCGGCGTCGGGCGCGGAAGCGCTGCGCTGGCTGGACGCAGGGGAGGAGTTCGATGTGGCGATCGTCGACATGCAAATGCCGGACATGGATGGCGTAATGACCGCTCGTGCGATCCGCGAGCGGCGTCCGGCGGAGCGGTTACCGCTGGTGTTGTTGTCGTCGGTCGGGCAGCGGGATGGCGCCGGCGATGCGGCGTTGTTCGCGGGGAGCCTGAGCAAGCCGGCGAAACCGTCGCAGATTTTGAAGGTGTTGACGGGGTTGGTAGGGGCCCGGGAGGCGAAGGGGGAATGGACGAAGGAAGAGGCTGGCGGGGAAATGCGCGGGGAGGGCAACGCGCCTCCACGGGAGGAGGCGGCGGTGCGACAGGAGCGCGTGCTGCTGGCGGAGGACAATCGGGTCAACCAGCGGGTCGCGCTGCTGATGTTGTCGAAACTTGGATACAAGGCCGACGTGGCGGCGAACGGGCACGAGGTGCTCGCGGCGGTGGAGCGGCGGGGCTACGACGTGATTTTAATGGATGTGCAGATGCCGGAGATGGACGGGATCGAAGCGGCGCGGCGGCTGGTGGCGGCGCGGGGACGGGAACGGCCGTGGATCATCGCGGTGACGGCGAACGCGATGGCGGGCGATCGCGAGCGCTGCATCGAGGCGGGGATGGACGATTATCTGACGAAGCCGATTCGGGCCGAGGAATTGGCGGAGGCGCTGGAGCGGGCGCGGATGAGAGGGGCGCGCTAATTGCGCGGTGAGGGCACCGCACCTCCATTGGGGGAGGGGGCGGGGAGGGGGAGGCGGGGCTCGATTTGTTTCCACAATGCCTCGGCGCGTTCGGCGAGGAGGGTGCGGCATTTCGCGAGCTCGGCTTCGCGGGCGGCGCGGTTTTCTTCCGCGATCTTCGCGAGGTCGTCGAGGTTGTAGAGAAAGACGTTCTGCAGGTCGGCGGCGCGGGCGTCGACGTCGCGCGGCAGGGCGAGGTCGATGAAAAAGAGCGGGCGCGCGGGGCGCTTGTGGATGGCGGCTTTGGCGGCGTCGCGGGAGATGACCGTGCCGGGCGCGGACGTGGAGCAGACGACGACGTCGAACTCGCCGAGGCGCGACTCGCATTGTTCGAACGGCATCGCGCTGGCGCCGAGTGCGGTGGCGAGCTCCATGGCGCGTTCGAGACGGCGGCTGGCGACGGTGAGGCTGCCGGCGTTGCGACTGCGGAAGGCTTTGGCGGTTTTCTCGCCGATGTCGCCGGCGCCGAGGAGGAGGATGCGGGTGGAATCGAGGTCGCCGAAAATGGTGTGGGCGAGATCGACGGCGACGTTGGCGACGCTCACGTGACCTTCGGTGATGGCGGTGTTGGAGCGGACGTGTTTCGCGGCTTGGAAGGCTTTTTGGAAAACGCGATTGAGGACGGGGCCGGTGTGGCCGCGGGCCTGGGCGGCGGCGTAGGCGTCTTTGACCTGGCCGAAAATTTCGGTTTCGCCGACCATCTGGGAATCGACGCCGGCGGCGACCTCGAGGAGATGGTGGACGGCGGCGGGGCCGCGGAGGTGGAGGCGGAAGCGTTCGAATTCGGCGGGGTCGACGTTTTGTTGCGCGCAGAAGGCGGACTGGACGTGAGCGGCGGTGGCGGTTTCGGCGGCGACACCGTAGAATTCGATGCGGTTGCAGGTGTTGAGGAGCGTGAACTCGCGGAGGCCGGCGACGCGGGAGAGCTGGGCGGCGAGTTGCGAGGCGGCGTCGGCGCCGAGCGAGAGGCGCTCGCGGACGGAGAGCGGCGTCGTGTGGTGCGTCGCGCCGAGGACGAAGAACGCTTGCTGGCTCATCGGGGCACGACGTAATCGGGCGCGGGGAGCGCGGGCGGATGGCGGCTCGCATCGACGGGGCCGAGCGAGACGAGAGCGGCGCCGAAGAGGGTGAGGCAGGTCCAGGCGAAGCGTTTGGCGAGGAGGTGTCCGCCGAGGCGGAGGGCCAGCGCGACGGAGTAGGCGAGCCAGATGAGGACGGTGAAGAGGAGTTTGGTGACGTTGACTGTCTCGAAATCGCGCACCCAGTAGATGGCGCCGCCGATGAGCGAGGCGGTCATGAGGACGACGCCGGTGATGAGGAGGCGGAGGCTGATTTGGTCGAGGTCGAAGATCGGTGGGAGAAAGGAGAACCAGCCGCCGAGGTGTTTCTTTTCGAGCGAGTAGTGGCGGAGAACGAGCATGAGCGCGGTGAGCGCGAGCAGGGCGAAGACGCCGTAGCTGAAAAGGGCGAGCGAGGCGTGGAGTTCGATCCAGGGATTACCGCCGAAGATTTTAGTGCGGCGGGTGGCGTCCCAAGCGGGGATGGCGAGCGAGGTGAGGGTGAGGACGGCGGCGAGGCAGGAGGTGAAGAAGCCGAGCAAGCTGAGCCGGAAGGTGACACCGAGGACGAGGTAAAGGGTGGTGGCGGACCAGGCGGTGAACTGGAAGATTTCGAACATGTTGCCCAGCGGGCAGCCGCCGACGGCCTGGCCGCGCGCGTAGAGGCCGAGGAGGTGGCAGACGTAGCCGAAGGCGATGATGAGGTTGATGGCGGCGTTGGACTGGCGGGTGCCGCGGAGGAGCGAGACCGTGCCGAGGATCAGGCCGGCGAGGTAGCAGGCGGCGGCGATCCAGATCCAGGTGCGGTCGGTGAGTCCGGCGAACATCAGAGAAAGCGGAGCCTAGGCGGGCGAGGGGGTGGGGCAAGTCCGCGGGGTGAGCGTTTGTTGGGAGGGAATGCGCGGATTTGGACGGCAGCGGGCCTGCACGGTGGGGGCACCGCGCCTCCAGGGAGGAGAAGGGCGCTGGTCAGCGGCGTTGGGGGGACCAGAGGTCGAGGAAGGCGGCGACTTTTTTGGGGTCGTGGACGTCGCCTTCTTCGAGGACGCCGGTTTCCTGGGTGACGAGGTGTTTGCCGTCGGCGTCGAGCACGATGAGGACGGGGATGCCCTGCTTGAGCGGGCGGCCGTAGCGCTCGTCGATGTCGGTGTTGCGCGCGGGGGTGCGGCGCATGTTCATGTCGACGTAAACGAGGATGAAATCGCGGGCGAGGCGCTCTTTGACGGCGCGGGCGTTTTGAAACGTGTGGTGGAGTTTGCGGCACCACGGGCACCAGTTGGTGCCGAGATCGAGGAGGACGTGTTTGTTTTCCGATTTGGCCTGGGCGATGGCGGCGGCGATGAGTTCGGCACCGGAAACTTGGGTGTCGTAGATGTCGGGGCCGATGGCGGGGTATTCGGCGTCGGCGCGGGCGGAAAGCGTGAGGGCGAGCAGCGCGAAGAGGGGTAACAACTTCATCGGGGCGAAAAGGAAACGCGAAGCGGGCGGATGGCTAGGGGAAATTGGGGAAAGGGCGGCGCGCGGGCTCGCCGCTACGAGGCGCGGGCGATCCAGAAGCGGCATTCGTCGGAAAAATCGCGCACGGGTTTGGATTCGCGGGAAAGTTTCGAGCGCATGCAGTCGAACTCGTGGGTCCAGCCGGTGGCGGCGAGGTCGTCGAGGATTTCGCGGCGGTCGGGCAGGTGCATGAACGTGCGGCCGGTGCCGGCTTCCTCGAAGTAGCGGTCGCCGAATTCGACGAGGCGCGGGTCCTGTTCGCCGCGTTGCCAGCGGATGCGTTCGAGGCGCCAGAGGGCGCGTTCGGTGGAGGACGAGTTGCGGTCGTGACTGGTGAAGAGCAGCGGGGCGCCGGCGATGCAGACGCGGCGCAGTTCGCGGAGGGCGGCGCGGCGGTTGGCGCGACCGGGGATTTGCATGAGGCCGTTGAAGAGGAAGAGGGCGCCGGAAAAACGGTTGTCACCTAATAAGTGACAATCTGCTGGGGGTTGAGAGGGGGAAAGCGAGGGATTGTCACTTAATAGGTGACAATGGGTCAGGTTGGTGGCGTCGGCGTGGAGGAAGCGAACCGGGTGGGGGGGCTGGTCGGCGGCGCGTTCGGCGGCGAGGGCGCGGGCCTGGGCGAGGAGTTCCTCGGCGAAGTCGAAGGCGGTGAGGTTGCGGTAGCCGAGCGACCAGAGGCCGAGGGTGACGCGGCCGGCGCCGCAGCCGGCCTCGATCAGCGGGGCGGCGCGATCGGTGAAGGTGCGCTCGATGAGGATGCGTTCGGATTCCCAAAGTCCGAGGCCGTGCGCGGCGCGCGTGTAGTGGAGAACGGCGGTGAGGTCGTTGAAGTCGTCGCGGACGGTGGTGGCGGAGATTTTCTTCCTCCCGGGCATCACAAATGCTCGTCGAGGAATTTTTCCAATTCCACCAGGAATTTCTGCCGGTTGCTGCGTTCGTAGAAGCCGTGAAACTCGGTGTCGAAGAACAGCTTTTTGTGCGGCACCTTGTGTTTCTTCAGTTCGGACAGGAGGCGGGTGGATTGTTCGTAGTCGACGGTGCTGTCGAGTTTGCCGTGGACGACCAGCACGGGGCGCTTGATCGCGCTGACGTGGTTGATCGGGGAGATCTCGTTGAAGCGGGCTTTCTGTTGGGCGGGGTCGCCGAGTTTCGCGATGTAGTAGTCGCGGGCGAACTTCGAACCGCGGGAGCGATCCTTCTGGCGGATCATTTGCTTCCAGTCGAAGACGCCCGCGAAGGTGATGGCGCAGCGGTAGAGATCGGGTTCGAAGGCGGCGCCGCAGATCGCGAGGTAGCCGCCGAAGCTTCCGCCGTAGATGGCGATGCGCGCGGGATCGACGAGGCCCTGGGCGATGAGGTGTTTCACGCCGTCGGTGACATCGTGGTGCATGCCGGTGAAGTCGGCCATGGCGTCGTAGCTGACGGCGCGCGGGTAGCCGGTCGATCCGCGATAGTTGGGTTGGAAAACGGCGTAGCCGCTGCTGGTCAGGAACTGCATTTCGGAATCGTAGCCCCAGTGGTCGCGAATCCATGGGCCGCCATGTGGGTTTACGATGAGGGGCGGCTTGCTCCCGTTGCGGTTGGGCTTGGGGAGGGAGAGATAGCCTTCGAGGGTCAGGCCGTCGCGGGTCTTGTATTTGAGCGGGCGGGGGAGCGATGAATCCGCGGGATCGATCCAGGGCGCGGGGTCAGCGAGGGCGGCGAGGGAGTTGGCTTCGCGATCGTAGATCAAGTAGCGGGGCGGCTCGCGACCGTCGGCGGAGCGGAACATAAAGCGACGCAGGTCCCAGTCGCCTTGCACGACTTGATTGAGGCGACCGGGAAGTTTGGCATTCACGGCGGCGAGCACCTCGGCGAAGGTTTTGTCGACGGGCAGTTGGACGGGGATGTCGCGGTCGTAGGCGAGTGCGAGCGGGCGGCTTTTTCCGTTGCGGAGTCGCACGGTGAGGAGGCGAGCCGAGTGCATGGAGTAGTCGGCGTCCTCGAACAGAGGCGGTCCGAACTCGTTTTTGCCGATTCGATACAGGTGGAGTGAGGAGGAGACGGCGTGGTCGCCGAGATTCGAGACGTAGATGGCGTCGGGGTCGGGCGTGAAAGCGACGAAGGTGGTCCTTTCGGTGTCGAAGGGGAGCGCGGTCCAGGGAGCGTCGGGATGCGCGCGGTAGTGGATGGTGAGTTGCTTGTTGTGATAGATGTAAACGCCACGGATTTCGCCGTCGTCGTCCGGGATGTAGCCGACGAGGTCGCCGTTGGGGACTTTGATCCACTGCTTCACATTGAAGCGGACGTTGTTCTGGCCCATTTGGGAGGAGGGCCGGAGTCGGGTGTTGATGATGGCAAGGCCGGGGCTGCCGCCGTCCCACTCGTCGAAATCGACCACGAAAAGATCGGGGTCGCGGCGAAGGCTGCTCACGAGGGTGAACGACTGCCCCTGGTAGGTGAGGTTCGCGATGACCTTTCGCTGGGCGATGTCGAGGATCTGCTGCCGGAAGCGGTAGGCGGGACGATTCGAACTGGAGATCACCAGGCGGGTGGCGTCGATCCATTCGTAGTCGAAGACGTCGTCGGCGGCGAGGTCGAGTTTGGTGGTCTCGCCGGTGGTGTGGTCGAAGACGTTGACGTCGTAATAATCGCGTTTGCTCGGGGTCAGGAAGACGACATAGCGGCCGTCCTCGGAGAGCGATGCGGCGGTGACGGCGGGGCGGCGGATATAGCCGTCGGTCGAGTCGGAAGCGCGCAGGAGCGCCGAAAACAAAGCCAGCGCAGCGAAGGCAATACGGGCGAGGTGGCGGAGGTCGAAGATCATGGCGGGCCAGGCGATTTTCCCCTCGATCAGCGGAGGATGGCGACGAGGCAAACGCTAGACGGACGTGCAAATTACTGTCGAGCGAGCGGCCCTGACACAGCTCACGTAGAAGCGTCCGATGTGGGCGGTGCTAGTTCTTCTTCCAAGCGGCGAGGAACATGCCGTTGGCATTGAGCTCGTGGGGGAGGAGGAGAAGTTGAGAGTTGAGAGATGAGGGTTGAGAGGAGGTGAAGAGGGAGAGGGGTTCGAGCTCGGGGTGGGCGGCGGTGACGGCGGCGGCGACGGCGGTGGTCTCGCTGCGCGTGAGCGTGCAGACGGAGTAGATGAGTTTGCCGCCGGGTTTCAGCGAAGCGGCGACGTGGTGGAGGAGCGCGAGTTGGACGGCGGCGAGTTCGCGAACGTCGTCGGGCGTGGTGGTCCAGCGGGCGTGGGGATTGCGCTGCCAGGTGCCGACGCCGCTGCACGGGGCGTCGACGAGGATGCCGTCGAATTTGGTTTTCGTGGGGAGATGCGGGCCGCCTTCCCAGAGGGCGGTGCGGAAATTGAAGATGTGGGCGCGGGCGGCGCGTCGTTTGAGGGTTTCGAGGCGGCGGGGGTTGCGATCGGTGGACCAGATGAGGCCCTTGTTCTGCATGAGGTCGGCGAGGTGCAGGGTTTTGCCGCCGTCGCCGGCACAGGCGTCCCACCACGTTTGTTTCGGCTCGGGCGCGGCGGCGAGGCTGACGATTTGTGAGGCGAGGTCCTGGATTTCGAAAGCGCCGGCGTGGAAGGCGGGAGTGACGAAGAGGTCCTGGGTGCCGGTGAAGCGGAGGGCGTCGGGCGCGGTGAGTGGCAGGTCGGACGTTGAAAGTCGGACGGGCGGCGCGGGTTCGCAGTGGCCGAGGGTGGCCGCGAGGGTTTGGGCGGTGCCGGGGCGGGCGCGGAGCCAGAGGGCGGGTTCGCGCTGGAGGTGTTGAAGGTAGGCGGGCGGGAGCTCCATTTCGTCGCGGAGCCAGGCGGGGACGGCGCGGGCGGCGAGGGTTTCGGGTTTGATCGC
>JAEZAD010000016.1 GCA_023430565.1 Verrucomicrobiota bacterium
AACGGTCTGGAACCAACGTACGGTATTTCCATCCTTCATGGCCTGTGCAAGGCTCTCGGATATGGGATCAAGCTTATCAGAGCTTTCCTTAAGAGCCGTCGGAACACCGATAGAATCGTAATAGAAGCTGGTAGCCCCCTTGGAATCAAGGAAGTAGGTAATAAATTCACGAACGGCTTCAGGATGCTTTGTATCAGCTAATACATTCAGGCAAAGGGCGTAATCAACAGCATATTTGTTCTCTGCGGCATTTTCTGAAACTGGCATGGGGAACATACCTGCATTCAAATCGGGTGCGATTTTCCGTATCTGGGGTATGGCCCAGTTTCCTGTAGGCATCATAGCAGTTTTGCCTTCAGCAAACAGCGCATACTGACCGGATAGATCCGTATCTATTGCACGATCCTGAGCGTTCTTCACAATGAGATCCACTGCGTTCAGAAGCTGATTAAAGTTAGCTGTGTCAAATGTCCAGTCGCCTTTGTAGAAGGAATCCTGCTTCTTTTCAAACTCAGGAATGGCAAGGGGTGAATAAGCGATCGTCGCCATTTGTCCTAGCGTCCATTTTTCCCTGTAATTAACGGCAAAGGGAGTGATATTGGCGGCGTTCATTTTATCCACGAGGGCTACAAGCTCTGAATAGGTCTTGGGTATTTCAAAGCCGTTTTTAGCGAAAATATCCTTATTGTAATAGACACCAAAGGTTTGTGCATCCAGAGGAATTGCGTATACCTTTCCCTTATAGGTGGAGCCTTGCAGGGAAGATGGCTGCAGCTTTTCCATATAGGGCTCGTTGGTAATGTCCATCAAATGTTCGGCATCCACGTAGGGGGCCATACTCATACCAATAATGTGAGTAAAAATATCCGGAGCCTCACCAGTTGAGAGCTGTGTTTTGAGCTGTGCAAAATAATTCTGAGTATTTGTTGTGAAATCCACTTGTATGTTTGATTGACTTGAGTTGAAACCATCGACAATTTTCCCGAATAGCTCCGCCTTTGCTGCTCCATAGTTAACAAAGCGAAGGGTGACCTTTTCCTGTGGTTTAGCTTCCGGAGTATTGGATTCCTTAGCCCCGCCAGAAGCACTTGGAGATTCTGTGACCGCAGGATTGTTCGCTGCCGGCCCACAAGCAACAATACTAAACAATACCATGAACATTGCTAAAAAAAGTGTAGCTTTTCTTTTCATTTAGACCCTCCTCAGATATTTGTTTTGTACCCTCATTATAGGACGGCTGTCTTTACACTTTCTATGAACGATATTGACCTAACCCATGGACAATATTGATTACTCCTCCGAGATGGTTTTTGTCCGATATTCACCGGGTGACAGGTGCATGTACTTTTTAAAAATCCTGCTGAAATAAGAAATGTCGTCATAGCCGAGCTGCGCGGCCACACTGTTGACGCTGCTGTGCCTCAATAGCTGAGAGGCTTTTAAGCATTTGCGCTGATGAATATAGGAGGTGATGTTGATATCATACTTGGATTTAAAAGCCCGAGAGATATATTCTTTATTAAGAAAAAACACCTCCGAAATGCTCTGCAGGGTCATGGATTTCTCAATGTTATCGTCAATATATTCCCGAATCACTTCTATTTTGTTTTTGATAAAGCTCTTTTCGCTTTCCTCAATAAAAGACTGATAAGCATGAGCTATTTTTTCAAGAGCTTCAAAGAGAATAATATCTGAAAAGCTGAATCGAATATCCTCCATATATTTTGTGATGTCCGGCAGCTCCTTATCAAAGCCGTTATTCCACCATATGGACTCAACAACACTACTTACCTGCTTGCAGAATTTCAGGACTGGGGCTACACAAAGATTCTTATTCTGTATAATGACACCTATAAAGTCATCAAAAAGGTGCTTTATGACGCCTGGTCTTCCCATCTGAATACTGTCCTTCAATTCCTTGAGGCTCTTATGTAACCCTTCTGCTTCAACAAAATGGCCGTTATCGCGTTCCAAGGCTCTTAGGGTGAACAGATTCTCATTATAAAGCCTGTTCAGTGATTTTTTATAGCCATCGGTGAGGTTTTCCGCTGAATCACAGTGGATGATTTCCCCACCATACAAATCCTGCCCATACTCCCTTTTAGTAAGATACAGCCAGTCTTCAAGCGAGCCTTTGCCGCCCCTGGGGAAAATAGCACAAAAAAGATTGTATTCCTTGTGGATGCACACTAACCGAACAGGCATCTCTTTTGTTGCAGGCTGGCGGCCATAATCACTTTCGTCGTTCTTTCTTATTGAAAACGCCAGCACCTCACAGGCATTCAGCCCTATCCCCTTTAGAAGCTGCTCCAGCATGACCTCCCTCCCTTTGGTATTAAGGCAGTAGGCAATTCTTGTGTTTACACTGTTATCCAGGCTTTGTTTCCCGGTTGTGATGTAACCCTCTCGCTCCTTCTGTTGAACAAACTTTTCAAGGGCACGGCAGAGCTCATTTCGATCCAGAGGCTTTAGCAAGTACGCAATGGCACCTCCACTTAAGGATGCCTTGGCATAGGTAAACTCCTCGTATCCGCTAAGGACAATAATCTTTACATCAATATTCCTCTTTTGGATGGTGCTGATTAAATCCGTACCGCTCATTCTGGGCATGTTCATATCAAGTATGATGAGGTCGGGACTGTGATGGTTCATTAAATCCAAGGCCTCTTTTCCATCCTTGGCAAGGCCCACAACCTCGATGCCATATTTAGCCCAGTCGCCTATGGACAGAAGCATCTCCCGGATATTCATTTCATCATCAACAATGATCGCCTCATACTTAGATTTTTTCATTCATTCTGTCTCCCGGCAGGCATAGTGTGACTGTAGCGCCTCCATTTGGTTCGTTAAACAGCCTGATACCATACTCCTGCCCCATACTCAGCTTAATAATCGAATGGATCATTAGAAGACCATTATTGCTCTCACCTGTTTCAAGCTCACCATAATGCGTTTGAAATAATGACGTTATTTCCTCTATCTGACCTTCTTTAAAGCCTTTTCCGTTATCGGTCACACTGATTTTCATCATACTCTCATCGAAATAAGAGGACACCTTTATTCGAAGCAAACTGGAGCCATTGGCCATGGCATATTTAAAGCAATTCTCCACAATCGGTTGAATAATAAACGGGGGGATTTTCATATCAAGAGTCTCAGGGTCTATCTCGTAACCCACAAGCAATCTGTCCGGAAAACGATATTTTTGAATATCAAGATAGTTTCGAATGGTTGTCAGCTCTTCCCTTAAGGTTGTAAAGCCGCCTGTTCTGTTGAGATTATACTGGAGCATGGCTTTTAAAGAGCGTGTTATTTTCTCCACGTCCTCATTATTGCTTTTTATGGCAAGGGCGCTGATGGTTTGAAGGGTATTGTTTAAAAAGTGCGGGTTCATCCGGGAGTGGATGGCCCTTATTAAGGCATCTTTTTCTTTGAGCTTAAGTTTATATTCAGTATTGATAAGATCATGGATTCTTATGGACATCTCATCAAATTTTCTCTGAAGGTCTCCTATTTCATCCTTGCCGTAATCTATCGGTACGGGCAGCTCTGTGCCGTTGTATTTCTTCATTTTACGTGCAAGCACTTTTATCGGGCCGGTTATTTTTATCGATGCCAGTATGACAATGACTACTCCGATACCTAGGGCAACAACAGAATAGATCAGGTAAAAATAAATATCTCTATGTATTTGCTTCTTTAAGACGGCATCGGGAATGCTTTTTATGATGTACCAATCTGAAATCGCTGTTCTGGTGTAAATATTGAGTATTTTCCCATCGCCCTGGCTATAAAAATGCCCCTCCCCATCTCCATTTTTTTAACAGACCCATCTCTTTTTGAACAGCATCGATGGCCCAGGTCTTTCCTTTTGTATAAAATAAACCCGATTCCTCACCTATGACAAGAATATTTTCTTCTTCATTAGCCAGATCCGACAAAATGGAGCCGACCATATCTTCCTTCATCTCAATGCACACAGCCGCAAGCTTTTTCCCGCTCAACGGATCCTTGAGCACTCTTGAAAAGCAATAGCTGTTTTCCCATGAAGCAAGTCTGACAAGCCTGGATTGACCCTTTTTAGTGACAGCCATTTGATAGTGATTTTGGTCTGCCTTTAGAAACCACTCCTCATCAAGATCGTTAACATTGGGGATGCAAAAATCGTTACCGGGCATGTGGGTTCCCCCACCAATCTCGAAGGTGTGCCCATCCATAACATATAATCGTTCCCAACCGGGTAAATACAAAATAACTCTGTTAATATCGGGTATGGATGTATATACATTCATAAGACTGCTAAAGGCAAGCTGGTCAAAGGTATATAAGCTCTCCGGGGCGTTTTGACTCAAAGCCACCTTATCCCACATCCAGTCGCTTTGAAAAATGCTTATAATGCTCTTATCCAAATTTAATACTGCATTGTTGATGTTCAGGCTGGAAAGGTTAAAAATCTTAATATTGGAATTGATATAATCCGACTTTTTAGCGGTGCTCATTCTTGTATAATACAGGGTAGAAAGGCCTGCGACATTAAAAAGAAACAGCAAAATAAAAATAATAATTAGCTTGCTGGTTATTTTTCCTTGCACTATTTTTTTAATCTGCTTGAACCTGCTGCTTCCTGTGGGTAGCTTAATCATGCGTGCTTCAACCTTGCTTATTTAGTGACCAACGCTGTGGATAACTATGTAAAACATATTATATTACTATGGGATACTACAAGCAAGGATTGTCGTTCCTTGTCGCTATGCTTAGGCTAATTCTGCTGCTGGTTATTATATTGGCCATGTCCGCACCTCCTCTTTAATCAAATGCATTTCTCTGTGACAATATCTGATAAAGATCTGACCTATGGGCTTCAATCAATATAAAGAGAGGTTACCCAATAGATGAGCAACCCCTTACTTGTTTTAACTTCAGTAGTTTTTTTACTTCTTTCAAAATAAATTTATTTCAGGATTCAGCCAACCCCGACTGTAATTAAGATATTCGCATAGGTTCTTTTCTCTCCGGTTGAAATAGCAAGATGTACTGAGGGCACACAGCATGCATCATAGAATTCAAATCTACCAATGCCGCTCAATTCCATTCCGTCCAATATCTCTGTGAATTCTGCGAATATAGGTGGTGTCTCACCGCTCTCGGGTACCATAACCTCTGCTTTTTCAATATTGATGACCTGTTTCAGTGTTTTTAGAACCTGTGTCACCTCAGGTATACCATCTGTGAGACCAAGGTAAACCTTTTCGGCAGTGCCTGATCTACTGCTTAATGGATAGTTGCCATCTGCGATAAGTATTTTGTCACCGTGGCCGCAATAAGAGAGGGCCGCCATGATTTGCGGATGAATACAAGTTGACTTTAACATCGTTTACATCACCTTTCCTCTTATTTTTTCTCATTATCCCTGAGTTTACCAAGACTTCCGCCAGGATGACGCAATACATACTCCTCAGGTGTAAGATTTCTGTCACTCTGAAGAATAACACTTAGGCACTGAAGGGCGAGCATTTCAACGATAATAGAAGTTCTTGGAGCGCGATTTAGCGGGCCCCCTTCGTTTTTTACCCCAGCAATAATTTTTGCATCTGCCATTTTTGCAAGCCAGGATTCAGGATTTGCTGTAACGGCAATAACCTTGCAGCCGTTATTTCTGACTGCTGTAGCAGTAGCCTTCAGTTCTTCTGTTTCACCACTGTTGGATATGCATATGACAACATCGCCTGGTTCCAGCTGTCCACAGGAGCCGTGAACCGCCTCAGTACCATGTAGATAAAAAGAAGGTGTTCCTGTGGAAGAAATTAAAGAGGCTACATAACCTGCGACATAGGAAGGTTTCCCGATTCCGGTCACGTGCAGGTGTCCGCCGTTTTTTCGTGATTCCCATATAATATTTGCAGCTTCCTCTAAATGATCCAAATTGACTGAATCAAAATATTCTGCTATTTCATCTTTTGCCGTGGAGATGAATCTGTCTAAATCCTGTCTGATTTTATCGTCTAACATAAGAATCCCCCGATGTTATTTAAGTATTTCAAGTCTGGAAAAATCTAAAGCAGTAAATTTGTTTTGCTCCATAAGTTTTATGACCTCATCAAGTACAGGCAAAGAAGGTTGAGCACCCATTCTGGAAACCGTAAGCGTGGCGGTATAATTTGCAAAATCCAATGCCTGCTTGTGATTTAACCCTACACATACAGCAGTTGTAAAAGCACCTACAAAGGAATCTCCCGCTGCAGTAGGATCCTTGACTTCAACAATGTCTACACAAGGACTGAAGTTGATTCCTTTTTTGTCGCCTATGATGGCTCCGCTACTTCCGAGTGTGATGATAACATTTTCAACACCTTTCCCTTGAAGAACATCATTCGCAGCCTTTAAATCATCCATGTTCGCTTCATTATTCTCTTTATGTATGGTTACACCCGTAAGTTGAGCTGCTTCGTGTTCATTGGGCGCTATGTAAGTAAGGCATGAAAGCAATTCATCGCTCAAGGGTGCTGCAGGCGCCGGATTTAACATAACAGGAACGCCTTTGTCATGCGCATACTTGGCTACAATTTCATTTACTCCCATGGGAATCTCAAGCTGAAGTACAACCATATCATATTCACCTATGGTATCCTTCAGGAAAGCCACGTCCTCAGGTTTTATAGCCATGTTTGCCCCGGGGACGACGATAATTCTGTTCTTTGTTTTCTGTCCCTCTGCTACTTCAAGCAAGACATTGCCTATGGATGAAGTATTTTCCTTGTCTGTTTTAATATAGAATGTGTTGATGCCTGCTTCTTTGACTGATGATATAAGTTCTCTGCCAAAGGCATCATCTCCCACTCTGCCAACCATGGTAACATCAGCACCTAACTTAGCCATTTGAACAGCCTGATTGGCTCCTTTTCCTCCGGTTGCAGTCTGGAAGTTTTTCCCGAGTACAGTCTCTCCTGAATTTGGAAATTTTTCTGTACTAACGATTAAATCCATTACAAAACTACCCAGAACAAGTATTTTGGGTTTTTTCATAAATTTGAGCACCTCCATGAAATTGGATACTTATTTGAGTTTCCTTGTCTTTGACGCATACTTAACACATCACAGTGCAAGACATATTATTCAGAGCAGAAATTGCTGTAGGAATTAATTCAAATGCAGAGACCACTTTTTTGTTATAACGGAACAGCAGCACTCATTTTTATTAAAATACTGGCAGACAATCATTGAAGATCATCTGCCATCAAAGAATGCTATTCTATTTACATATATCCCCTAATATACAGCAAAGGTTTTTTCAAGGATCTGATGTATTATAAAATACCAGCTTGCTCATAAAGATTTCTGAGCATTATTTTATCTTGCTCTGACAACGGCTTAAATGGAGCTCTGCAATTTCCGCAGTCGATGCCTCTCAATGTCCATCCATATTTAACGGCACTGAAAATGTTGGCTTTCAACATCGTCTCAACACGCATGTTGATAACTCTTTGCTTTTCAAAGGCCTCTGCCATTTTCCCTTCTTCATATAATTTTTTAACTACTAAAAAAGAAGGTGCAAAAAGGTTGACAGTAGTGCCTATTGTTGCCGAAGCACCCATGGATAAAGCAGCAAGATATTGCTCATCAAAACCGTTCATCATCAGTTTGTCAGGGAATGCATCACAGATTCGCTCCATACTGTAGAGATTATTGGATGTGAATTTGATACCCATAACATCTTGATTGGCAAGGAGCTTCCCTGCATTGTCTTTGTTAAACTCAATTCCTGTAAACTGCGGTATATTGTAGACTATAACCTTCATACCAGGTACTGCATTGACAACGGCTTCGTAATAACCGATGATTTCCTCCATTGAAAAACGATAATAATAGGGAGGTATCATGGAGACCGCTGCTGCGCCAGCTTTCTGAGCATGTCTAGCTAACTCGATAGCATCTGTAGTCCGTATTGTTCCAACATGTGAAATAACCGGAACTCTGCCTCCAACCTGTTCAAGTACAGTCTCAAGAATTTTCTTGCGTTCATCAAGGGTAAGCAGGAGCCCTTCTCCGGATGAGCCACAACAATAGAAGCCCTCAACGCCATCACTGATTTGAGCCTCAACCAGTTCCTTAAGCGCTGTATAATTGACCTCTTCATTTTCAAACATTGGAGTAATGAGCGCAGAAAATATTTTCTGGAACTCGGGATAAACCCTGCTTACCATGCGGTCCATCCTCCGTCAACTACGAGATTTGCTCCAGTCATATATTTGGATGCATCAGCGGCTAAGAAGATAATGGCTCCGTTATACTCATCCTCTCTCGCCATACGGCCGATGGGCATCCGGTTGCAGTAATTCTTCTGGAATATTTCATCCTGAGTTTCGCGCCATACACCGGATGGTGTCAGAGTGTTAACACGGATATTTTTCTTTCCCCAATAAGTTGCAAGATAGCGGGTGAGATTGTAAATACCGGACTTGGCTGCCGAGTATGCTACTGGTTTAATAAACGGTACACCGGTCAGCTCCTTTTTATAAGCATAAATGTCCTGGACAGGAGATACTATACCATAAATAGAACCGATATTAACGATGGAACCTGCTTTTCCGGCTTCGACCATCCGCTTTCCGACTGCCTGACAGGCAATAAAAGTACCTACCAGATTACCTTCTACAACCTCACGGAATACTTCCTCAGGGAAAGTTTCAAAAGGTCCTGAAACCTCAGGCGGAGCGCTTGGCTGGGTATCAATACCTGCATTGTTTATAAGTACATCAGGGCAGGATCCCCAGGCTGTCTCAATTTCATCAAGAGCTTTCTCGATGGTCTCTTTCTTTGTGATATCCACCTGATAGAATTTTAAATTATCATAGTTGTATTGCTCAGCGGGGAATACCTTTTGAATTCTTTCGTTAGTGACAGTTCTTGCAAAAACAGCAACTTTTGCGCCCCTCTCATAAAGAGCTTTTGAAAATTGGGAGCCGAGTTGTCCCAACCCACCTGTAACAACACAAATTTTATTTTCCACACTGAATAATGGATCTTTCATCATAAGCCACCTAGCCTTTAATTATTGCTGTCTGTTATAAAACCATTTAGATAAAGATTTTATAAATAATTATCAATGACGTTATTGCGTATATTTCTAAGAGCACCCTGGAAGTTGAACATGTCACTGCCCATGATAACCATGTTGACACCACGGGAAATCAAGGTTTCTACGCTTTCTTTTGTTGGCGGAATTGCGGGAGCCATAAGTCCAATATTCATTTTTGTTGTACGCTCAGCAATTTCCGACATAGCCTTCTGAACCTCAGGCTGATTAACGTCATAGAAAACGCGGATATTTTTTGAAAGTGCAAAATCAGCAGGACCGAAGTTGATGGCGTCAATTCCCGGAACACTCATCAGTTCATCAATATTGTCCATGAATTCAAAGTCTTCAGCCATTGGTATAATCAGCTCTGTATCGTTGCAGTACTCGATGTACTCGCTTGCATTAAAGCCGGCTCCGCCATAATTAGCACTGCGTACTGTACCATCGTATCCACGACGACCTTTAGGCGGGAATTTTGCACCGACAACACAAATCTCCATTTCTTCCTTGGTCTTAACATGGGGAACGATGACTCCTTCAGCACCCATCTCAAGGGCCTTACGGATTTCGATCACGTCCGGACGGGTTACTCTGACCAACGGACTTACTCCTGTAAGACGTGCTGCCATTACACAATCTTTTAGATCAGTGACAGACATAGGTGTATGTTCTGCATCAATGAAAGCAAAATCAAAACCAAAATGTCCAAGAGCTTCAATAACGGCAGTGCTACCGCTATACACGGTCATCCCAAATACAGGACGTTTTTTCATTTTTTCCTTCAAACAATTTTTAAACATGACTACATCTCCTCAATTTATTTATTTTTTTCCAGGCAAATTACCTAAATAGAATGATTTTATATCAGGATGCTTACGTAGGTTCTCCGTTTTATCCTCCATTACAACATGACCTTCCGAGAGAATGTATGAATAGTCAGAAATGCGGAGAGCCGCGCGAACATTCTGTTCAACAAGTAATATGGTTACACCTGATTTATGTATCTCCTCTACATAGTCATAGATCTCTTCTGCAATTTTAGGAGACAGGGCGGCAGAAGGTTCATCAAGGATCAGGAGTTTGGGATTTGACATCAGACCCCGTCCTATGCTGAGCATTTGTTGCTCACCCCCGGACAGTACACCTGAGGGTGATTTAAAGCGTGTCTTCAAACGGGGCATTGCCTCTAATACCATCTCAACATTTTTTGCGATTTTTTTTCTGTCTTTAATGGTGTAAGCCCCTAAGTGCAGATTCTCTTCAACCGTCATTGAAGGGAAAACATCCTTACCCTGGGTTACATAAGCGATACCTT
>JAEZAD010000093.1 GCA_023430565.1 Verrucomicrobiota bacterium
TCCGCGCCGTCGATCCGATCGCCTTCCCCACCGTGATCGCGCTCCTCGTCGCCACCGCCGCCCTCGCCTGCTACTGGCCCGCCCGCCGCGCCACCCGCGTCGACCCCATCACCGCCCTCCGCGCCGAGTGAGCAATAAGCGGTCAGCCATAAGCGCTAAGCCCCAAACGTCTCACCCCACCTCCTGACCGCTTAGGGCTTATCGCTTACAGCTTACAGCCTTCCCATGAAACTCGCCTTCCGCCAGCTCGCCAAATCCCCCGGCTTCTCCGCCATCGCGATCCTCACCCTCGCACTCGGCATCGGCCTCAGCGCGTCGTCGTTCAGCATGGCCAACGCCTTCCTGCTGCGCACCATCCCCTACCCCGACGCCGACCGCCTCGTCGCCATCATCGGCACCAACCGCCAGACCGACCGCAGCAACCACGCCCCGGGAAACATCATGGACGTCCGCGATCGCGTCACGTCCTTCACCGGCTTCGCCATCTATAACGGCGACCTCTTTTCCTTCGGCGAACCCGGCCAGCCCGCCGAACGCGTGCTCGGCATGAACATCGCCGCCAACTTCCTCGACGTCCTCGGCCTTCAACCGTCCCACGGCCGCGGTTTCACGCCGGCCGATTTCGAAGCCGACCCGCCGTCCGTCGCCCTCCTCACTCACCGCGCCTGGGTCCGCCGCTTCGCCATGGACCCCACCGCGCTCGGCCGCACCATCCGCCTCAACGCCCGGCCGCACACCATCGTCGGCATTCTGCCTCCCGAGTTCGAAGCCCCGCTCGTGTGGGGCCCCGTCGAAATTCTCGTCCCGCGCACCGAGCCGCCCTCCTTCCGCGAAAACCGCCGCGACACCTGGATGCAGGCCGTCGCCCGCCTCAAACCCGGCGTATCCATTTCTCAGGCACGCGCCGAGCTCTCGCTCGTCGCTGCCCAGCTCGAACGCGACCACCCCAAGGAAAACGCCGGCCGCGGCCTCCGCGCGCTCGGTCTTTCGCAGGCCAACATGGACAGCGTCAGCCGCAATCTCCTCTGGCTCATGACCGGCATCGCGATCGCCATGCTCCTCATCGCCTGCGCCAACCTCGCCAGCCTCCAGGTCGCGCGCGCCTTCGTCCGCAGCCGCGAATTCGCCGTCCGCTCCGCCCTCGGCGGCAGCCGCCGCCAACTCATGGGCCCGCTCCTCTCCGAAAGCATTCTCCTCGGGGTCCTCGGCGGCATCGGCGGCCTCCTCGTCGCCTCCTGGTCCAACTCCATCATCGGCTCGCTCCTCATCATCAATAACGAGCCGGGCTTCGACATCCCGATGGATGCCCGTGTCCTCACCTTCGCCGCCGCCGCGTCCCTCGTCAGCGGCCTTGCCTTCGGCCTCGCCCCCGCCTGGCTCGCCTCCCGCGCCCCCGCCGCCGAAGCCCTCAAGGAAGGCGGTCGCTCCTCCGTCGGCAACCGCTCTCATAACCGCCTCAAGCAAATCCTCATTGTCGTCGAACTCGCCCTCGCCCTCACCCTCGTCGGCGTCGCCGCCGCCTTCGGCATCGGCGCCAAATCCTTCCTCAACCGACAGGTCGGCTGGAATGTCGACGGGCTTTTCACCGGCGCCCTTGCCCTCCCGTGGGACCCCTATGGCGACGACGCCCGCAGCCGCCGGTTCTACCGCGACCTTCAACCCAAGCTCGCCGCCATCCCCGGCGTCGAATACGCCGCCATCAGCACCAACCTGCCGTTCTTCTCGCTCGGCGACACCCAGCCGATCCACATCGAGGGCCAGCCCGTCGAAGAAGCGTCCCGACGTCCCCTCGCACAGGTCGGCACCGTCACGCGTGACTACTTCTCCGCCCTCGAAATTCCGTTGAAACAGGGCTCGTTCTTCGCCGCCGAATTTGCCGAAGGCGATCCCGCCGTGGCGATCGTCAACGAAGCCTTCGCCCGCCGCTTCTGGCCCGATGATGACCCGATCGGCCGCCGCTTTCGGGTCGGCGACAATGACCAATGGCTCCAGATCGCCGGCGTCGTCGGCGACGTCGGCATGCTGGCCCGTCTCGGACCGCTGGATACGCCATTGCAGGTCTACCGCCCGCTCGCGCAGGCCACCAGCCGCTACGTCAGCGTGGTGCTGAGAACCTCGCTCGCTCCCGACACGCTCACCCGCAGCGCCCGCGAAGCCATCGCCTCACTCGATCCCGACCTGCCGCTCGCCCAGCCCGGATCGCTCCGGACCTCCTACGAGCGCAACATGGCCAACCTCGACCTCGTCATCGTCAACCTCAGCCTCTCCGCCGGCATGGGACTTCTCATCGCCGCCGTCGGCCTCTTCGGCGTCATCTCCCAACTCACCGCCCAGCGCACCCGCGACATCGGCGTCCGCATGGCCCTCGGTGCCGGCAGCCACGACATCCTGCGCATGATCCTCGGCGAAGGCCTCCGCCTCATGCTCATCGGCTTCGTCATCGGCATCCCCGCCTATTACGCCCTCACCACCGTCCTGAAAAACGCCATGCCCGCGATGACCCTCCCCGGCCTCTGGCTCCTCGCCACCAACATCGCCGTCCTCTCCGCCACCATGCTCTTCGCCTGCTGGCTCCCCGCCCACCGCGCCACCCGCATCAACCCCACCGAAGCCCTCCGCTCCGACTAGAATTCGTTCTCACTCTCGCCCTTCCCGCCGACCTTTCGATCGTAACTTTCCGCCCTCGCCCGGGTTCTCCTCTCCGTCATGACCCTCCGCCCCCTTGCCCTCCTCGCCCTCTTCTTCCTCGCCCTCTCCGCGCTCGCCCGCGCCGACAGCTACTCCTTCAAGGAACCGTTTTCCCGCACCGCCGCCTTCAGCCCCACCGGCACCGTCTCGCTCGAGAACATCAACGGCAACGTCACCATCGAAGCTTGGGATCGCGACGAGATCGTCATCGAGGGCGAGAAAAGCGCCAAGACCGACGAAGAACTGAAAGCCATCGAACTCACCATCGATCTCTCCAACGACCGCGCCGCCATCAAAGTCCGCCTTCCCAAACGCCCCGGCGGCTGGTTCGGCAATAACTCCCTGCGCGGCGCCGTCACCTTCAGGCTCAAGGTCCCCGCCACCGCCCGCCTCGACGACATCGAAACCGTCAACGCCTCCATCAACATCTCCGACCACCGCGGCCCGGTCGATGCCCACACCGTCAACGGCCGCGTCCGCGCCACCAGTCTCTCCGGCGACGCCTCGCTCCGCACCGTCAACGGCCAGGTCAACGCCACCTTCGCCACCATCGCCGCCGGCCAGCAGCTCACTTTGAAAACCGTCAACGGCTCCGTGCACGTCGCGCTTCCGCCCGACGCCGGCCTCGCCGTTCACGGTTCCGTCGTCAACGGCCACATCGACTGCGATTTCCCCCTCCAACTCTCCGGCAAAATCGGTCGCAAACGCGTGAACGGCACCATCGGCGACGCCCGCGCCTCGCTCCACGCCGAATCCGTCAACGGCAGCATCCACCTCGAAAAACTGTAACTTCGGCCTGGATACACGCGCCCGCTCCTGCAAAACGCGGTCTTTAGGCCGCCGGCCACGGAAAGTATTAGCGCACATAAATGAGGGCTGTAGCCGCGCCGCGCGGCCCGCCGCTCAACCTCCCCCCCGCTCGTCCCGACGACGCGCCCGCAGAGCGGCTGCGCCTCATTTCTGCGCTCTGCCGGATTACGCTCCTCTGATTTTTCGCTCCCGACTTCCTCACCGGCCCCGGCTCATTCGCCGCCCCGACCGCAGCGCGCGCGCGTGTCCGCCCCACCCTTCGGCATGTAGGATTGACCCCACTCGCACGGAGTCCAATCAGGCTCCTCGCAGATCATGGAGTCGCTCTCCGGCCGTCGTGCCGCCTTCGCTTACGTCACTTACTTCCTTCTCCACGTTGGATTCGACGCCAGCGCGCGGGTGTTCGAAGTGGCGCCCGGCGTATCGCTCTGGTATCCGCCCGTCGGCCTCGCCCTCGCCCTCGCCACGCTCGCCGGTCTTCGCGCCGCCCCTGTCATTCTCGCGGCCCAGCTTTTCTCCGCCTTTGTCACCAGTCCGGCCCCGGTCACCTGGACGCAGCTCAGCCTGCCGGTTCTCATCACCGCGATTTACGTCGGCACCGGCACGCTCGTCCGTCGCTGGTTCGGCCCGATTCCCGCACCCGCCCGCCCCCTGCAAACCGCCGCATTGATCGGCGCCTACCTCGCCGCGCCACTCCTCGCCGGTGCCATCGGAACCGCCCTCGTCGTCGCCGGCACGCTTCTTCCCGCCGAACGCTTCTGGTCCGTCGCCTTCGGCTGGTGGATCGGCGATCTCACCGGCGTTCTCACCGTCGTGCCGATCTGCCTGGTGCACCTGGCGCCGCGTCTGCTCGGTCGCCACACGCCGCGTCCTTCTTGGAGCACGCGCGAACGCCTCGAGGTCTTCGCCCAAGGCTTCACCTTGTTCGCCTTCCTCGCGATCGTCCACGGCTTCGGCTACATCCACCCCCACCAGACGTATTATCTCTGCTTCCTGCCGCTCGTCTGGATCTGCCTCCGGCACGGACTCCCCGGCGCCTCCATCGCCGTCCTCGCCCTCACGATGGGCACCCTCCTTTCGCTCCAGCTCGTCGATGCCTCGAACGTCGTCGTCACCGATCTGCTCCTCTTCGAAATCGCCGTCGCCACCATCGGCCTCGGCCTCGGCGCCACCGTCTCGCGCCGCGCCCACGCCGAAAGCGAACGCTCCCGCCTCCTCGCCATCCTCGAAGCCACGCCCGACTTCATCGCCACCGCCGACCTGCAGGGCAACCTCCTCCATCAAAACGCCGCGCTGTATCGACTTCGCGGTGACGCCCCCGGGGCCGACGTCCGCGGTCGTCCCATCTCCACCTACCATCCGCCGTGGGCCACCGAAAAAATTCTCCGGGAAGGCTTCCCGACCGCTCTCGCCCAAGGCACCTGGCAGGGCGAAACCGCCTTCCTCGACGCCCACGGTCACGAAGTTCCGGTCTCGCAGATGATCGTCCTGCACCGCAACGACGCCGGCCAGCCCGCGATGGTGTCGACCGTCGCCCGCGACATCAGCCGCCTGAAGGAGGCCGAGCGCGGGCGGCTCGAGTCCGAACGCAACCTCCTGCAGGCCCAAAAACTCGAAAGCCTCGGCGTCCTCGCCGGCGGGATCGCCCACGATTTCAACAACCTCCTCACTGTCATGCTGGGCAACGCCACCCTCGCCCGGCTCGACGCCCCGCCCCACAGCCCCGCCGAAAACTCCATCCACCAGATCGAGCTCGCCGCCCTCCGCGCCGCCGAACTCTGCCGCCAGATGCTCGCCTACTCGGGCAAGGGCCGCCTCGCCACCGACCTCGTCGACCTCACCCGGATCGTCGAGGAAACCATCGACCTCCTCAAGGTCTCCATCTCGAAAAAGTGCACGCTCGAGTTCGACCTCGCGCGCGGCCTGCCCCCCGTCAAGGGCGACGCCACCCAGTTGAACCAGATCGCGATGAACCTCGTGATCAACGCGTCCGACGCCTGCGGCGATCACGGCGGCCGCATCCTCGTCCGCACCGGCTTGATGCAGGCCGACCGCGCCTATCTCGCCAGCACCTACCTCGCGCCCGCCCTCGATCCCGGCCCCTACGTTTTCCTCGAAGTCAGCGACAACGGCTGCGGCATGCCGCCCGACGTCGTCGACCGCATGTTCGAGCCGTTCTTCACCACAAAATTCAGCGGCCATGGCCTCGGCCTCTCCGCCGTCCTCGGCATCGCCCGCAGCCACCAGGGCGCCGTCAAGGTCGACACCGCCCCCGATCGCGGCACCACCTTCCGCCTCCTCCTCCCCGCCGGTGAAGGCCCGCCCGCGATCGCCCCCACCCCGCGAGAATCCGCCACCCTCCCGCAGGGCGCCGGCCGCATCCTCGTCGTCGACGACGAGGACGCCGTCCGCGAAATCGCCGCGCGAATCCTGGAACGCTTCGGCTTCGCCATCGTATCCGCAACTCAAGGACGCGAGGCCGTCGATCTTTTCGCGCGCGACCCGCACGCCTTCCGCCTCGTCCTCCTCGACCTCACCATGCCCGTGATGGACGGCGTCGAGGCGTTTGCCGAGATCCACCGCCTCAATCCGGACGTCCCCGTCGTCCTCATGAGCGGCTACAACCGCACCGAATCCGCCGAACGTTTTGCCGGCCGCGGCCTCGCCGGCTTCGTCCAGAAACCTTTCGAAGCCGCCCGCCTCGTCGAAGCTGTCGCCGCCGTCCTCGAACGCTGAGCCCGTTTCGCTCCAGCAAAGGCCAGCGGAACGCGAGGCCCGCCGCGCCGGGTCACCCGCGCCTCCGCTTCTTTTTCCCCGCGAAAACACGCCTAACAGCTTGGCCTTCGCTCACCCATGCTTCACCTTGCGCCCCATTCTCACCGTCGAACTCCGCATGAAATCTCCCCCGTTCCTTCTCGCGGCGCTGCTCGCCTTCGTCGTCCCCGGCTTCGCCGCCGCCCCCGTCCAGGTCGATGGCTTCACCCACGTCAAAACCGTCGGTGACATCGCCGAATACACCCTCGATTCGAACGGCCTCTCCGTCCTCCTCATGCCGGAGCACTCGAGCCCCACGCTCACCTTCATGGTCACCTACCGTGTCGGCTCGCGCAACGAGGTCACCGGCACCACCGGCGCCACCCACCTCCTCGAGCACCTCATGTTCAAGGGATCGCCGGAATTCAACCGCGAGAAGGGCAACAGCGTCGACCAATACCTCGAGCGCGTTGGCGGCAACTACAACGCCACCACCTGGCTCGATCGCACCAACTACTACGCCAACATCGGCTCCGAATTCCTCGAGGGCTACATGGCCATCGAAGCCGACCGCATGCGCAACCTCTGGCTCCGCGAGGAAGACCGCCGCCCCGAGATGACTGTCGTCCGCAACGAATTCGAACGCGGCGAAAACTCCCCCTTCCAGGCCCTCATCAAGGAAATCTTCCAGGCCGCCTTCGTCGCCCACCCCTATCACCACTCCACCATCGGCCACCGCTCCGACATCGAAAACGTTCCGATCGAAAAACTGAAGGAGTTCTACGACACCTTCTACTGGCCCAACAACGCCACCGCCACGCTCATCGGCGACTTCGAACCCGCCGCCGCGCTCGGCCTGATCCAAAAATACTTCGGCGTCTACTCGCGCTCCCCCGAGCCCATCCCCGAACTCTACACCGAGGAGCCCGAACAACGCGGCGCCCGCCGCGTCACCGTCAAACGCGCCGGCCAGCTCGGCGTCGTCGCCCTCGGCTACAAGACCACCTCCGCCCGCCACCCCGACTATCCCGCCCTCGCCATCGCCAGCCTCATCCTCACCGACGGCAAAAACAGCCGCCTCTATCGCGCCCTTACCGACAAAAATCTCTCCACCGGCGCGCAGAGCTTCGTCGGCTTCAATCACGACCCCTCGCTCATGATCGCCTTCGTCCCGCTCGCCCCCGGCGCCACTCACGAGCAGGTCGAAAAAATCTCCCTCGAGGAGATCGAGAAACTCGCGAACGAGGGCGTCACCGACGCCGAGGTCAACGCCGCCGTCGCCAAATGGCTCGCCGACTCCGCCTACCAGCGCGACGGCTCCTTCTCCATCGCCGGCAATCTCAACGAGTGCATCGCCGCCGGCGACTGGACGCTCTACTACTCCCTCGACGACGCCGTGCAGAAAGTCACGCCCGCCGACGTCCAGCGCGTCGTCCGCGACTACTTCAACGTCGATACCAGCACCATCGGCTGGTTCATCCCCCTCAACCCCGAAGCCGCCGAATAACCTCATCCTCTCACTCTGAGCCTCTCCTTCTTGTCATTCTGAGCGAAGCGAAGAATCCACTTGGACGCCCGCCCGCTCCCACGCGCCCGCCCACCAGAACCTCCCGCGCTCCCATGAAATCCTTCCTCTCCTTCCTGTTCCCTACCCTTTCGGCGCTCCTGCTCGCACCTTCGGCTGCGCTCGCCGCCATCGCTCCCAACGTCGTCCGCACCGACATCGCCGGCCTCGACGTCATCGCCTACAAAACCGGCGTCAAAAACGTCGTCACGATCCGCGGCTCCCTCCCCGCCGGCGACGCCTACTGCGCCGACGGCAACATCGCCGTCGCCACCCTCACCGGCATGCTCCTCGACCAGGGCACCACGAAACAGGACAAGTTCGCCATCGCCGAGAAACTCGAAAGCGTCGGCGCCACCATCGACTTCAGCGTCGGCACCCACATGGCCGAAGTCAGCGCCCGCTGCCTCTCCAAGGACCTCCCGCTCGTCATCGAGCTCATCGCCGAACAACTCCGCACCCCCGCTCTCACCGCCGAGGAATTCGAAAAGGCGAAGAAACAATTCATCGGCGGACTCCGCCGCTCCCTCGAGAGCACCGACTTCCGCGCCGCCGACGCCTTCACCCGCGCCGTCTATCCCGTCGGCCACCCCAACCGCACCGAGTCCCCCGAGGACTTCATCGCCGCCACCGAGCAGGCCACCCTCGAGGAAGTGAAGGCCTTTCACGAAAAACACTACGGCCCGAAAAACTTCACCCTCGTCGTCGTCGGCGACATCGACGTCGCCCAGCTCCAATCCGCCGTCGCCCGCCAGTTCGCCGGCTGGTCCGGCGGCGTCGATCTTCTCGAGCCCGCCCTCGCCGGCGGCACCGACGCCCCGCGCGAGCAGGATATCTTCATGGCCGACAAGACCAGCGTATCCGTCATCATGGGACAGCCCAGCGGCCTCCGCTACAGCGACCCCGATTATCAGGCGCTCCGCCTCGGCACGGCCATTCTCGGCAGCGGCTTCACCGGCCGCCTCATGGCCAACGTCCGCGACCGCGAGGGCCTCACCTACGGCATCGGCTCCCGCCTCGACCACGACACCTTCGCCGGCGGCGACTGGCGCATCAGCGCCACCTTCGCTCCGAAACTTCTCGATCAGGGCCTGGAATCGACGAAGCGCCAGCTCACCGAATGGTATGAAAAAGGCGCCACGCCCGAGGAGGTTTCCCGCCGCAAGGAAAACTTCGTCGGCACCTTCAAGGTCGGCCTCGCCACCACCGGCGGCCTCGCCGCCAACCTCCTCGCCGCCATCCACCGCGGTTACGACGTCACCTGGCTCGACGAATACCCGAAAAAAATCGAGTCCCTCACCCCCGGGCAGGTCAACGGCGCCATCAAGAAATACGTGAAGCCCGAAAGCCTCTACCTCATCAAAGCCGGCAGCATACCGACCGCAGCGAAATAACCGTCACCGCTTCCGCACCCAACTCCGCCGCCGCGGAAGCTCCAAGCACCAAGCTCCAAGCACCAGGGAACCTCCAACCTCCAAACATCAGCCTTTTGGGTTTGATGCTTGGTTCTTCCCTGGAGCTTGGATCTTGGTGCTTGGAGCTTCCCGCCGCTCCGCGGCGGGTCATTTCCCCAATTTCTTCAACGCCTTGTTGATCTTCTCCAGATCGCACACCTCGGCGTGATACTCCGGCCCGAGCCACTCGACCCACTCGCGCCCGAGCTCCGTATCCGGCTCCTTGATGCACGCGAGCATGTCGTGAAACGCCTCCAGCCCGCCGCAATCCTCCGGCGGTCCCGCCCGCTCGCCCGCGATGCACAAAGGATACTGCACGCCCTTCTTTGCCGGTTCGTGCCCCTCCACCCGAATCTCCACCTGCCAGCCCTCGCCGAAGTGATACCCATACGTGAGCCGCTCGTGATGCTCCAGATCGAGATCCGCGAGCGTCACATCGCGATCGTCCTCGATCGTCAGCTCCTCGCGTTTCAGCGGATTGCCAAAGCGCAGATCGTCGAGATTGAAGGCATGCGTCTGGTAATCGAACCAGTCGAACAACACCTGGATCGAGTCGTGCAGCCGCGACAGCCACATCGATTCGCGCACGACAATCCGCCGCCACACCTGGGGGTTCGTTCCCACGACATGAAGCCGCAACGTGAACACCCGCTCCGGTGCCTTCTTCGTCGCCGCTCCCTGTCCTTCCTGAAGTCCAATCATCCCCGCACTACAGCCACCCCGCCGCCGGGGAGCAAGTAGGGAGCGCCCCCGCTCCGCCTCGTTCTCTTTCTCTTTCTCTTTCTCGTTCTCGTTCTCGCTCTCCCAAATCTCAAACCGGGAGAACGAGAACGAGAAAGATTACGATTACGAGAACGACGCCTCAGCCTTTTTCTGCCGTCAAAACTTGAACTTCACATACCCCTCCACCCGCAGCGGCAAATCCTGAAACACCAGCACGTGATTCGAGAAGTTGTCGCCGTTGTGAATCCAGTTCCGCTCGTCGAGCACGTTGAGGATGTCGAGGTTCACCTCCCAGGTCGGCTGCCGGTAGAACAAGAACGCATTCAAGAACACCTGCGCCGGGATGTGATACTCGTTCGTCAGATTCCCCGGCTGCTCGCTCTGCCAGCTCGCGCCGATGCCCCCGCCAAACCCGCTCTCCATCCGATACGAAAAGCTGCCATTCACGATCCACCGCGACAGCCCCGGAATCCGGTAATCGCCGCGCGGCAGCTTGTCCCACTGAAAGCCCAGCCCGCTCCCGCGCCCGCCCGGCCCCGCGTCCAGTGCGTAGAGATTATACAACGACAACCCGCCCGCCTGCGTCGCCGTCGAGTCATCGAACCGCCCGTCGGTCAGCGCCACGTTGAACGTCGCGTTAAAATGCAGATCAGGCTGGTAAACCAGCTCCAGCTCCGCCCCGCGCATCTTCAGGTTCTTCACGTCGCCGCCGAGCTCGACCTCCTCGCGCCGCTGCTCGAACACCGCCGCACCCGCGTAGAGCTTGTTTTCCAACAACGAGAACTTCGCTCCGATTTCCGTCAGCCGGCTCAGGTTCGTGAAATCGTCCGGATCGATCACGCCATTCCCGGCCTCGTCCTCCTTCAGCATGATCCCGCCGCCCGTCACGTTGCCGTGCACCGCAAACGCCCGCTGGTGCGTCGCGTAAAGCGTCGCCTTCGGCGTCACGCGATACACCAGGCTCGCGTTCCACGACACCGCCTCGTCGTCGTGCTCGTCCGCCCACGGCACACCCGCCGCCTCGCCGAGCGGATCGCGCGCCTTCGCGTAAAACCCATCCACTCGCACGCCCGCCAGCACCGAGAACTTGTCGTTCAGCTTCATCTCGTCCTGCACAAACAGCGCCGGATTCCATAACTGTGAATCCGTCGTCTCCGGGCTGCCATACGACGCCGGGAAAAACAGCCGTCCGCCCGGTCCCTCGAATCCCGGCCAATACGACTCCGGGTAATCGCCCACGTGGCTGAACACCGGATTCGCCCGCGTAAGATCATACTGGAAGAAATATTCGTTGAAGTAGTTCGTGTAGCTGACCCGGTCCTCGAAACGCAGCGTCGCGCCCACGATCACGTCGTGCGTCACCGCGTCGCCGCCGAAACTCGCGTGCCACTCCGTGCGATTTTCGAACGTCGTCTGCTCCGCCCACTCCGCATATTCGAACGCATGGTATCGCCGGCGGTTCACGTATTCCGCCAGCGTCCGGTTCACGAGCTTCCGCCCCGGCGCCAGCTGCGCCTTCACGATGAACTGGCCTCGCGCCACGTTCGCGTTCGAGAAATCGCCCGGCGACAGCAGCGTCGCATCCCGCGGCAAGTCCACCCAGGTCGTGCCCGGAATCGTGCCCGCTAGCGCGCCCGCGTCCGAATACCCGAGATCCGGCAGATCGCCCGTGTAATAACGCCCATGATCGATCAGCTCCTGGTTCGGCCGGTTCACGCCGAGCAGCTGCGGCGTCGCCTGCCAGAAATACTGCGCATTCGCCTCCAGCGTCACCGCATCGCCCGCGTGCCGAATCCACGATACGAATACGTCCTGCCGGTCGTCGCGCCCGCCGTGCCGCTGGAAGAACGTGTCGTCCTCCTTCCCCTCGTAACTGAAACGCCACGCCGACTTCCCGTCGGCGAGCGGCGCCGTCGTGTCGATCTGCCACGATCCGTTCAACCACGATCCGCCGCCCGGCACCCACGTGCCGACGCGCGTCGTCAGCGTCGTCTCCGGCGAAAATTTCGGCTGCTTCGTCACGTAGTTCACGTAGCCGCCCGTGAAGAACCCGCTGCCATACACCGCCGAGCCCGGCCCGCGCACGACGTCGACCGCTTCGACGTTGTTGAACGACGGCATGTAGCCAAAATTGTTATAACTCAGCCGCTGGCCGTTCAAAAACGTCTCCGCCAGGTCGCCGCGGATGTTCGGAATCGTCGCCTTGCCATAACTCGCCGGCGCATAGCTCCCCGGCGCAAACGCCACGAACTCGCGCACGCCCTCGATCCCGCGCTCGCGCAGCAGTCCCTGCGTGATCGTCGATACACCCCGCGGCGTTTCGAGCACACCCCGCAAATCCCCGAACACGCCCTCCACGGGCCGGATCAGCGGATTCACCGAATCCTCGACCGGCACGCCCGTCACCTCGAAGAGATCGAGGCGCACGGTCTCCGTGGCGGTATCCTGGGCCCGTGCGATCGAAACGAGCGCGCCGGCAGCGAGAGTGAGGAGGAGTTTTTTTGGCAGTTTCATAGGGTCGGTCGCCCGACCTGAAACGAACTCCCGGCGGAAGGGGCGCCGTGCGCCCGATGGCGCTCCTCGCGGCGCCTGCTGTTTCCTTCGTCGGCATGATCCGTGTCAGGTTCAAGGGTCGAGCGGTCGTTCGCACCGCAATCTCAGCCCTCCGCGGAGGACACCCCTACAGGCGGGCGCACTGAAACCGCGCCCCTTCCCGCAACGCAAGATAAACCTTCGTCACGCCAAAAACGGCACGGGCGCTCGCGCACCCGTGCCGTTTCCATGGCCAAAAAAACCTCAGCCCGCCACGCGTTCTAAACCGTCGCAGGCTGTCACCCAGCAGCTCTGGTTTCATCTCGCAGGTCAAACCGCGCTCCCCGCCGAGTCCGTGAATCCGGCTAAACCTTACGCCCCAGCCCCCCATTTCTCCCGTCGCAACTGCCCGCACGCCCCACGGCGCCGGAGAACGCCCCACGCCCCGACCCGCAATTCCGCTCGTGGCGCCCGCCGTCCTTCGCGCCTAAATTTCCCAATGCATCCGCACCTTTACTTCATCCCGCTGATCATCCTGGTGGGCGCCGTTTTCCTCTTCATCATGTTCCGCCGCAGCCGACGCGAACCTCCCGCCGGCCGCCCCGACGCCACACCCCCTCAACATCTCGATCGCGACGACGACCCCGCCCGCCGCCGCGCGATGAGCGAAGGCCCGCGCTAAATCCATGTCTTCCCGGGGCAACGCGGGCGCATTTCGCCCGCGCGTTCGACGCCCGCATCGAACGCTTCAATACACTTCGAAAATCTCCGCCAGCACCGTGCCCATCCGCCCGTCCGCACTCCGCACCACCGCCGTGTAAACGCCCGGCGCAAGCGTGATCACAAGCGCCGCATCCTTGCCGTCCGAACTCGACAGCGCCCCCGCTCCGACCTGCGCAAAGACCCGGCTCAACTGCCCCGCATCGGCTTCCATCCAGTTGTCATTTTCCGCGATCACCGTCTTTCCTTTGTGCACCGTGATCTTCGGATCGGGCAGCGCGTCCGTCACCCCGTGCGGCGCCAAACTCGGACCCACCGCGCGGATCAACATCGTCCGCGGATGCGCGCCGCCAATGACGAATCCAATGATCGTCACCCCGTCGGCACTCGAGATCCGGTCCCGCGACGACAGCGCCAACAGCGAACGCTCCGCCGGACTCGTTCCGGCCGTGCGGTTCGAATCCGAAGAAGCCACCGGCGAAACGGCCGAAAAACTGAAGGCCAGCTTCGTGCCCTCGCCCACCCGTTGGCCGAGATAGCGACCTTGCACGCTCGGCCCGCCGTGGTCCGTGATTTCCAGCACACCGTATTGCGGACTTCCCGGCATCGCTCCTCCGCTATACGGCCCGCCTTTGACCGATCCCGTTCGCGTCAGCGCCGCGCCGTGCATCACCACCATCGCCGCGCCTCCGCCGTCGGCATAATCCGAGTTCCGCCCGTCATCGTAAGCCAGCCCGTGCATGTCGCCGGAAATGATCGCGAGATTACGGATGCCCGAGGTCTTGATGAAGTTCGCGATCGTCCGCCGCTCCGTCGCATACGCGCTCCAGTCGTCCGCCCCCGCGCCCGCCGCGCTGATCCACGGCACCGGATTCACCCACAGGATCAGCGGAAACCCCGCATCGCGCGCCGCGATCAGCTCCCGCTTGAACCACGCCATCTGCGCCGCCCCCAGCCGCACCTTCGCCGCATCGTCCGGCTCCCGAAAATGCGAACTTGCGCTGCGCACGTCCGTCATGATCACCCGCACGCGTCCGATCGTGAACGCCTGCCCGATCGTCCCATCGCCCGCCCCCCGCGGGTAGTGCGGCACGAAATCGCCATACGCCTGCCGCGCGGCGTCGCGCCCGAGCGACGTCCCGTCCGAATCGTTGCCCGCGTAGTCGTGATCGTCCCACACGTAAGCCACCGGCACGTTGCGATACAGCCGCGCCTGCGCCGGCGCCGTCAGCACCGCGTCATAGTTTTTTCGATACTCGTCGACGCTCGTGTCGTTGGTGTCGGCATAGTGCAGGTCTCCCGTGTTGATGAAGAGCAGCGGCTGCTCCGCGCGGATCGCGTCATACGCGCGCTGATCGGCGTCGCGATGATCGCCGCACGAGCCGAACGCGATCTTGAACGACGCCGCTCCACTCGGGAAGGTCCGGAACCGCCCGCGCCATTCCGCCTCGCCCCGCAACTCTCCGCCTACCTCGAAGCCGTAGTGATACAGCGTGTTCGCCTTCAGTCCGCTCACGTCGAGCTTCGCGACGTTCCCCGTCTCCGGCAGCGTGCTCACCGGCGCCGAACGCACCGCGTTCTCCAACGTCGCACGTTCGCTCACCACCCACCGCACGGCCACGCCGCTGTTCTTCAACCGCACCGCCGCCGTCGCGCTCGAGATCGTCACGTTGCCCACCCAGGCTCCGCTCGTAAACGGCGCGGCGCTTTGCGCAGGCAGCCACGCCGCCGGGACCACCAGCACGACGAAACGGAGGAATGTTTTCACCGGGGGCGAGGCAACCAGCCACGCAATGTGCTTTCACTTCATTAACCCCGTTCGGTCTCGAATTACATGTTTTTCCCGGGCCGCGCCCACCTGCAATTCACCGTCGAAACAACCCCTCGGCCTTCGCCCGCCTCAGTCGATCGCCACCACCCCCAGCACGCCCGCCAGCGCCGTAAACAGCAACGCGCCCACGACCATCAGCCCGTCGTGCGCCACCAGCGCCAGCCCGAACGCCGTCAACGCCGCCCCCGCCGCCGTCGCCGCAAACGGCACCACCTCCAGCGGCGGCATCGTGGCCGCAATCAACACGCACAACGCCGCGATCCCGTATTTCGCCGGCCCGCCCGCCAGCGTCCTCCAGCGGGGCTTCAGCCAGCGGTCGACCTGCCGCGCCGGCTTGCGCAACAACCGCAGCCCCTTCTCCAGCCGTTCGCGCGAAATCGAACGCCGCAGGATCCAGCCCGGCAGCCAGATCCGCTTGCGCCCAATCAAAATCTGCCCGCCCGCGAGAATCACCATGCACCCGAGCGTCGTCGGCATGCCCGGCACACCGCTCAGCGGCGACACCGCGATGATGCCCGGCAAAAGCAGCATCGGGCCGAACGAGCGCCGCCCGACCGCATCGAGCATGTCGCCCACCGACACCCTCCCGCTCTCGCCGCCCGCCTGCTCGATCCGGTCAATGACCTCGCAAAATTCCTGTGGCTCTTCGACACGCTGCTTCATCGTTGGAATCGACCGCGCCGCCAAGCCGCGGTAGCTCACAACGTGAAAAAAAATCAGGCGGCGCCGCGGATTCCCTTCACCACCCGAGCTCGCGCCGCACGTGCTTCATCGCCGGGCTTCCCCGCGACAGCAGTCGGTCGTGATAGCGCTTCAAATCGAACGCCGCCCCTTCCTTCTTCTCCACCGCCGCGCGCGCATCGTCGTGCTCCACCGCGCCCACGAAATACGTCGAAAGCTGCGTCGAGCTCTGGCACGCCCGCCGCCACTTCCCCACCGCTTCGCCTTCCTCCTGAAACCCTCGCTTCATCATCAGATCCAGCGCCTCCCGTTCCGTCATGCCCGCCGTGTGAACCTTGTTGTCCAGGATCGCGTTGATGATCGCCCGCACCCGCATCTTCAACTGCTGCATCCTCACCTCCGGCCCGCCGAACCCCGCGTCCGCCATCACGCGTTCGGCATAAACCGCCCAGCCCTCCACAAACGTGCCGCTCATGAACACCGCCCGGACCAGCGTCGGCGCGCGGAACTGGTTCGAGTGCGCGATCTGCAGGAAATGCCCCGGCATCGCTTCGTGCACCGACAGGTCGTGCAACATGTAATCGTTGTATTCACGAAAGAAAGACACCTTCCGCGCCGCACTCCAGTCCGCCGGCGTCGGCGACACCGCGTAATACGTTTCGCCCTCCGGCTCCAGCGCCCCCGGCGAATCACAATACGCGATCGCCACGCCTCGCTGAAACTCCGGCAGCACGATGATTTTCAGCGGCGTGTCCGGCACCGTCACCAGGTTCTTCTCCCGCACGAAATCCGTCGCCGCATCCGTGATCTCCTTCGCCCGCGCCACCACCGTGTCGTCGTTCGGCCGGTTCTCCGCCAAACGGTCGAGCACCGCCCGGATCACCCGCGGGCGATCCTCCTCCGCTCCCGCGCCCGCGTCGGGGAAATACGTCCTGAACAACGGCAGCGCCGTCGCATACATCCCGTCCGTCGCCATCTCCAATTCCTCTTCCGCCCGCCGCACGATCTCCTCCGGCGACATGTCCGAATCGAGCGTAAACCCCAGCTTCTTCCGGAACTTCTCCGCGCCCAGCCGGAACTCCCCGTTCGCCAGCGGCAACACGTCCCTCTCCAGCCACAACCGGTAGTCCGTCAACGCAGCCACCGCCAACCTCCGCGCCGGCTCCAACTCGTCCCGCAAATGCGGCGCCTGCGCCAGCAGCGGCTCGAGCTCGTTCTGCACCAGCGCGATCGCGCCCGCCGTCTGCCCGATCGCCGTCTCCGTGTGGATCCGCGGCGGATTGCGCAGCGTCACCTTGATCTGCTCCACCACCCGCGGAATTTCGTTCATCCGTTTCATCGCCGCCCGCAACCGCTCCTCCGCGGGCGCAAACTCCCGCGCCGTCAGCAGATAAATGCTCGTCGCCAGCGTGTCGTTATACGACAGCGGATTCCATTCGTGCGGCTTCTCCTCCGTGAGCATGTAGAGCATCGAGCCCAGCTCGAGCCGCAGGATGTCCGCATCCGCGCGATTCGCCCCGGTCAACTCGCCGACCTCGATTCGCTCCAGCGCCGCCAACTGAGCTCGCAACGCCCGCTCCCGCTCCGCCCGCGCCGCCGCACTGTAATCCGTCAACCGATCGTCGAACCGGTGATCGCCGAGCTGCGTCGCCATCTCCGGCCGCGACCGCAGCAAATCCTCGATGCACTCCGACGCCAGCTTCTCGAACGCCGCATCCGCCGCCGTCGCGCCGCGACCCTCCCCCGCCGCCACCACCACCAAAACCACCGCGGCCCACGCGATTCCCCGGAAAAAATGTGTTTGCATGCGCCCAACCTACACGCCTCCACTCCTCCCGCTCAACCGGCGATTTTCTCCCCCCCGCCCGTTTACGGCCTCCCGGTGAAATTGCACATGAACGGCCGCCCCGCCCTTCGCGCAACGCTCGCCATGACCGCGCCGCGATCGCCGCTGCACGTGTGCGCCGGCATCATCGCTATCGCGGCCTGGCATCCGACCGACCCGCACCGCCAATTGCAAATCGCGCTCGTCGCCGCCCGGCCCGCCGCCGCAACCAACGACTAGCTCGCCGCGTGCGCGACGCGCCGCGTCCGCGCGAAACCCGCGAAATGACTCGCGCCACTTACCGCGGCGGCCTTCTCCTTGTCCCTCATGACCTCGCACCCCGTTGTCTCGCGACTGCTTCTGCTGCTCGCGTTTCTTGTTTCGTCGACCGCGCTCAGCGCCGCCACGACCTTCAGCGATTCCCGCGAAGCCCTCGTCGCCAGCGCGAAGCTCCCGCGGCTCGCCATCGACGGCAACCGCCTCGTCAATCCCGCCGGCGAAACCGTGATCCTGCGCGGCATCGCCACGTCCGATCCCGCCGCCCTCGTCGAGCGCGGCCAGTGGAGCCGGCGATATTTCGAGGAGATCCGCAACTGGAACGCCAACGTCGTCCGCATCCCCGTCCACCCCGGCGACTGGCGCCGCCTCGGCGAGGACGCGTATTTGAAACTCTTGGACGAGGCCATCCTCTGGTCCGGCGAACTCGGCCTGTATGTGATCATCGACTGGCACTCGATCGGCAACATTCTCACCGGCATCTACCACCGCCCGAACTACATCACCTCGCGCGACGAAACCTTCCGCTTCTGGTTCACCATCGCGCAGCGCTACCGCGGCGTTTCCACGGTCGCCATGTATGAACTCTTCAACGAACCCACCAACAACCGCGGCGTCATGGGCCGCCTGCCCTGGCCCGCATTCAAGGCCTTCCTCGAGGACGTCATCTACATGATCCGCCAGAACGACCCCGAGTCCCTCGTCCTCGTCGCCGGCTTCAATTGGGGCTACGACCTCACCATGATCCGCGACGAACCCATCGACTTCCCCGGCGTCGCCTATTGCACGCACCCGTATCCGCAGAAACGCCGCGAAAACTGGGAGGAAAACTGGGAACGCGACTGGGGCTACGTCGCCGAAAAATATCCCGTCGTCGCCACCGAATTCGGCTTCATGAGCGCCGACGGCCCGGGTGCCCACGTCCCCGTCATCGGGGACGAAACCTACGGCGAAGCCATCATTTCCTTCTTCGAAAAACGGGGCATTTCCTGGACCCCTTGGGTCTTCGACGCCCAATGGTCGCCCCAACTCATCGCCGACTGGAACTTCACCCCCACCCGCCAGGGCAAATTCTTCCGCCAAAAACTCCAGCAGCTAAACAAATAATCCCTCATCGCCCCTTCTCCCGGGCGGGTCCCTCCGACCCGCCCTTTTTCACGCCCCCATTACCCCACCCCTGTTCCTTTGTAATACATTACGTTACAATTGCTGTCCCTCGCCCTCTTCCCACGCCTGCCCATACCAACCCGGTTTGTAATACATTACGTTACAATCGCCATCGCTACCCCGCCGCATCGGCCCGCCCGTTCGCACGCGCGCCGGCACGCGAGACGCCCCTCTCATCCCGCTCCGCCCCATTCCCCTAAAACTCTCTCGCTTACCCCGCGTCAGGCCGCACACCCCATGCGCCCCACCCCGCTCTTCCGCTGTTTCTTCGTCTTCTTCGTTCTCGCCACCTCCGTCCTCGGCCAGCACGTCACCGTCAGCCACTCCACCGACGAAGGTCCGATCCTCTTCGGCGCCGCCGAACTCCGCGCCGCGATCGACGCGAAACAGGCCGTCACTCCAACCGTCATCCACCTCGAGCTCACCACGTCCGACGTCGCGCAGCGCCGCCTCGCCGGCAACGCCCTGAGTTCCCCGCCCGCGTGCGACACCCCGGAGAGTTTCAGCATCCGCACCTCTCCCACTCCCGCCGGCCAACCGCGCCAACTCTGGATCTTCGGCTCCGACCCCGCCGGCGTCATGTATGGCGCCCTCGAAGCCGCCGAACTTATCCGCCTCCATGGCCTCGACGCCCTCCAGCCCCTCGACCGCTCGCCGCACTTCGCCACCCGCGGCGTGAAATTCAACCTCCCCCTCGACGCCCGCTCGCCGAGCTACACCGACGCCGGGGAATCCGCCCAGCAAAACATCGCCACAGTCTGGGACCTGTCCTTCTGGCGCGACTACATCGATCGCCTCGCGCGCGACCGCTACAATCTCGTCTCGCTCTGGAACCTCCACCCGTTCCCCTCCCTCGTCCGCGTCCCCGAATACCCCGACATCGCCCTCGCCGACGTCCATCGCTCCACCGTGAAGTGGAACGAATACTACCACACCTGGGCCACCGGCCTCGACGCCCCCGACATCCTCGACCACGTCGAAATTCTCCAACGCCTCACGATCGACGAGAAAATCGCCTTCTGGCGCGAGGTCATGCGCTACGGCCGCTCGCGCAACGTAAAGTTCTACATCATCACCTGGAACGTCTTCACCAACGGCACCCGCGGCCGCTACGGCCTCACGCCCGACTGGGACAACCCCACCACCGCCGACTATTTCCGCCGCAGCGTCCGCGAACTCGTCCTCACCTACCCCGATCTCGCCGGCATCGGCCTCACCACCGGCGAAAACATGCCCGACGCCACCGCCGCCGAAAAGGAAGACTGGGCCTTCCGCACCTACGGTCAGGGCGTCCTCGACGCCCTCGCCACTCAGCCCGACCGCAAGCTCGCCTTCATCCACCGCCAGCACGAAGCCGGCGCCGCCGAAATCGCGAAACGCTTCGCTCCGCTCATCGAGCACCCCGGCGTCGATTTCATCTACAGCTTCAAATACGCCGAGGCCCACGCCCTCAGCTCCACGAAACAAAACTTCCACGAAAAATTCCTCCGCGACGTCGGCGACCAGCCCGTTCTCTGGACCCTCCGCAACGACGACTCCTACTACTTCCGCTGGGCCGCCCCCGACTTCGTCCGCGACTTCATCCGCAACATCCCCACGCACCCCACCCGCGGCTTTTACTACGGCTCCGATCAGTGGATATGGGGCCGCGACTTCCTCGACCGCCACCGCGTCCCCGACGCCCCCCGCCAGCTCGAACACGACAAACATTGGCTCCACTGGCTCCTGTGGGGACGTTTTGGATACGATCCAAATCTCTCCAACGACCGCCTCGCCGCCCTGGTCGCCGACCGCCTCCAGCTTCCCCCGGCCGACGCCACCTCGCTCCTCGCCGCCTGGCAGGACGCCTCCATGATCTACCCGCTCGTCACCGGCTTCCACTGGGGCCGCTTCGATTTCCAGTGGTATATCGAAGCCGCCAAAGCCCGCCCCGAACCCGCCCAAACCCCCACCGGCTTTCACGACCTCAACCGCTTCATCTCCCTCCCTCCGCACCCCGCCACCGACAACGTTTCCATCCCCGACTACGTCGCCGCCCTCCGCAAAAACGAAACGCCCTCCGGCACCACGCCGCCCCAACTCGTCCAAAATCTCCACGCGCACGCCGATCGCGCCCTCGCCTTCCTCGACGCGCCCGCCTCCTCCCACTCATCCGCTTCACCTGAATTCCACCAAACCCTCACCGACATCCGCATCGTCGCCCATCTCGGAAAACATTACGCCCACAAGATCGCCGCCGCCATCGAACTCGCCCTCCTCCGTGACACCCTCGAAGCCCCGCACCGCGACCGCCTCGCCACCGAGCTCAACGCCGCCGCGCTCCACTGGCGCACCTTCGTCTCCCTCGCCCTTCCGCATTACAAGAACCCCGTTTGGATGAACCGCGTCGGCCACGTCGACTGGCGAAAACTCTACAGCTCCGTCCTCTACGACCTCACCACCACCGGCTCGCCTGTATCCATTCCTTCAATGCCGCCCACTCCCGGCGGCACGATCCTCGAAGCCGAGGACGCCCGCGTTGACCGCGCCGCCGTCCGTCACGAAATCTCCGGTTTCACCGGCGCCGGATACCGCGATTTCGGCGGCTCCCAGGGCCGCCGCTGGATCGAATGGACCTACGACGTCCCCGCCGCCGGCCGCTACCTCCTCGAATTCCGCTACGCCATGCGCCGTCACGACAGCGAAGACGCCGCGCTCCTCATCAACGGCGAACCCGCCACGCCTCTCACCCTCTGGCCCACCGGCTCGCTTGAAAGCTGGGCTTGGGATCGCGTCGTCGTCGACCTCCGCGCCGGCTCCAACACCATCCGTCTCCACCCTCCCCTCGGCCCCAACATCGACCATCTCAACATCCTGCCCTTCGACTAACGCGTCCCCACACACACGAGCGTTTCGAAAACGGATTGTCATTCTGAGCGAAGCGAAGAATCCAGCGCGATCTTCGCCCGCCAACGCACCCCCATCGAAATCGTCACATCGCGCCGCGAGCTACGTGACCGCGACTCACGTATCAGCTTCCACGGGTGGTTGAAGTTTCACTGGAGCTCGGTCCTTTGAGCTGGGAGCTTCCGCCCTGCGACGCGGGGCGGCTCGGCGCCGGCGGCAACGGCGGCTCCGGCACCGGCATCGGATTCCGTGCCGACTGCCATGCCAAAAACCGCCACGTCCCCTTCTCCCGCCGCCACACCGCCAGATAATTCAAATCGATCTTCTGCTGCCCGTCCGCATTCCGCAGCCCGATGATCACCCGCCCCGCCATCGTCATCGCGCCATCGCCAACCGGCGTAAACGCCCGCTCGAGATACTCGAAGCTCTCATAATCCGTCCGCTCCGACACCAGCGTCTCGATCAACACCGCCTTCGTATCCACTTTTCCATTCGAATGCGCATAGCGAAGCTCGTCCGACAAAATCGCCTCCAGCCGCTCCCGATCCGCCGCGACCACCGCCGCCACGCGCTCAGCATCCGCCGCCGTAACTTCCGCGATCGCCACCCCATCACCCGCCGCACTCGCACTCGCAGTCGCCACGAGCCACACCGCCACGCCAAACCATAGCAGGATCGGTTTTTTCATCGGGTAAAAAGGGGTTGCCCGCACGATTGCGCGACCCCACCCGTGTTCAACCCCGAATCCGCCGCCCGCCCCGTGCGTCTGGCCCCACAACCCGCCCTCCCATGTTCCGCCGCTTTCTTCTCCTCGCCCCGCTCGCCCTTCTCCCGCTCACCACTTTCGCCGCCGCGCCGTTGAAAGCCCTCATCCTCACCGGCCAGAACAACCACGACTGGAAACTCACCACGCCCCTCCTCGAAAAAGCGCTCACCGACACCGGCCTCTTCACCGTCGACGTCGCCGTTTCGCCGCCCAAAGGCGCCGACATGTCCGCTTTCCGCCCCGCCTTTTCCGATTACGCCGTCGTCGTCTCCAACTATACCGGCGACGCCTGGCCCGCCGACACGAAATCCGCTTTCGTCGCTTACACGCGTCGCGGCGGCGGTTTCGTCGTCGTCCACTCCGCCAGCAACGCTTTTCCCGACTGGCCCGAATACAACGCCATCTGCGGTCTCGGTGGCTGGGAAGGCCGCGACGAACGCTGGGGTCCGTGGGTCTATTGGGATAAAAAAATCATCCGTGACCCGTCCCCCGGCCGCGGCGGCGATCATGCCCCCGTTCACTCCTTCGTCATCGACGTCCGTGAACCCAACCACCCCATCACTCGCGATCTCCCGCCCGCCTTTCTCCACGCCGCCGACGAACTCTACAACCGCCTCCGCGGCCCCGCCGAAAACCTCACCGTCCTTGCCACCGCCTACGATAAACCCTTCGGCGCCGGCTCCGGCCGCCACGAACCCATCCTCCTCACCGTCACCTACGGCGAAGGCCGCGTCTTTCACACCACGCTCGGCCACGTCCGCGGCGATCCCACCGCCATGCGCAGCGTCGCCTTCATCGCCACCTTTCAACGCGGAGCCGAATGGGCCGCCACCGGTAAAGTCACTCAACCCGTCCCCTCCGATTTCCCGGATGCGTCCGCCCTCCGCCTGCGGTAGGCCGCGAGTTGACTCGCCCCTTCCTGCACCCGCGCGTTGCCGCCTATGACTTAGTTACTTGCATCCATTCCAAATTTCCGGCGTCCAATCCCCCTGCCGCGTTCACCTCGTGATCGCAGCGGGTCGAAAACCCGAAATCCCCAACCTCACACAGAAAAAAGATGAAAAAACTGATCACCTCCCTCCTCGCTGCCAGCCTCCTGCTCGGCGCCACCGCCCTCACGACCCAAGCCGCCGAAACCGCGCCGAAGTCCGTCATCCACGTCGTCACCGTATCTTGGAAAGCGGGCACCACCCCCGAGCAAATCCAAGCCGCGCTCGACGGCGTGAAGGCCCTCCCGAAGAGCTTCCCCGGCATCACGCGCGTCTGGACGAAGTCCATCAAGGTCCAGGGCGGCAAGACCAACGCCATCGTCATGGAGTTCGCCGACGAAGCCGCCCTCGCGAAATACTCCGGCAGCGACGCCCAGAAGGAGTGGTATAAGGTCTACACCAACATCCGCGAATCGAGCACCACGTTCGACATCACGAACTGATCTCGCTCCCCCTCCGCTCTCTCCCCCGGCCGCGCCTCACCGCGCGGCCTTTTTGTTTTCCGTCGTCTCACCTCGGGCGATTCTTCCCGACGCACGGAGCGAAACCCTTCGACTCAGCTCAATCGCAGCTCGTCACACGCGATCGTGTAGCGGATCCGCACCTGCGACAGCCACCAACCGAAGTCCCCGATCTCCACCCCCGCCTCCTCCATCCAGATCGGCGACGGCAGGTCGGGAATCAATTCGTCCGGCACGCAAAACAGCGAACGCGCCCATCGCGCCGTCGCCAGCATCATGCTGAGCTGCCGAAACTCCGGCGGCGCCGCCTCCGGCATCATCTGATACCGCACCGCCGCCGCCACCGCCGGCGAAAAACCCCACAACTCCAGCAACGCCGCCCCCGCCTCCGCGTGCGAAAAATTCAGCCACGCCCGCTCCGCCGGCGCAAAATCCAGCGGATACCCGGCCGATTCGAACACCCGCCCCCGCTTCTCCTTCGCCGCATAACGATCGATCGCCATCAACCCCAGCCCGTGCATTAGCCCCGACGTATACGCATCGCTCCGATCCAGATCGCTGTGCTCCGCGAGACTTCCCGCCGCAATCGCGCACGCCACCGCCCGGAACCACACCGACTGCGCCTCCATCCGATACGCCGCCAGCGGCCGACCCACCAGTTGCGACGCCACCGCAAAGGTCACCAACTCCTGCACCCCCACGATCCCCACCCGCTGAATCGCCTCCACAATCGTATCCACGTGCGCACCACGTCCGAAATGCGCGCTGTTCGCCATCCGCACCACCCGCGCCGACAACCCCGGTTCCAGCGTCACCACCTCCGCGATTTTCTCGATCGACGTCTCCGGCGCGCGCAACAGCCGCTGCAACGTGTGCAACACCTTCGGCGCCGGCGGCAAATCGTCCAGCTTGCGCACCAAGAGCTCCGGAGTAGGAGCCGGCTTGAAGAACGGAATCGACAACACGACCGCCCCCTCATCGGCACAAACGCGCCCGACTTGACAGATCGTCCATCGCTTCCACCCGCCGATTCTCCGGACCTTGGCTTTATCCGTGCTCATCCGTGGAATCCGTGGTCAAACTCCTCCCCGCCCACCGCCGCAATGCTCGACGCGCCCGCCTCCTTCTACGCCCAGCTCGCCACGCTCGAATCCGTCGGCGCACCGTTCGTCTTCGTCGTTCTCGTCGAATCCCTCGGCAGCACCCCCCAGGACACGGGCGCGAAAATGCTCGTCACACCCGCCGGCCTCCACACCGGCACTGTCGGCGGCGGCCGCGTCGAAGCCCAGGCCATCGACTTCGCCCAACAACTCCTCGCCACCGCCGGCCCCGCCGCTGCCACACCCCGCTTCGTCACGTGGACGTTGAAAACCGACGTCGGCATGACCTGCGGCGGCTCCGTCAAACTCTACTTCGAGCCCCATCCCGCCGGCGGCGCCGCCTGGCCCATCGTCATCTTCGGCGCCGGCCACATCGCGCAAGCCCTCCTCCCCGTCCTCCTCCCGCTCCGCTGCTCGATTTCCATCTACGATACCCGCCCCGAGTGGCTCGCCAGACTTCCGCGCGCCTGGAATCTCCACGCCCACCACGTCGCCGATCTCGCGCCCGTCATCGACACGCTCCCCGCCGACGCCTCCGTCCTCTGCATGACGCAGGGCCATAAAACCGACCGTCCCATCCTCCACCGCGCGCTCGCCACACGAAACTTTCCCTATCTCGGCTGCATCGGCAGCAACGCCAAAGCCGCCGTCCTCCGCCGCGAGCTCGTCGCCGACGGCCTTACCCCCGAGCGCGTCACTCAATTCCACTGCCCCCTCGGGCTCGATTTCGGCACCAACCACCCGCACGAAATCGCCCTCAGCATCGCCGCCCAACTCCTCACCGAACGCGACCGCCCCCGGTAGGGTGGGTCTCCGACCCGCCCTCAAACACGGTTCATTGTTTCAACCAGCGCATGCAATGAACGCGCGTTGAAGCTTGTTTATTGCACATTCTCTGGAGCTTGGATCTTGGAGCTTGGAGCTTTCTTCCTCGCCGCCAAAAACACCGCCTCCCCCGTCGCCGGCGACGGCAGCCGCACCTCCCCTTTCGTCCCGCGCAACGCCGCCACCGCATCGCGAATCGCCTCGCGCACCGAAATCGCCAGCATCAACGGCGGCTCCCCCACCGCCTTGCTGCCGTGAATGCTCCCCTCCTGCGCCGCGTCCGGCAACAGCGTGACGTTGAACTCCATCGGCGCATCGCCGATCGCCGGAATCTGATACGTGCTCGCGCTGTGCGTCAGCAGCCGCCCGTGGTCGTCCCACTTCAACTCCTCGCACGTCAGCCAGCCCATCCCCTGCACGAACCCGCCCTCGATCTGCCCGCGGTCCACGCCCGGATTCAGCGAGTCCCCCACGTCGTGCACGATATCCACCCGCCGCACGCGGCTCATTCCCGTGTAGCCGTCGACCTCCACCTCGCTCACCGCCGCCCCGCACGCGAAATACGCAAACGGCCGCCCCTGCGCCTTCGCCCAATCCCAAAAAACTCCCGGCGTCCGAAAATACCCCGTCGCCGAAAGGCTGATACGTTCCACATACGCCCGCGCACACACGTCCGAAAACTCCAAAGGTGGAACCCGACGTCCCGTCGGGTTCGCTGCCCTCGCGAACACCCCCCCGTTTTCGAACACCACTTCCGGGGCCGCCTTCGCCCCTCCGCCGCCCGGCATCAACACATCCGCCCCGTCGTGCCGCACTTCCTTTTCCTCCCGCTCCGCCAGCATCTTCGCCGCCACCCCGGCCAGCCGCTCCCGCAACGTCACGCACGCCGCCCGCACCGCCGCCCCGTTCAAATCCGCCCCGCTCGACGCCGCCGTCGCCGATGTGTTCGGCACCTTGTCCGTGCTCGTCACCATCATCCGGATACGGTCCGCCGGCAGCCCCAGCTCGCGCATCGCCACTCCGAGCACCTTCGTGTGCAACCCCTGCCCCATCTCCGTCCCGCCATGGTTCACCTGCACACTCCCGTCCTGGTAAATGTGCACCAGCGCCCCCGCCTGGTTGTAATGCGTGAGCGTAAATGAAATCCCAAACTTCACGGGCGTGATCGCCAGCCCGCGTTTCACGCCTTTTCGCCCCGCATTCCACGCGTCGATCTCCTTCCGCCGCTCCGCGAAACGAGCCTGCTCCAGCGCCATCGCCCAGATCTTCGGGATCCGATTATCGCCGATTTCCTCGCCGTAATGCGTCGTGTTCGTCTCCCCGCTTCCCCGATACAAATTCCGCTCGCGCACCTGCTCCGGCGGCAACCCGAGCGTCCGGGCCACGCGATCCACGATCTCCTCGATCACCAGCATCCCCTGCGGTCCGCCAAAACCCCGAAACGCCGTGTTCGATGCCACGTTCGTCTTCGCCACCCGGCCGCTGAACCACACCGCCGGGATGTAGTAGCCGTTGTCCAAATGAAACAGCGCCCGATCTGTCACCGGCTGCGACAAATCCAGCGACCATCCTCCGTCCGAAATCAGCTCCACCTTTGCCGCCAGGAACATCCCGTCATCATCGAAGCCCACTTCGAACTTCGACCAAAACGGATGCCGCTTTCCCGTCAGCATCATGTCCACATCCCGGTCGAATTGCACCCGCACCGGCCGCCCCGTCTTCACCGCCGCCAGCGCCGCCAGCGCCGCCGGCGTATTCCCCTGCGTCTCCTTTCCGCCAAATCCTCCGCCCATCCTGGGCGTCTTCACCACGATCTTGTTTCGCGGCCGTCCCAACACTTCGGATACGATCGCCTGGATCTCCGACGGATGCTGCGTCGATGACATGATCGTCACATCCCCCTCGTCGCCCGCCTCCGCCCACGCCGCGTGGGTCTCGAGATAGAAATGCTCCTGCCCGCCAAATGAAAACTCTCCCGCCACTTTCCTCGGCGCCCCCGCCAGCGCCGCCTCCGCATCGCCGCGCCTCAACACATGCGGCTCCGTATGAAAACTTCCCGCCGCGATCGCCCGCTCCACCGTCAGCACCGGCGTCAACGGCTCATACTCCACCTCGACCGCCGCCGCCGCCGCGCGACACACCTCCAGCGTCTCGCCCACCACCACCGCCACGATGTGTCCGTGAAAACACACTTCGTCTTTCGCGAACAACGGCTCGTCATGCCGCGACACGCCGACGTTGTTCTCGCCCGGCACATCCTCCGCCATCAGCACCGCCGCGACGCCTTGCATCCCACGCGCCTTCGTCGCATCGCGCCGCACAATCCTCGCGCGTGCATGCGGCGCCATCACCGGCCACATCTCCAACATCGGCCGCCGCAAAGCCCCATCCTCCACATACTGCGCCCGTCCCGTCACATGCCCGACCGCGCTCTCGTGGTGCAACGCCTTCGTCGGCTCGCCGCCCTCGAAACGCCCCGCCGCAAACGCCTCCACCGGGACTTCGTGCACCGCGCTGGTCTCGCCCGCCACGAAGCGCTCCCATAAGGCCACCACCACCCCGCGCCGATACTCCGCCCCTCCTCGCACGTCGCTGATCGGCGCGAACTCCCCGCGCAACACCTCCGCCACCTCCGCCGCCGCCTCGTTCAACCTCCGCCCCACCAGCACCGCCTCCGCCTTCTTCGCGCGCAGCGGCATCACCGCCACGCCATTGTAAGCCAGCCGCGCCTTCCGCACGACCCCGCTGGCATCGACGTCCACGCAAAACGCCCCGGCCGCGATCCCGATGTCCAGCTCCCGCCGGTGCGACACCTTCACGAAATCCACCCGCCGCGTGAGCCCTTCCTCCGGTTCACCGCATGGCAACACGACCTCCTTCATCACCTCATCCTCGCGCAGCATCGTCTTGCGATATCCCACGAAAAAATTCTCCAGCGCCACGACCCGCTCCCCCGCCGCACTCGCCAGCACCACGCTCGCATCCAGCGTGAGCAATACCGGCGCGCTGTCCCCGATCGGCGACGCCGTTACGAGATTTCCCCCGATCGTCGCCCGGTTCCGGATCTGCCGCGCCGCGAACACCGCGATCATCTTCGCCAGCGACGGATACTCCGCCGCGACCGTTTCCTCCATTTCCGTCAACGTCGCCGCCGCCCCGATCCGCCACGCCGTATCCGTTTTTTCGATCCGCCTCAGCTCCGGCACCGCCTCCACCGAGATCAACGCCGGGAACGCTTTGAACTTCTTGTTCAACTCCACCCCGATCTCCGTCGCCCCCGCCACCAGTTTCGCCTCCGGCATCCCTGCCTTCAGCCGCAACAACTCCCTTAAACTCCCCGGCCGCCAAAATCCCTCATACTCCATTCCCTTCAGCTCGTGGCTGCGAGCGCCAGCGGGCGGTCCTCCGGCGCCCGTCTTCCCTCGTTCGCGCAACACCGCCATGGCCGCGTCCCGGATCGGCCGATACCCCGTGCACCGGCACAGATTTCCGCACAACTGATCGTTGATCCCACCCGGCGTCGCCGCGTCGCCATTTCGATGATACGCCTCGAACATCGACATCACGAAACCCGGCGTGCAGTAGCCGCATTGCGAACCGTGGTGCTCCACCAGCGCCGCCTGCACCGGATGCAGCGACTCGCCGTCCGCCAGCCCTTCGACCGTTACGAGTTCCCTCCCGGCCAGCATCGGCAGGAGCGTGATGCAGCTGTTGACCGCCCGATATGTCGGCTTCCCCAGCGCATCATTCTCCACCAACGCCACCGTGCACGCCCCGCAATCCCCTTCGTCGCATCCGCACTTGCTCCCCGTCCGCCCATTCGCGCGCAGCCAGTGCAGCAGCGTCGTCGTTGCCGGCACATCCGCAATGCGGATACATTTTCCGTCGAGCGTGAATTCGAAGCTGCTGCCGGCCTCTGTCATGGGAGACCGATGTCAGCAAATCCCGCGCCGGGCAAACCGAACTCCGTCCACTTCTTCGTGATCGCGAGCGCCAGCGAGTGGCGCTCCGCCGCCACCCCTCACAACGCCGCCCGGTTCACATCCTTGTAATACAGGTAGCTCGCCGGCGCCTTCCCCATCGCCACGAACCACTGCGGACAATACGGCGCCATCCAGATCGCATCGCCCGCCGCCACCGGATACCACGAATCTTCCAACCGATACACGCCCTGTCCCGCCAGCATCAGGAGGCCGTGTTCCATCACGTGCGTCTCCACAAAGGGCAGGGTCGCGCCCGGCTGATACGTGAAAATGTTCACCGCCAGATCGAACTCCGGCGCATCCGGCATCAACACCTGCAGCCGCGCATCCGGGTCGCCCAGAAACGGCTCGCCCTTCACCGTCGCCGCCTCGCCGAAAATCGCCGCCGGTCCCGCCACGCCCGCCAGCGGCTCATACTTCTTCTGAAACAGCGTCAGCCGCGTCCCCGCCTTCGGGCCTTTCAACGCCCACGCCTCCCCCGCCGGCACAAAAAAATAGCCGCCCGCCCCCAACTTTTCCTTCCGCCCGCCGATCGTCACCACCGCCCCACCCGTTTCGAAATATCCCACCGTCTCCACCTCGCTCGCATCCATCGCCGCACTTCCACCCGTCTCAAACGTCACCAGCAACTGCGAAAACCGCGCCCCCATCGCCGGATTGATCAACACCACCGCCGCCGCTC
>JAEZAD010000124.1 GCA_023430565.1 Verrucomicrobiota bacterium
ACCGACGACGGCGGCTTCTACGCCACGCTCACGTTTTCCGGCGGCGCCGGCGAAACCCGCATCACTCCCGCCCGGTCCGGCCGCGACAACTCCGACCCGCTCGCCGCGCTTGCCCCCTCGAGCGACCGCTTCTCCGGCCGAAGCACGCTCGTCTGGTTCCCGCCCAACGGCTTTCCCGAAACCATCGCTTCGCGCGGCAACACCGCCTTCTACCGCGCCGCCCGTCACGAAAATCTCATTCTCCTCGCCGGCGGCGAACAGGGCGAAGTCCTCGGCTACGACCCCGCGCAACGTCTCTCGCTCACCTTCGCCGGCAGTTCGTCCTCCCAACTCAACGGCTTCGCGCCCATCCCTGATTCGCCCGGCCGCTTTCTTCTCCTGCGCAACAACGCCCCCGGTCTCGCCGTCCTCGACTTCACCGCCAAATCTCCCCGCGAAGCCGAAACCCGCCGCCTCGATCTCGGCGTCCCTTCGCAACTCGGCGCCCTCCGCTTCCACCGTCTTCGCGATCTCGCCGACGCCAAACTCTCGCTCGAGGTCCGCACCAGCAACGGCAGCGACGAGGTCGAAGGCTGGGGCCCTTGGATTCCGCTGCTCGCGCGTGACGGCGGCTGGTCCGCCGCCGATCAACGCGGACGCTACGTCCGCCTTCGCCTTCGCCTTCCCGCCGACTCCTCCGCCACCGCGCAACTCGACAAAGCCCACCTCTATTTCCTTCCGCAAAACCGACGCCCCCAGCTCCAGGAGTTTCGACTCCTCTCTCCGAACTTCAGCCTCGTCCCCGCACCCGAGCCCATGCCATCCACCGTCATTTCCCTCGGCCAGGTCCTCCAGAACACGCCCAAGGAAGACGACACCAAACTCAAAGGCAGCTTCCTCGGCAGCCAGATCATCCCGTCTCCGGGCGCACAAATTGTCCTTTGGACCGTCAACGATCCCGACAACGACAACCTCGTATCCACGTTTTCACTGCGCCGCGACGGCGACGACACCTGGACCGACATCGTCGTGAAGTCCCCCGATCCGTTCGCGCAATTCGACACCTCGCACTTGGCCGACGGCATCTATTTCACCCGCCTCGTCGTCTCCGAAACCGATCCCCGCCGCGAAGCCGATCGACTCACGACCACCTTCGACACCGACGACCTGCTCATCGACCACACCGCCCCGGAAATCGTCTCCGCCTCCGCCAAACGCGACGCCGATCGCCTCGTCGTCACCGTTCACGGCCGCGACGCGCTTTCGATCGTCCAGGGCTTCGAAGCAGTCCTCAACAACAACGTCCGCGCCGAAACCGAGCAGCCCGTCGACGGCGTTCGCGACAGCCGCGACGAAACCTTCACGATCGAAATCCCCCTCGCCCGCGCGACCAACGCCACCTCCGTCGAAGTCGTCTTCTACGACCAGGTCGGCAACACCGCCGCCCGCCGCCTCAAGATCGAATAGCAGAGTCCGCCGCCGAGCTGCGCGTTCCGCGAGACTTCCGTAGCGGCGAGCGCCAGCGAGCCGACAACGCTCCCTTTACCCCTCACCCCATCCCCGCCACCTTCAACATCTCCATCGCCGCTCCCATCACCGGCTTCCGCCCGCTCGCGACCGCCTGCTCCATCGCCGCCATTCGCGCCCGCACCTCGGCCGACGCATAAAACTTCGCCCGCAGGCTCTCCGCGATCAACGCGTGCATCCACTCCACCGCCTGCGTCCGCCTCCGCCGCTCCAGCTCTCCGCTCGCGCGCGCCGTCTTGAAATAATCCTCCGTCACGCGCCACACCTCGTCGACACCCTTGCCCGTCAAGGCCGACGCCAATAACGCCGGCGTGCTCCACCCCGCCGTTGCCGGATGCAAATAATGCAGCACCCGCCGCATCTCCGCCTGCGTCGCTGTCGCCCGCGGCACGTTGTCGCCATCGGCCTTGTTGATCACCAGCGTATCCGCCAGCTCGATCACACCTTTCTTGATGCCCTGCATCTCGTCACCCGCCCCGGCGATCATCAGCACGAGAAAAAAGTCCACCATCGATCGCACGGACACTTCGTTTTGTCCGACGCCCACCGTTTCCACGATGATCACATCATAGCCCGCCGCCTCGCATACGAGCATCGCCTCGCGCGTTTTTCGCGCCACCCCGCCCAACGATCCGCCCGACGGCGAGGGCCGGATGAACGCCCCATCCATGCGGCTCAACTTTTCCATGCGGATTTTATCCGCCAAAATGCTTCCGCCCGAAATCGTGCTCGACGGATCGATCGCGAGCACCGCCACACGATGCCCTTCCTCAATCAAGTGGCATCCAAACGTCTCGATGAACGTGCTCTTACCCGCGCCCGGAATCCCCGTGATTCCCACCCGCTTCGCTCCGCCCGTGTGCGGCAGCAGTTTTTCCAGCATCTGTTGCGCCATCGCCTGGTGGGCCGGCGCATTGCTTTCCACGAGCGTGATCGCTCGCGCCACCACCATCGGATCCGCTCCGAGCACGCCAAACACATAGTCGTCCAACGACAGCACGCGCCGCCGCGGCGCCACCTTCCCCTGCGGCACCACGCCCGCCGGTCGCGCTCCCTGTAACACCCACGTCGCAAACGCCGGCCCCGCATTCTCCGGCACCCAGTCCGGCCGAGGCTGCGGACACCCTTCGTGCAACGTCGGACGGCTCTCTGCCCCGCCCTTCCCTCCACCCGTTTTCGATGTCGGCTCACACACCCGCCCAGCCGCGTCTGCGCCGGTATTTTCAGTATGCTGATTCACGTGCTCGAGCCCGTCGTCTCCGACGGGGTTTCGAAGGTAGTGCGAGGCGTCCCCGCCGAGCCGTCGCCTGGAACCAGGTCACGACCCACCGAAAACGCCTCACTCCAATTCACACCTCCGCCGGCTCCAACCGCTCTAGCAGCAAATCGAGAATCTTCGCCGCCGATTGCGGGATCACCGTGCCGGGCCCGAAGATCGCGCTCGCGCCGTTCGCCAGCAGGAAATCGTAGTCCTGCGCCGGAATCACCCCGCCGCAGATCAACACGATGTCCTCGCGCCCGAGTTTCTTCAGCTCGTCGCGCAACTGCGGGAGCAGCGTCTTGTGACCCGCCGCGAGCGAGCTCATCGCCACCGCGTGCACGTCGTTTTCCACCGCCTGCCGCGCCGCTTCCTCCGGCGTCTGGAAAAGCGGCCCGATATCGATGTCGAAGCCCAGGTCGGCCATCGCCGTCGCGACCACTTTCGCGCCGCGATCGTGACCGTCTTGACCGAGCTTCGCGATCAGCACGCGGGGACGACGTCCTTCGCGCGCCTCGAACTGCGCAATCTTTTCTTTGATCTTTTGCATGGCTTTGTCCTCACCGAACTCCTGCCGATACACGCCCGAGATCGAGCGGATCTGCGCCTGGTAACGACCGAACACCACTTCGAGTGCGTCGGAGATTTCTCCCAACGTCGCCCGCGCTTGCGCCGCCACCACCGCGAGCTCGAGCAAATTGCCCTCGCCCGTCTTCGCCGCATTCGTCAGCGCCTTCAGCGACGCCCGGCACATCGCTTCGTCACGCGTCGCACGCAGTTCCTTCAATCGCTTGATCTGCGCGTCGCGCACCGCCGAGTTGTCGACTTCGAGGATGTCCAGCGCCGCCTCCTTCTCGAGGCGATACTTGTTCAGCCCGACGATCGTCTCCTTGCCGGAGTCGATCTTCGCCTGGCGGCGGGCCGCGGCTTCCTCGATGCGCAACTTCGGAATGCCCGCCTCGATCGCCTTCGTCATGCCGCCGAACTTCTCGACTTCGGCGAGATGCTCGCGCGCTTTAGTGATCAGTTCGTGCGTGAGATATTCGACGTAGTAGCTGCCGCCCCACGGATCGACCACGTTGCAGATGCCCGTTTCCTGCTGGAGGTGCAGCTGCGTATTGCGCGCGATGCGCGCCGAGAAATCCGTCGGCAGCGCAATCGCCTCGTCGAGCGCATTCGTGTGCAACGACTGCGTGTGCCCCGTGGCCGACGCCAGCGCTTCGAGACACGTCCGCGCCACATTGTTGAACGGATCTTGCTCCGTCAGCGACCAGCCCGAGGTCTGCGAATGCGTGCGCAGCGCGCGCGACTTCGGATTCTTCGGATTAAACTGCCCGACAATCTCCGACCAGAGCGTGCGCGCGGCGCGCATCTTCGCGACTTCCATGAAGAAGTTCTTTCCGATCGCCCAGAAGAACGAGAGTCGCGGCGCGAACGCGTCGACATCCAATCCCGCCGCCACGCCCGTGCGCAGATATTCGAGACCGTCGGCGAGCGTATACGCCAGCTCGAGGTCCGCCGTCGCTCCCGCCTCCTGCATGTGATAGCCGGAGATCGAGATCGAGTTGAATTTCGGCATCTTCCTCGACGTGAAGGAAAAGATGTCCGCGATGATCTTCATCGAGGGCGTCGGCGGATAGATATAGGTGTTCCGCACCATGAACTCCTTCAGGATGTCGTTCTGGATCGTGCCCGAGAGCTCCTCGAGCTTCGCGCCCTGCTCGAGCGCCGCGCAGATGTAGAACGCCATCACCGGCAGCACCGCGCCGTTCATCGTCATCGATACCGACACCTTGTTCAGCGGGATGTCCTTGAACAGCGTCTGCATGTCCAGAATCGAGTCGATCGCCACGCCTGCCTTGCCGACATCGCCGACCACCCGCGGGTGATCGCTGTCGTAGCCGCGGTGCGTCGCCAAATCGAACGCCACCGACAGTCCCGCCTGCCCGGCCGCGAGATTGCGCTTATAAAACGCGTTCGATTCCTCCGCCGTCGAAAAGCCGGCGTATTGGCGCACCGTCCACGGTTTCGCCACATACATCGTGGCGTAAGGTCCGCGGGTGAACGGCGCCATGCCTGGCATCGTGTCAAGTTCCTCGGTCGGCGGCAGGTCCTTCGCCGTGAAAACCGGCTTCACCGGAATTCGTTCGTCGGTCTGGACCGCCGGCGCATTTCCATTCGCCGCGCCACCGGCGCCGTCGAACGTGAACGCGTCATACGCGAGCTTCGTAAAGTCGGGTGTGTCTTTCATGCGAGCACTCCAATCTGCTTCAAAAGGTTCGCCAGCACGTCATGGACGTTGGCGCGAAGGTGAATGAATTCGTCGACGCCGAACTCGCGAAACCGCGCCGTCGTCGCCGCGTCCGCCGGCAGGCCGGCCAGAACCAGGATCGTATCGGACGCCGCCGCTTTCAGCTCGCGGCCGAACACCGGCAGCAGCTCCGGATAGGTGTCGTCCGTCGAGCAGAGCACGACGATGCGTGCGCCCGACTTCGCCGCGGCCTCGGCCGCACTCTGGGCGGTCTCGAAGCTCTGCTTCGCCACGATTTCGAAACCGGCCACGCCGAAGAAACCCGCGGAGAAATCCGCGCGGCCCTTGTGCTGCAGCGCCGGCCCCATCTTGGCGAGAAACACCCGCGGCCGCGCGCCCGTGCGCGCCGCATAAGCGGCGGTGGCCGCGCGCAACGCCTCGAATCCCGCCGCCACCCGCAACGAGCTCACCGGCGCGATCGTCTTCGCCGCCTGCCCCGGAGCCGGCACCGCGGCGAGTTGTCCGATCGTCGCGCCCGCGCGCGCCGCCGAAAGCAGCTCGCCGAAACGCTTGCCCCAATCGGCGGACTCACGCACCGCCGGCAGCGTTTTGCGCCGCGTCGCGATTTCCGCCGCCCGCGCCGCCCGCAGCTCCGGCCGCGCCGTCGGCTTTGGCGCCAGTGGCGTTTCCTTCAGATTGGGGAACAGGTTCGTGCCCACGACGCCGAGCCGGCGCTTGGCCACCGCATCGCGTTTCTCCGCCGCCGCTTTCGCGACCACGTCCTGCGCGTATCCAGATTCCAATGCCGCCGCGATTCCGCCGCGGCTTTCGATGTCCTGGAACTGCGTCCACGCCGCCCGCGCGACCTCGTCCGTCAGCTTCTCGACATACCACGAGCCGCCCGCCGGATCCGCCGTCGCCGCGAAGTGAAACTCCTCCGCGAGCAGCGTGTGAAGGTTGCGCGCGATGCGCCGCGAAAATTCCGTCGTCGCACCCGACACCTCGTCGAACGGCGCGACGTGCAATCCGTCGCAGCCGCCGAGCACGGCCGACAACGCCTCGGTCGTCGTGCGCAGCATGTTCACATGCGGATCGAGCAGCGTCTTGTTCCACCGCCCGGTTTCCGCGTGCACCGTGGACGCCGCGGCCTCGTCCGCCGCAATCCCGAAGGCCTGCGTGACCCGCAGCCAGAGCGGACGGAACGCGCGAAACTTCGCCACTTCCATGAAAAACTGCGGACCGATCGCAAAGCGGAACGCCATGCGCGCCGCCGCGACTTTCGGCGCCACCCCGCGCTTCTTCAGCTGGCGCAGATATTCCGCCGCCGCTGCCAGCGCAAACGCCAGCTCCTGCGTCGCCGTCGCTCCGGCATTTCCCCACAGCGCCGCGTCGACGCCGATCGTCCGCAGATCCGGGAGATACATCTCCGCCCAGCCGGTCCATCCGGCGAGCTCCGCGTAAACCGTGTCCAGCGACGTCGGCAGCGTTCCCGTCCTCGCCCACACGGCGAGCGGATCCGCCGTCAGGCTGCCCTTGAGCGCCGCCCAACCCGTTCCGCGCCGGCGCGCCGCCTCGAGATACATCGCCGCCACCGCCGTCGCGCTCGCGCCCGCGGTCACATGCACCGGCACCGCCGCGAGGTCGACCCCTTGCAACGCTTTCGCCACGTCTTCCACGTCGGCGATCGACACTCCGCCCACGCCCACGTCCTCGGCGCCCGCCTGGTCCGGGTCCACCCCGCGTTGCGCCGCGCCGTCCGGCGTCAGCACCACGCAATTCTGCCCCGCCATCAGGTCCGGCAGCACCATCGCATTGAATTCCGCCGCGGTCGCAGCGCTCGTTTTTTGCGCTACCTCCCACGCGCGGCTCTTGTAGCCGAGCGGCCGCGCGCCGCGCAGGAAGGGAGCGGCACCCGGGTTTTGGTTGACCGCGGGCAGCCCCGCGAGATCGGCCCGCGTGTAGAGCGGTTGCAGCGCAATGCCTTCGAAAGTGCGCGTGACCAGCTTCTTTTCGAAGGGCACTCCTTTGAGTTCGGCCTCCACGGTCGCACGCCAACGCGCTATCGCGTCGGTCAGCGGATCGTGAGCGGCTTGGGGGAGATCGGTGGTGGCAGCCATGAGAATAAATTCTAGCGAGGCGCCACTGTAGTTTTTCATCACTTTCCCTGCTCCGCAGATTTTGCCAAGGGACGCTTATAATTAGGCAATCCATGCAAAGCCGCTCCGGCCCCCGCGGGGCATACTGGCGCCACGTTCGACGCGTCCTTCGACGCCTTCACCACATGATCACCAAAATCGACCACCTCGGAATCGCCGTTCGCTCCCTCGATGAAGCGGTTCCGTATTACGAAAAAACGCTCGGCCTCGCCTGCGAACATCGCGAAGAAGTCCCGTCGCAGAAAGTCCGCACCGCGTTCTTCACCGTCGGCGACGTCCATCTCGAGCTCCTCGAGCCGACCTCGCCCGACAGCCCGGTGGCGAAGTTCATCGAGAAAAACGGCGAGGGCATCCACCACGTCGCCTTCGGCACCACCGATATCGTCGCCCAGCTCGGCCAGGCCGCCGCCAGCGGCTGCCGCCTCATCCACGACAAACCTTTCGAGGGCGCCGGCGGCAAACTCGTCGCCTTTCTCCATCCGAAATCAACCCACGGGGTCCTTACCGAATTCTGCTCGGCCAAGTAGGGCGCGTTTTCCACCCGCCCTCTTCTCAACCCAACTCTCATCATGCCGATCTCACCCGCCCTTCTCGCGGATCTCCGCAAACGCCGTGCCGAAGCCGCCGTCGGCGGCGGTGCGGACAAACTCGCCGAACGCAAAAAGAAAGGCCTGCTCACCGCTCGCGAACGCGTCGACGCGCTGTTCCAGCCCGGCAGCTTTCTCGAATCCGGCATGCACGCTCAGCACGACTGCCACGACTTCGGCATGGAGGACAAATCCCTGCCAGGCGACGGCGTGATCACGGGCGTCGGCTATGTCGACGGCCGCCCCATCGCCGCATTCAGCCATGACTTCATGATCGGTGGCGGTGCGCTCGGCCGCATCCAGTCGAAGAAGGTCTGCGACCTCCTCGATTACGCCATGCAGTCCGGCATGCCCATCGTCGGTATCAACGACTCCGGCGGCGCGCGTATCCAGGAAGGCGACGAAGCCCTCTCCGGCTACGGCCAGATCTTCTTCCGCAACGTCCTTCTTTCCGGCGTGGTCCCGCAGATCTCGATCATCGCCGGCCCCTGCGCCGGCGGTGCCGCGTATTCGCCGGCGCTCACCGACTTCATCATCATGACGAAGAAGAACGCCCAGATGTTCATCTGCGGCCCCGACGTCATCAAGGCCGCCACCGGCCAGACCACCACGATGGACGAGATCGGCAGCGCGATGGCCCACGCCTCCGTCTCCGGCAACATTCACTTCGTCGCCGACGACGACCACCACGCGTTCGACATCGTCCGCAAGCTCCTCAGCTTCATCCCGTCCAACAACATCATGGATCCGCCGCACCGGCCCACGCCGACGGTGGACATGGCCCTCGACGAGCGCATGAACCAGCTCGTCCCCGAGGACCCGAAGGCGCCGTTCGACGTCCTCAAGGTCATCGACCTCCTCGTCGACGGCGGCGACTTCCTCGAGGTCCAGAAGGATTTCGCGAAGAACATTGTTGTCGGGTTCGGACGGATACAAGGCCTCGTCGTCGGCATCGTCGGCAACCAGCCGACGGTGAAAGCCGGCACGCTCGACATCGACTCGTCCGACAAGGCCGCCCGCTTCATCCGCTTCTGCAATATTTTCAACATCCCGATCGTCACCCTCGTCGATGTCCCCGGCTTCATGCCCGGCGTCGCCCAGGAACGCGGCGGCATCATTCGCCACGGCGCGAAGATGCTCTTCGCCTACGCCGCGGCCACCGTGCCGAAGATCACGATCATCATGCGCAAGTCCTACGGCGGTGCCTATCTCGCCATGTGCAGTCGCGACATGGGCGCCGACATCGTCTACGCGTGGCCCTGCTCCGAGATCGCCGTCATGGGCGCCGAGGGCGCCGTCGGCGTTCTCTACAAACGCGAGATCGCCGCCGCCGCCGATCCGAAGAAAAAAGCTGCCGAGCTCGCCGCCGAGTATCGCGAGAAATTCTCCTCGCCCTACGAGGCCGCCGCCAAGGCCATGATCAACGACGTCATCGAGCCCGCCCAAACCCGCGGCATCGTCGCCATGGCGCTCCGCAACACGCTCTCGAAACGCGAGACGCGCCCGCCGAAGAAGCACGGCAACATCCCGCTCTGAACCCACGGCCGTCCCCGCGCATCAGCGCCGGGACGGCCCTCACTTGCCATGTCCTTCCTTCCTCTCGCGTCCGCACCCGCTCCGCTCTTCGGCAGCGCCTGGCTCGCCTTGCTCGCTGTTTTGGTCTGCGTCGCTGCCTTCATGGCGGCCGTCGCGGCGGTCGGTCGCTGGCTCGCTGCCACGCACCCCGACCCGGCGCCGGTTGCAAAAGCTCTCCCCGCGAGCGCCGCCGCCTCCGTCACGCCCGAAGTTCTCGCCGTGATCGCCGCCGCGGTCGCCACTCAGCTCGGCGCCCGCGCTCGCATTGCGTTCGTGCGCGCCGCCGCTCCGGCGCCCTCTGTCGAAATGCTCATGCAGCAGTGGTCGCTCGAGGGCCGCCGCCAGATCTACTCCTCTCACAAAGTCCGCTAAACTTTTCGGACCAGGCACACCCCGCTCCCAATCCACCCACCAACCGAAAGCTCTCTTCCATGAAAAAACTCCGCGTCACCGTCGAAGGCAAAGTTTACGAGGTTCTCGTCGAAATGCTCGACGAGGCCGATAAATCGGCGCCTTCGCCCGCTCCGGCCGCCAACCGGCCCGTCGCCAGCGCGAGCGTCTCCGCTCCCGCTCCCGCTGCGCCCGCCGCGCCGGCTCGTGCCGCCGCGTCCGGTGGCGCCGGCGACGTCCCCAGCCCGCTCTCCGGCAAGATCGTCTCCATCGACGTCAAGGTCGGCCAGTCCGTCGCCGAGGGCGCTCAACTCGCCACCATCGAGGCCATGAAGATGAACACCTACATCTTCGCGCCCAAGGCCGGTCGCATCGACGCCATTCTCGTCAACCCCGGCGACGGCGTCGAGGAAGGCACCGCTCTCCTCCGCATCGCCTGATGCCGCAGCCTTGTCGGAGCCCGCTCGCGGGCTCCGACGAATTCTCCGCATGAAAACCGCCGTCCTCAGCGCGCTCACGATGTTCGGCGTCGCCGTCGTCATCTCCATGGGCGTCGCCGCTCTCATCAAGCTCCTGTTCTTCGCTATCCGTAAATTGAATACGCCGAAACAAGGCTGACGGACCACCCGCGCCGCCGCCTTCCATCACCGGCTGAATGCACCTTCACGATCTTCTCAGCATCTTTCAGGGCATCACTTCTCTCTTCCAGTCCGACTGGACGATTCTCCTCTCCCGCATCGGCCTCATGCTCCTCGGCATGGCGCTCGTTTACCTCGGCAAGAAAGGCATCCTCGAGCCGCTCCTCATGATCCCGATGGGGCTCGGCATGGCCGCCGTCAACGCCGGCGTCCTCTTCCTCGATCCCACCACCGCCGCCGCCGTCACCGAATCGTCCGTCGCTCCCGGCGCCGCGACCCACGGCACGCTCTTCATGGCGCCGCTGGTCCAGCAGCCCGACAACCTGATGTATATCCTGCAGATCGATTTCCTGCAGCCGATCTACACCTTCGCGTTCAGCAACGGCCTGATCGCCTGCTTTGTCTTCATGGGCATCGGCGTGCTGCTCGACGTCGGCTTTCTCCTCGCCCGCCCGTTTCTCAGCATGTTTCTGGCGCTCTGTGCCGAGCTCGGCACCGTCGCCACCTTCCCGATCGCCGTCGCCATGGGCCTTGACTATCGCGAGGCCGCCTCGATCGCGATGGTCGGCGGCGCCGACGGCCCGATGGTGCTCTTCACGTCGCTCACGCTCGCGAAGGAGCTGTTCGTCCCCATCACCGTCGTCGCCTATCTGTATTTGGGACTCACCTACGGCGGTTACCCGTATCTCATCCGCCTGCTCATCCCGGCGAAACTCCGCGGCCTGAAGATGCCGCCGAAGAAAGTCGTCAAGGTCACCTCCGACGAGAAACTCACGTTCGCCGTCGTCGCCTGCACCGTCTTGTGCCTGCTGTTTCCCTCGGCCGCGCCGCTCTTTCTTTCCCTCTTCGTCGGCGTCGCCGTCCGCGAAGCCGGCCTCGACGTTTTCACCCGAGTCATCGACGGACCTGTGCTCTACGGTGCGACCATGTTTCTCGGGATCCTTCTCGGCGTCCTGTGCGAGGCCGCGACGATTCTCAATCCGAAGGTTCTCCTTCTGCTCGTCCTCGGCATTCTCGCGCTCCTGCTCTCCGCGGTCGGCGGGATCTGCGGCGGTTATCTCGCCTACTTTTTCAGCGGCCGGAAAATCAATCCCGTCATCGGCATCGCCGGCGTCAGCTGCGTGCCGTCCACCGCCAAGGTCGCCCAGAAGGAAGTCTCCAAAGTCAGCCCCGACGCCATCATCCTGCCCGAAGCGCTCGGCGCCAACATCAGCGGCGTCATCACCAGCGCCATCTTCACCGGCATCTTCGTGACGCTCGTGCCTCTCCTGAAATGAAGAACGTCCGCGCCCACCTCCGTTTCTGGCTCGCCGGTCTCCTGACCGCGCTCGCCGGCATCGTCGTGGCGCGCGCGATCGCTCCGTCGTTCAGTTCTCCTCTCGGTCCAGTTCTCACCGCCGCGGGCCAGCTCCTCGCCCTCGGCGGCCTGTTCATCATCTGCCTCGGCGTTCGCAGGCGGATTCAACAAGCCGCGGAGTGACAGGAGCCCGCGCCGATCAACTCAACCCAACTCCACCTCCCCGACGTCATGGCCGTTCTTCCCTTTCCCGCGCTGCCACTCGCCGCGCTCCCGGACTACCCCACCATGGGTGAATCCGTCCTCTTTCAACTCACCGGCCTCCTCGTCGTGTTCCTCGCCCTCGGTTCGATCTGGGGGATGCTCGAGATCATGGGCGTCTTCTTTCGACGCGCCAAACCCGTTCCCCCCGCCGCCGCCACCGCCGCGCCATCGTCCGTCGCACCCGCGACCGCCGACACCACCTCGCCCGAACTCCTCGCTGTGATCTCCGCGGCCGTTCACGTCGCGCTCGCCGGCCGCCCTCACCGCATCGCCGCCGTCGTCCCCGCGCCCGTCGACTCCGAACACGATTGGGCGCGCGAAGGCCGCCGCACGATCTTCGCCTCTCACAAAACCCGCTAACGCCGCCTCACCATGCTCCAAGGCCTCCTCGATTATTTCACCACGACCGGCTTCCAGTTCATCACCTGGCAGATGGTCATCATGTGGGCCGTCGCCGGCGTGCTCATTTATCTCGCCGTCGCCAAAGGCTTCGAGCCGCTCCTGCTCGTGCCCATCGCCTTCGGCGCCCTCGTCGCCAACCTGCCGACCCGCGGCGTTATCACCGTCGAACAACGCGCCAACGGCACCAGCGACAGCGCCATCTTTCGCATCGAAACCACGCCCGTCGCCAATGGCGCGCACGCGCCCGTCGCCACCGATCCCCATGCCGCGCCCACGCAGACCCTCAAGGTCAACCGCGTCGAGGGCGGCCTCTACGATTTCATCTCGCAGGGCGTGAAGCTCGAACTTTTCCCGCCGCTCATCTTCCTCGGCGTCGGCGCCCTCACCGATTTCGGTCCGCTCATCGCCATGCCGCGCACGCTCCTGCTCGGCGCGGCCGCACAGCTCGGATTATTTCTCACTTTTTTCGGCGCCAACATCCTCGGCTTCACCGCGAAACAATCCGCCTCCATCGGCATCATCGGCGGCGCCGACGGTCCCACCGCCATCTTCCTCAGCAACAAGCTCGCCCCCGAGCTCCTCGGCGCCATCGCCGTCGCCGCCTATAGCTATATGTCGCTCGTGCCGCTCATCCAGCCGCCGATCATGCGCCTCCTCACCACGAAAAAGGAACGCGTCATCCGCATGCAAAAGCTGCGCCCCGTTTCGAAAACGGAAAAACTCCTCTTCGCGATCATGGTGATGGTGATCTGCGTCCTCCTCGTGCCCGACGCCTCCGCCCTCATCGTCATGTTGATGCTCGGCAATTTCCTCCGCGAGTGCGGCGTCACCGAGCGCCTCGTGAAATCCGCGCAGAACGAAATCATCAACGTCCTCACGATCTTCCTCGGCACCACCGTCGGCCTGACCATGCGCGCCGAAAACTTTCTCGCGACCGAGACCCTCAAGATCATCGTCCTCGGCGTCATCGCGTTCGGCTTCTCCACCGCCGGCGGCATCCTCGCGGCCAAGCTCATGAACGTGATGTCGAAAAACCCAATCAACCCGCTCATCGGTTCCGCCGGCGTCTCCGCCGTCCCGATGGCCGCCCGCGTCTCGCACGTCGAGGGCCAGCGCTACGACTCGGGCAACTATCTGCTCATGCACGCCATGGGCCCCAACGTCGCCGGCGTCATCGGCACCGCCGTCGCCGCCGGATACTTCCTCTCCGCCTTTTC
>JAEZAD010000192.1 GCA_023430565.1 Verrucomicrobiota bacterium
ATATCGCGGACTTGGGCGAGGAGCTCGCGAAGCGTGAGGAGGCGGGAAGGTTGTTCGAGTAGTTCGCCGACGATGGATTGGCGGCGGTTGAGCTCGGCGAGATCGAGGGGAGGGGCGGCGAGCCAGCGTTCGAGGAGGCGGGCACCGGCGGAGGTCACGGTGCGATTGACGGCGGCGAGGAGCGAGCCGTCGCGGGTGCCGCGGGCGGATTGGAAGATTTCGAGGTTTCGCAGCGTCGCGGGGTCGAGGAGGAGGGTGCGGGCGCTGCGGTATTCCTGGAGGTTGCGGAGGTTTTCCGGTTTCGCGCAGAGGTTTTCGGTCGCGTAGTAAACGAGCGCGCCGGCGGGGCCGAGGGCGGGATGCGTATGCGGCAGTCCGAAGCCCTGAAGATTCAGGACACCGAGGGTGTCCATCACTGTCTTCGCGCCGGTGGACGTTTCGAAGTGATAGCCGGCGAGTTCGGAGGTAAGACGCGACGTGCAGAAAGCGCAGAGCGCGTGAACGGCGGTTTGGTCGTGCGGCGCGGCGCGCCATTTCTCGAGTTCGCCTTCGATGATGAGGAGCTCGGCGGGGTCGAGGGCGGTGAGGACCGGGAGGAGATTCGCGATCGCGGGATCCGTCGCGACCTTGAATTCGCCGGTGGAGAGATCGAGCCAGGCGGCGTGGAGGCCGTGTTTGTCGAAGGACAACGCGCAAAGGTAGTGATTGCGCGCGGCGTCGAGCTGGTTGGCGGCGAGCGTGGTGCCGGGGGAAAGGATGCGAGTGAGCTGGCGGCGGACGAGTTTGCCCGCTTTGGCGGGTTCGGCCTGATCGCAGAGGGCGACCTTTTTTCCGGCGGCGAGGAGTTTCGAGACGTAGTTGTCGACGGCGTGCGCGGGGAGGCCGGCCATCGGATGGTCCTGGCGTTTCGTGAGCGTCAGGCCGAGGAGGCGGGAAGCGATGACGGCGTCGTCGAAGAACAACTCGAAGAAATCGCCGAGGCGGAAGAGCAGGAGGGTGTCGCGCGGGAGGCCGCGGCGCACCTCGAAATACTGCTGCATCATCGGGGTGAGTTTCGCGGGATCGGACGACATGGAAGCGGACCGCGAGCGAAATCACGAAACGGGCGGATGACACGAGAAAATTCTCGGGCGGCGACCGTTTGGCGGCGCGGCGCGGCGGTCGGGGTTGCCCGGGCGCGGATTTGTCGCGGTGCACTATGAAGCGGCCGGCGAAAACCCGGGGAGCGCTCCGGAACTTCGCCCTCTGTCGAGATGTTGCGCGATCAGTTACCTTGCGCCGCGCGGCGGATCGGTCGCGAGCGTGCGAACAAATGAAATTCGTCATCTTTGGATTTACGATCAGCTCTTCCCGGGGGAACGACCATGCGACGCTTTGGCGGGGGCTGGGGCGGGCGCTGGCGCAGCGCGGGCACAAGGTCGTGTTTTTCGAGCGCGATATGCCCCGTCATGCGGCGCATCGCGATTTGAGCGACTGGGCGGATGGCGAGCTGCGGCTTTATTCGGATTTCAACAAGGTTCGGTATCTGGCGCGGCGGCAGCTGGCGGAGGCGGACGTGGCGATGGTGACCTCGTGTTGTCCGGATGCGCTGGCGGCCACGCAGCTGGTGCTCGATTCGCCGGCGCATTTGCGGGCGTTCTACGATTTGGATACATCGGTGACGCTGGATCGCGAGGAAGCGGGCGAGCCGGTCGACTACATCGGCGGGCGCGGGCTGGCGGATTTCGATCTCGTTTTGAGCTGCACGGGAGGACGCGCGCTGGAGGAATTGCAGAGTAAACTCGGCGCGCGGCGCGTGGCGGCGCTGTATGGCGGGGTGGATCCGGAAGCTTACCGGCGCGTGCCGGCGGAAGAGCGGTTCGCGGCGGATTTGTCGTATCTTGGCCGGAATGCGGCGGACCGACAGGCGATGATGGAGGACTTGTTCATCGCGACGGCGCGGCGGTGCTGCGACCGGAAATTTTTGATCGGCGGAACACCGTATCCTGAGAATTTTTCGCCGTCGGATAACGTGCGCTTTTCCGGGGACGTGGAGTCGGGGGCGCAGCCGGCGTTTTACTCGTCGTCGCGGCTCACGTTGAGCGTCATGCGGCGGGCGATGAAGGAACGGGGCTATTGTCCTTCGGCGCGGTTGTTCGAAGCGGCGGCGTGCGGGACGCCGAACGTGAGTGATCGGTGGAAAGGGCTGGAGCTGTTTTTCGAGCCGGGGCAGGAGATTGTCGTGGCCCAAACGGTGGACGACGTGGTGGCGGCGATGGATTTGCCGGATGAGACGCTTGCGACGATGGCGAAGGCGGCGCGCGAGCGGGTGCTGGATGAACACACGGCGGCGCATCGGGCGCGGCATCTGGAAACGATCATCGAGAACACGGAGCGTGCGGGGGAGGAGGCGGAGCTCGAACGAATCCGCGCGCACCTGCCGGTGCGTGACGCGGGAAATTTGGTGGATGCTTAGCCGCCGAAAAAAGAAGAGCCCGGCGGAAGTGCCGGGCTCTGCGTGGAAAAAACTTCAGCTCGCTTAGCTGGCGACTTTGGGCGTTTCGGCGAGGGCGCTGTCGAAGGCTTTCAACATTTCGGCGATGGTGGCGTCGGTTTCGTCGCCCATGTTGGAGATGCGGAACGTCTTGCCCTTGAGTTTCCCGTAGCCGCCGTCGATGACGAGGTGGTGTTTCGACTTGAGGGTCTTGTTCAACGCGGCGAGATCGATGTTCAGCGTGTTGGCGAAGCAGTTGAGCGAGACGGAGCCGAAGCCCTCTTTCGGGAAGAGCTTGAAGCCTTTCGCGAAGAGGTGGTCGCGCACGGTCTGGTTGAGGCGGGCGTGGCGGGCGTAGCGGTTATCGGCGCCCTCGGCCTTGATGTCCTCGAGCTTGGATTTGAGCGCGTAGATGTGAGGAATCGACGGCGTGCTCGGCGTCATGCCCTTTTCGTGGTTTGCCTGGAATTCGAGGAAGTCGAAATAGTAGCCGCGGCCGGCCTGGGTGGCGGCGCGATCGAGGGCGCGCTTCGAGACGGAGACGAGCGCGAGGCCGGGGGGGAGCGCGAGGGCTTTTTGCGAGCCGGTAATGAAGACGTCGATACCGAGTTCGTCCTTCTTGATCGGCAGCGCGCTGAACGAGCTGACGGTGTCGACGATCGAGATGACGTCGGGGAATTCGCGCACGACCTTCATCAGGGCGGCGAGGTCGCTCATGCAGCCGCACGAGGTTTCGTTGTGGATGATCGTGATGGCGTCGTAGGCGCCGGTGGAGAGTTCCTTGCGGACGGCCTCGGGATCGACGGGCTGGCCCCAGTCGAACTTGAGGGCGCCGGCTTCGAAGCCGCAGCGCTTGGCGACGTCGTTCCATTTGTCGGAGAACGCGCCGTTCATGCAGTTGAGGACCTTCTGCTTGGTGACGTTGCGGACGGCGCCTTCCATGACGCCCCACGCGCTGCTCGTCGAAAGGTAGACGGGATCCTGGGTGTAGAAGAGAGCCTGCAGGTCCGGCTGGATGGAGTTGTAGAGCGCGACGAAATCGGTGCTGCGGTGGCCGATCATCGGCTGGGCCATGGCGCGAAGCGTTTTTTCCGAGACGGCGATGGGGCCGGGGATGAAGAGTTTGTAGCTCATGGTGAGTGCCCGTAGGCGCTTCGGAAAACAGTTTACGCTTTTCGCCGGGTCAACCTTCATTCGCCGAAACGCATGTCGCAGTCCTGGTTCAAGAAGAAGGTCAACACGCTCGAGCTCTACACGATCGACGTGATTCTGGGGCGGCGGGCGGACACGGGCGCGGCGGTGTATGGCGCTTTTTTGCAGGTGCTGTCGTGGTTGTTCAACGGGATCGCGCAGGCGCGGCTGTGGCTTTACCGGCATCGAATTCTGCATGATCAGCCGCTGGGGTGCCTGGTGGTGGTGGTGGGGAATCTGACGGTGGGCGGAACGGGAAAGACGCCCGTGGTGGAGAAATTCGCGAAAGCGCTGCGCGATCGCGGCCGGAAGGTGGCGATCTTGAGCCGCGGGTATAAGAGCAAGTCGCCCCCGTTCTGGCGGAAGTGGTGGTATGCGTTGACGCACACGGACGAGCCGCCGCCGAAGATCGTGAGCGATGGCGAGCGGGTGCTGCTCGATTCGGAGGAGGCGGGTGACGAGCCCTTCATGCTGGCGAAGAATCTCCCCGGCGTGATCGTGCTGGTGGATAAGAACCGCGTGAAGGCGGGAGCGTATGCGATAAAGAAATACGGCTGCGATACGCTGGTGCTCGACGACGGTTTCCAGTATCTGCCGCTCAAGGGCCGGCTGAACCTGCTCCTCGTCGACAAGACGAATCCGTTCGGCAACGGGCATCTGCTGCCACGCGGCATCCTGCGGGAGCCGATCAAGCATTTGAAACGGGCGAGCTACGTGTTTCTCACGAAGTCGAATGGCGAGCGCGACGAGGAGCTGGAAGAGACGATCAAGCGGCACAATCCGGAGGCGGACATCATCGAGTGCGCGCACAAGCCGCAGTATCTGCAGCGGTTTGGCGCGAAAGAAGGCGAGCCGGGCGCGCGCGAACCGCTGACATTTTTGAAGGGGCGGCGCGTGCTGGCGTTCAGCGGAATCGCGACGCCGGAGAGCTTCGAAAAGTTTTTGCGGGATCTGGGAGCGTCGATCGTCGGGCGGGAGCGGTTTCTGGATCACTATCGCTACGCTGACGAAGATTTTCAGGCGCTTTTTGCGCAGGCGAAGGAGGAGGGGGCGGAGTGTCTGGTGACGACGGAGAAGGATGCGGTGCGCATTCCCGACGGTTATGTGTGTCCGCTGCCGCTCTATTACCTGCGGCTGGAGATCGAGATCATCCGGGGGGCGGCGGATTTCGACGAGGCGGTGGGGAGGATTTGTTTTCCGATCAGCGGGGGTGGAAGGGGATAGCAGGACGCCACTCGCTCACGCTCGTCGCCACGAGGCGGGCCGGTTTCACCTTGCGAGGGGTGTGCGGCATGCGGTTGATTCGCGGGCACATGATCATCGATCCTCGTTTCACGGAACTGGCGAAGGGGCTCACGGGCTTTTCGACCGCGTTGAGGAAAGGGGAGCGGGTTTTGATCGATGCGTTTGACGTGCCGGATGCGATCGTGCTCGCGCTTGTCCGCGCGGCTCGGGCGCGGGGGGCGCACCCCTATGTGCAGATCCATCGCGCGCGAATCACGAGGGAGCTGACGATGCACGCGGTCGAGGAGCAATATGCGTCGCACGCCGACGTCGAACTGGCGCGGATGCGAAACATGGATGCGTATATCGCGTTGCGCGGATCGGAGAATATTTTCGAGGCGTCGGATGTGCCGTCGGAGAAGGTGCAACTCGTCTCGCGGATGATGAAGCCGGTGCTCGATTATCGCGTCGGGAAAACGAAGTGGGTCGTGTTGCGCTGGCCGACGTCGGCGATGGCGCAGCAGGCGGCGATGAGCACGGAGGCGTTCGAGGATTTTTATTTTCGCGTGTGCACGCTCGATTACCGGCGAATGGAGCCGGGGATGAAAGCCCTCGCGGCGTTGATGGAGAAGACGGATCGCGTGGAGATCACGGGGCCGGGGACGGAGCTGCGGTTCTCGATCAAGGGGATTGGCGCGGTGCCGTGCGGGGGACTGCGCAATATTCCGGATGGAGAGGTGTTCTCATGTCCGGTGCGCGACTCGGTGGAAGGCGTGGTGCAATATAACGCGCCGACGGTTTATCTCGGGACCTCGTTCGACAACATCCGGCTGGTATTCAAACGCGGGAAGATCGTCGAAGCGACGTCGTCGAACACGAAGCGGTTGAACGAGATTTTGGACAGTGACGACGGAGCGCGCTACATCGGGGAGTTCGCGCTGGGCTTCAACCCGCACATCCTGCAGCCGATGCGGGACATTCTCTTCGACGAGAAGATTGCGGGGTCGTTTCACTTCACGCCGGGGCAGGCCTACGAGGACTGCGGGAACGGCAACAAATCGCAGGTGCACTGGGACATGGTCTGTATCCAGCGGCCCGACTACGGCGGGGGCGAAATCCGTTTCGACGGAAAGCTGATCCGGAAGGACGGGCAGTTCGTGCCGAAGGCGCTGCACAAGCTGAATCCGGAGTATTTGCTGGGGAAACAACAATGAAGCGCAAAGACGCGAAGATGACGAAGGAACGCGAAGAACGCCGGGGTGGAGAGGTCGCCGGCGGAATCCTTGCTTGGCGAATCTTTGCGGATCTTTGCGTCTTTGCGCTTTGATTGAGCGATGCGTGATTTCATCCAGGCGCTGCCGAAGACGGAGACGCATCTGCATCTCGAAGGGGCGTTGCCGTATGAATTGTTGCGGGCGTGGAAGCCGGAGGAGTATCCGGAAGATCCGGCGTTTCGAAGGAAGGACTATCGCTATGCGACGTTTCCGGATTTCGAGGGAATTTTGCTCGCGCATGCGCTGCCGTGGTTCACGAGCGCGGAGCGGTATCACGAGGCGGCGAAGGCGATTTTCGCGAAGCACGTCGCGCAAAACGTGCGTTACGTGGAGACGAGCTTTCACCTGCCGGTGACGAAATTCATCGGCGTGCCCGGGCCGGAGATCATCGCGGCGATTCGAGCGGCGGCGCCGGCGGGGCTGGAGGTGCGGGTGTTCGCGGGAATGCTGCGGACGGACATTGTGGGGGAACTGCGGACGACGATCGATCAGTTGCACACGTGGGAGCATCTCGCCGGCGCGGATCTGCATGGCTATGAAACGATGAAGACGGAGCCGGAGACGGCGGCGGTCTGGGCGAGACTGCGCGCGGCCGGGAAGGTGACGAAGTGCCATGCGGGCGAGTTCGGCGGGGCCGATCGCGTGCGCGAGGCCATCGAAGTGCTGGGAGTGAAACGTGTGCAGCATGGGGTGCGTGCGATCGAGGATCCGACGGTGGTGAAACTCGCGGCGGAGCGCGGTGTGACGTTCGACGTGTGCCCGATCAGCAACGTGCGGTTGAAGGTGGTGCCCTCGATGGCGCAGCATCCGATTCGTTCGCTGATGCGCGCGGGCGTGCGCTGCACGGTGAGCACGGACGATCCGCTGAATTTCGCGAACACGGTGAATGACGAGTATGCGGCGCTGGCCGGGGAATTGAGTTTTACGCGGGCGGAGCTGGCGCGGGTGGCGAAGAACGGCTGGGAGGTGGCGGACGTGGGGGAGGACGCGCGGAAAAGGGCGATGGGAGAAATCGAGCGGCTCGAGGCGGGCGGCGCATGACGACTTACATCGTTCCGGAGGGAGTGAAGCGGGCGCGGGCGGACAAGGTGCTCGCCGGGGCGTCGAGCGAGCACAGCCGGGTGGCGTTGCAACGGGCGTTCGATGCGGGGCTGGTGAAGCGAGGGGGTGTGCCGATCGGGCGCGACGCGACGGTGAGCGGAGGGGATGTATTGGAATTTTCGATGCCCGAAACCAAAGCGGCGGAACTCGTGGCGGTGGACATCCCGCTCGACGTTCTCTTCGAGGACAAACACATGCTCGCGGTGAACAAAGCCGCTGGAATGGTGGTGCATCCGGGCGCGGCGACGGAGGAGGACACGCTCGTGCATGCGCTGTTGTCGCATTGCGCGGGATCGCTGAGCGGAATCGGCGGCGTGGAGCGGCCGGGGATCGTGCACCGGTTGGACAAGGAAACGACGGGCGTGATTGTCGTCGCGAAAAACGACAAGGCGCATCGGGCGCTGGCGGATCAATTTTCGAGCCGAACGCTGACGAAGGAGTATGTCGCGTTGGTGACGGGTGTGCCGCAGTTGTTGAGCGGAACGATCGATCGGGCGATTTCACGGCATCCGATTCACCGGCATCGGATGACGGTGGGCGAAGGCGGGAAGCCGGCGCGGACGGATTGGGAGCGGGGGGAGACGTTTGGCGATGCGTCGGCGGTGATGAAGTGCCGGATCTTCACGGGGCGGACGCATCAGATTCGCGTTCACCTGAAATCGCTGGGGCATCCCATCCTCGGCGATGCGTTGTATGGTTGGAAACCGGATACGCGGCTGACGAAGCAGCCGCAGCGCGTGATGCTGCATGCGGAGCATCTGGTGCTGGCGCATCCGGTGAGCGGGAAGACGCTCGATCTGCGGGCGCCGCTGCCGAAGGATTTTGTGGCGATGATGAAGGAGCTGCGGAAGGCCGCGAAGAAGTAGGAGAGCGGGCGAGCAAACCGTGGCGCGACGAGCGCGCCACCTACCGGGCCAGGAGTTCGTCGGCGAGGCCGTAGCGGAGATTATACAAGGAATGCCGGTAAGTCGCGAAGCCGCCGGCGTCCGCGATCGCGACCAGCGTGGCGAGCGCGATGGGAAAGACATCGGCGCGCGCGGCGGGCAGGCCGGGAATCTGCTGCCGGACGGCGAGCGGGGCGGCGGCGAGTTGTTCGCAGAGCCGGCGGAACAGCGGGAGCTCCAGCGTGGTGGGGGTTTGCTCGAGCGGAATGGAGGCGTTGGCGGCGAGGATGGCGCGAACGGTGGTGACGGTGCCGCCGGTCGCGACGGCGGGGGCGGCGTCGAGGGGGAACGAGAACTGCGAGCGAAGGGTCGCGGTGACGAGGGTTTGGACAGCGGCGAGGATGCCGAAGGGAATGGGATCGGCGGGGGAGCGGACGAGGGCTTCGGTCAGGCGGACGCAGCCGAGCGGGAGGCTGACGGCGTGCTGGATCTGGCGATCGCGAAACGCGAGGCATTCGAGGCTGCCGCCGCCGAGATCGAAGACGTAGAAGTTTTGAAGCGAAGCGAGGGTGGGGTCGCAGGTGAGACCGCGGCCGATGAGGTTGGCTTCTTCGTCGCCGGTGAGAATACGGATGTCGTGGCCGGTGGAGGCACGAACGAGCTCGCGAAAATCGGCGCCGTTGCGGGCATCGCGGACGGCGCTGGTGGCGACGAGGGTGAGCGCGGAAGGGGAGAACGGGGAAATGAAATCGAGGAGCTCGCGGATGGCGGCGAGGCCGCGAGAAATGCCTTCGTCGGAGAGGCGAGGCTCCGCGTGGCTGATACCGGCGCTAATGCGGGCGTCGAGGGTTTTGGTGGCGAGAGGTTGGATCGAGCCGTCGGCGGCGCGGATCGCGACGAGCGTCTTGATGGAGTTGCTGCCGATGTCGATGACAGCGACGGGAGAGTTGTTAACCACGGATGAACACGGATTCACACGGATAAGACCGGCGAAAATCATCCGTGTCCATCTGTGTTCATCCCTGGTTCACAAAATGAAGTCGGCGGGCGCGATGAGGAGGACGAATTCGCCTTTGAGGCTGAGTTTGGCGAGGCGGTCGCGGACGGAGGCGGCGGGGCCGACGAGGAAGGTTTCGTGGAGTTTGGTCACTTCTTTCGCGAGGCAAATCGTGCGCTGCTCGCCGAGGGTGGCGACGATTTCGTCAACGGCCTTGTCGATGCGGTGGCAGCTTTCGTAGAGGGCGAGCGTGTAATCGAAATCGCGATACTTTTCGAAGAAGGCGATGCGCGCGGCGGATTTGGGCGGGAGGAAACCGACGTAGAGAAAGCCGTTGGTCGGAAGCCCGCTGGCACTGAGGACGGCGGTGAGGGCGCTGGGGCCGGGGACGGGGATGACGGGGAGATGACGGCGGCGGCAGGCGCGGACGAGGCGGAATCCGGGGTCGCTGATGGCGGGCGTGCCGGCGTCGCTGACGAGGGCGATGGATTTCCCGGCGGCGAGTTGGTCGGCGAGGCGCTCGGCGGTTTCGGTTTCGTTATGCTCGTGGTAGGCGACGAGGGTTTTGTGGAAACCGAGGCGGTTGAGCATCGCCCCGGTGGTGCGGGTGTCTTCCGAGGCGACGAGGTCGACGGCGGTGAGGATCGCGCGCGCGCGCTCGGTGAGGTCGGCGAGATTTCCGATGGGCGTCGCGACGACGTAGAGGTGGCCGGGCTGCGGGGTGAGGGAGGCGTTTTCCATCGTTGGACCGAATGAATAAAAAAAAGGCCCCGAAATATTCGGGGCCGTGGCAAGGGAATCGTGAGCGTTTAGCGGCCGAGACCGCTGCCGCTCATGCCCGGGATCTGGCCTTCCCAATCGGCGGGGCGGCTCCACGGAATCGAGCTGTCGCGCGGGGCGGACATGCAACCGACGGACAGCGAGACAATCGCGAGCAGCAGCAGGCCGAGCAGGGTTTTCTTGGAGATCATTGGATCGCGTAGGTTAATACGGGGGAATGGGGGTTCTGCAAGGCTGGCGGTTTAAGATGCTGTCGGTGGGACGGCGGTCGGCGGGGACGCCTCACCCTGCCGGGCGGCGTATTGGGAGAGATGCCAGGGGGTTTTGGCGCGTTTTTTGATGTTGGTGGATTTGTTGGCGGCCAAGTGTTCGAGGATCTTGAAAACGAGTTCGGTGGAAACGTCGGGGCCGAGTTTTTCGGTGAGTTCCTCGGCGGTGGCGAATGTGCCGGGGCTCGACTGCAGCTGGGCGACGACACGTTTCTTGAGTGCGATGACGCTGCCGGCGGCTTTCTTGCCGGCTTCGACACCGGGCTGGTGGTAGGCGTTGATGCCGACCAAGGTGGCATAGAGGCCGGTGACGCGTTCGTAGAGCGCGATCAGCATGCCGAGCGTGCGCGGCGAAACGTCGGGGACGGTGAGCGTGATCGAGTGGCGGTCTTTTTCGCTGAGGGCGTCGCGAGTGCCGAGATAGAAGCCCTGCAGGTAATCGCCGCTGGTGACGCCGGGCTCGACCTCGAGCGAGGACTTCGCGTCGCGGTCCTTCAGGACCTCGATGAAGGTGACGAAGAAGTTGTTCACGCCCTCGCGGAGTTGCTGGACATAGGCGTGCTGGTCGGTCGAGCCCTTGTTGCCGTAGACGGCGATGCCCTGGTTGACGACGTTGCCCTTGAGATCGAATTCCTTGCCGAGCGACTCCATGACGAGTTGCTGGAGGTAGCGCGAGAAGAGGAGGAGGCGGTCCTTGTAGGGGAGGACGACCATGTCCTTGGCGCCGCGGCCGTCGGTGGCGAAGAACCACATCAGGGCGAGGAGGGCGGCGGGGTTTTGCGCGGTATTGGGGAAGCGCGTGACGTCGTCCATCGCGGCGGCGCCGTCGAGCATGGCCTGGATGTCGATGCCTTGCAGGGCGGCGGGGAGGAGGCCGACGGCGGAGAGTTCGGAGGTGCGGCCGCCGACCCAGTCCCACATGGCGAAACGAGCTAACCAATTTTCGGATACGGCGGTCTGGTCGAGCTTCGAGCCGGCGCCGGTGACAGCGACGAATTGCCTGGTGTAGTCGAGATTGGCGGTGCGGAAGGCGGCGATGGCTTCGAGCATGCCGTTGCGCGTCTCGGCGGTGCCGCCGGATTTCGAGATGACGACGACGAGGGTTTTCGCGAGCTGGTTGCGGAGCTGGTCGAGGACGTAGTCGATGCCGTTGGGGTCGGTGTTGTCGAAGAAGTGGATCGCGAGCTTGTCCTTGCGCGGGCGGCCGAGGGCGTGGCTGACGAGCTGTGGGCCGAGGGCGGAGCCGCCGATGCCGATGACGAGGAGATTTTTGAACTTACCCTTGGGGCCGGAGATTTCGCCGGAGTGAATTTTCGCGGTGAAATCCTTGATCGCGGCGAGGGTCGAAGTGATTTCGGTGGTGAGCTCGGGCGTGGGGGCGAGGTGCGGAGCGCGGAGCCAGTAGTGGCCGACCATGCGGTTCTCGTCGGGGTTGGCGATCGCGCCGCCTTCGAGGGCTGACATCGCGGTGAACGCTTCCTGTAGGCGCGGCTCCATCGACGTGAGGAAATCGTCGGGGAAGGGGATGCGGCTGATGTCGAGCGAAACGCCGAGGTCGGCGTTATGGTAGAAGTGGGTTTTGAAACGAGTCCAGGACATGGGAGGAAAAGAGTCGCCCGCGAAACACGCCAAGAGGCGCGAAAGGTAAAGGTTGTTCGCGTCGTTTGGCGTGTTCCGCGGGCGGTGTTTGGGATCAGAGGTATTTGTCGGTGACGGCGCCTTCGGAGGCGGTGCTCACGAGTTTGGCGTATTTGGCGAGGACGCCGCGGGTCTCGCGGGGCGGGAGAGGTTTATAGGCGGACATGCGCGACGCGTATTCGGCGTCGGGGATGAGCAGGCTGATCGTGTTTTTCACGGCATCGATTTCGATGATGTCGCCGGTGCGCACGATGCCGATGGGACCACCGCGAGCGGCTTCGGGGGTGATGTGGCCGACGTCGAAGCCGTGGCTGCCGCCGGAGAAGCGGCCGTCGGTGATGAGGGCGACATCCTTGATCAGCCCGCGACCGGCGACGGCGCTGGTGGGCGAGAGCATTTCGCGCATGCCGGGGCCGCCGACGGGGCCTTCGTTGCGAATGACGACAACGTCACCCTTCACGATGTCGCCGCGGAGAATGCCTTTGAGCGCGTCTTCCTCGCCCTCGTAAACCTTGGCGGTGCCTTTGAAGTAGAGGCCCTCCTTGCCGGTGATCTTGCCGACGGCGCCCTCGGGAGCGAGGTTGCCGCGGAGGACGCGGAGGTGGGTTTCCTTTTTGATGGGGTTGTCCCACGGGCGGATGATGTCCTGTTCGTTCGGATACGCGCCGTAGGGTTGAACGTCCTTCAGCGTTTCGGCGATGGTTTCGCCGGTGACGGTGAGGCAGTCGCCGTGGAGGAGACCGCGGTCGAGGAGCAGCTTCATCATCGGGCGGATGCCGCCGACGCGGATGAGGTGGCTCATGTTGTAGCGGCCGAAAGGCTTCAGGTCGGCGAGGAGCGGGACGCGTTCGCCAAGGGTCTTGAAATCGTCGAGCGTGAGCGGGACGTGGGCGGCGTGGGCGATGGCGAGCAGGTGGAGGATGAGATTGGTGGAGCCGCCGAGGGCGGTGCAGACGAGGATGGCGTTTTCGAAGGCCTTTCGCGTCATGATGTCGCGAGGCTTGATGCCGCGCTTCAGGAGGTTGACGACGGCGGCGCCGGCGCGCTCGCAGTCGCGGCGCTTTTCCTCGCCGATGGCGAGCTGCGCGCTGCTGTTGGGCAGGCTCATGCCGAGCACCTCGATGGCGGACGCCATCGTATTCGCGGTATACATACCGCCGCAGGAACCGGGGCCGGGGATGGCGCTGGATTCGACCTCCTTCAGGCCGGCGGCGTCGAGTTCGCCCTTGGCGTGTTTGCCCACGGCTTCGAAGACGGAGACGATGTCGAGGGGCTTCTTTTTGTCGCAATCGCCGGGCGTGAAGCCGGGGAGGATGGTGCCGCCGTAGACGAAGACGGCGGGGCGGTTGAGGCGGGCGATGGCGATCATCGCGCCGGGCATGTTTTTGTCGCAGCCGCCGATTGCGACGAGGCCGTCGAAACCCTCGGCGGCGACGGCGGTTTCGATGGAGTCGGCGATGACCTCGCGGGACACGAGGCTGTAGCGCATGCCCTGCGTGCCCATGCTGATGCCGTCGGTGACGGTGATGGTGTTGAAATAGACCGGCTTGCCGCCGGCGGCCGCGACGCCCTTTTGCGCGTGTTGAGAGAGGTCGCCGAGGTGGACATTGCAGGGCGTCATGTCGCTGGCGGAGGAGGCGACGGCGATTTGCGGCTTCTTGAAATCGTCGTCGGTGAAGCCGACGGCGCGGAGCATCGAGCGGGCGGGCGCGCGGTCGTTGCCGTCGACAACCACGGAGGAATGGGGCCGGGGGATCTCGTTCGTGGGCTGGGTGCTCATGAGGAAACGGGGACGATGGGCCAGGCGTGCGGAGGCGGGCAAGACGTGATTGTGGCGGCACCCGGCACAGAGGGTGGGAAAAAAGCTCCAAGCACCAAGATCCAAGCTCCAGGGAAGAACCAAGAGCCAAGTTCCAAAAAAAGGGCGAGGCCGAGATTTGGGATTTGGAGCTTCTCTGGAGCTTGGTGCTTGGATCTTGGAGCTTCCGCCGCGCGCGGCGGCGCGGCGGTGGTTTTCGTGATTGCGTGTCGTGCGCGGCGGATTGTTCACTCGGCCGCTCTACCCGCATGGCTTTCAATCTGAAAAAGGTGCTCAAGGCGTTGCTGTTGTCGTCGAACCAGCCGTTGTCGGTGAAGGATATCCAGGCGGCGTTCACGCGGTTTCACGAGGCGGGGTCGACGATGCCGAATGAGGAAGAGGAGCAGGAGAAGAGGGCGCCTGTGCCGGGTGAAGCGGCGGATGCGGCGGCGGAGCGTGGTGAGGGCACGGCGTCTCCGTCGACGGAAGTGCCGGACGCGGTTGAAGTGATCGCGGAGCCGGCGGAGGATCCGGAGCTTTATGCGGAGGTGCCGTCGTTGATCACGGGGACGCAGATTCGGGAGGCGATGGATCAGATCGCGGCGGATTTGCGGACGGCGGATGAAGGGCTGCTGTTGATCGAGGGGAACAGCGGATTTCGGTTGGTGACGCATCCGCGGTTTGCGCGGTGGGTGCGGATTTTGAGGTCGGAGCCGCCGCCGGTGAAACTGAGCCAGTCGTCGATCGAGACGCTCGCGATCGTGGCGTATCGGCAACCCGTGACGCGCGGCGAGATCGAGACGATTCGCGGGGTGTCGGCGGAGGCGGGCATCAACAAGCTGCTCGAGCGGGAGTTGGTTTACGTGGTCGGGCGGGCGGATTTGCCGGGGCGTCCGATTCAGTATGGGACGACGGACAAGTTTCTGGAGTTTGTCGGCGTGAAGTCGCTCGATGAGCTGCCGGCGTCGGATGTGTTGTCGTCGCGACAGATCGACGAGTGGCTGAAAACGGCGATGCACCCGCCGTCGTTGACGGATACGGACATGGGGCTGGCGGACGAACAGTTGCCGTTGGAGGCCGGCGCGGCGGCAAGTGACAAGGAACCAGAATCGGGTGACAAGGTGGAGACGGAGGGCGAAACGTCTGCGCGTTCTGCTGCGGATGAGGAGACGGAAGAAAAGCCGGCGGCGAACTGACCATGGACCTTTCAGCGATTCGGGCGCAGATCGACAAGTTGGACGGCGAACTCGTTCGGATTTTGAACGAGCGGCTGACGTTGGCGGCGGAGATCGGGAAACTGAAGCGCAGCCAGGGCGGTCAGATTTACGTGGCGGAACGCGAAGACGCGGTGCTGCGCAAGGTGACGGGGCAAAACGAAGGGCCGATCAAGAACGAGGCGCTGCGCGCAATTTATCGCGAGATCATGTCGGCGGCGATCGCGCTCGAGAAGCCGCTGATGATCGCGTATCTCGGGCCGGAGGCGAGCAACACGCATGCGGCGGCGCTGAAGAAGTTCGGGGCGAGCGTGGATTATCACGCGATGGCGACGGTGAGCGATATCTTCACGGCGGTGGAGAAGGGCGAAACCGACTACGCGGTGATTCCGATCGAGAATTCGACGGAAGGGTCGGTGCGCGAGGCGTTGGATAGTTTCGTCGAGAGCGACCTGAAGATCGTCGCGCAGATTTATTTGGAGATCAGTCATGCGCTGATCTCGAACTCGCGGTTGGAGGAGATCGAGCGGGTGTATTCGAAGGACCAGGCGCTGGCGCAGTGCCGGCATTGGCTGCAGCGGCATTTGCCGCATGCGCAGCTCGTCGATGCGCCGAGCACGTCGCGCGCGGTGCAGATGGCGAAGGACGAGCGCGGGGTGGCGGCAATTGCGGGCGAGTTGGCGGCGGAGCACTACGGGGTGCCGGTCGTGGAGCGGAATATCCAGGACAAGGCGGACAACACGACGCGGTTTTTCGTGATCGGAAAGAAGGCGTCGGGCGCGGTGGGCGGCGGGAAAGATCTCACAAGTTTGCTGGTGTCGCTCGGCGACGAGGCGGCGTCGCACTCGGGGGCGTTGCTGAAGATGCTGATGCCGCTGGCGAATCGCGGGATCAATCTGTCAAAGATCGAGTCGCGCCCGAGCAAGAAGCGGCCGTGGGATTATTATTTCTTCCTCGATGTGACGGGTCACTACGACGACCCGAACATGAAGAGTGCGGTCGCGGAGCTGCGGACGTTTTGTCCGTTGGTGAAGTGGATGGGGAGTTATCCGGCGGCGAGCTAAGCACGGTCGTTTCGCGACCGTGCGGAGTAGCGCAAAAAAAAGCCCGACGAGACGTCGGGCTCCACCAACAGGTGTCGAATTTGGCTTAACCGAGGAGAACCTGCCATTGGTTGTCGCGGGCGGCGCGGGCGGCTTTGAGAGCGCCGAGGGCGACGTAGCGTTTGTAGTCCTGGCCGGCGACGCGGACGCGCGGGGACTCGTAGCCGTCTTCGGTGAGCTTCTTTTGCAGCAGCGTATCGATGCCTTTGATCTGCGAGCCGCCGCCGGTGATGATGATGTTCTGAAGCAGCGTGACGACGGAGTCGGACGAGGCGCGCTGGATAAGGGTCGTGAGCGCGGGATAGATTTTATCGATCAGGGCGTTGGCGGAATTGGCGAGGGCGTCGCCGAGCTCGATGGTGTGCGATTTGCCGCCGATGACGACCTTCACGGGAACGGGGGCGCGGCTGGGGCCGACGTAGCCGTGCGTTTCCTTGATTTCGCGGACCTTGTGGGATGAGAGGCCGTTGTTGGGATAATTGCGGTCGATTTCCGACTGGAGGAGCTGGTCGATGGCGTCGCCAGCGAAGGCGATGCTGATCTGGTCTTCGGGAGTCGGGAAGTAGCCTTGAACGAGGCAGAGGTCGGACGTGCCGCCGCCGATGTCGACGAAGAGCGAGTTTACGACGGGATCGATGTAGTTGGACTGACCGAGACGGCCGTCGTCGCGGTAGCCGAGGGCGGCGAGGAACGGCTCGGGGATGAGAATGATGCGGTCGAAAATGCCGAACGCGGAACGGCGAATGTCTTCGCGGGCTTGATCGGTGGCGTTGGCGGGGATGCCAATGACGGCGCGGATCTCGGCGTTGCCGGTGGGATCGGCGAGGGAGCGAATATGTTTCAGGAAGTCGCGGCCGGCGGTGGGGTCGGAGACGACGCCGTGGGTCATCGGGTGGACGAGGCGGACGTGCAGCATGTTTTGCAGCGCGTCTTCGCCGAAGAGGGTGGCGCGGTTGCCGGCGACGATGCCGTCGACGATGCCGTCCTTCACGTAGCCGACGACGGTGGGGACGACCTTGCTGACGGCGATGTCGGTGCTGCCGGCGGGTCCGGCGAGGACGCAGGACTTGTTGGTGCCGAAATCGAAGCCGACGAGGATGGTCTTGGCTTTTTGGGCGTTGGAGGACTGCTTCGACGCGCTGACGTTCGGCGAGTTGGCGGGAACGGCGGCAGCGAGCGGTTTATCGACGTGGGCGGTGGTGGACATAAGAATAAACGGGGTTGATGTGATGTATGACCTGGGCGTCGAAGCGGGAATGATTAGCGCCGGGGGCGTTGGGCGGCGGAGGGAGACTCGAGGGCGAGCATGCCGTCGAGAAGATCGGTGATGCTGGGCGCACCGGAGCCCGGCGCGGGTGCAGGAGAAGCGGGTGACGGGGTGGGAGTGGGGCGGTTGACGGTCGCGCGAGGGGCGGAGGGGGTGGGCGAAGCTTGAGCGACGGCGGGAGCGGCGAGGGGCGTGGAGGTGTCGCGAAGTTTTTCGGCGAGGAGTGGGGCGAGGACTTCGGCGAGGGTGGCGGCTTGGGTAACGCGGGCGGATTCTTCGGACATCGCGGCGGACGTGCGGTGCTCGGCGACGCCGGCATCGTGCGCGGCGGCGAGGGCGCGGGAAAATTCGTCGATTTCGATGTCGAGGGCTTCGGAGTGGCGACCGGTGGCGCGCAGCAGGCAAATACGCCGGTAGATCCGGCGCACGTTGGTCAGAATCTCGTCTGGAGGACTTTCCGTCGCGGGCAGCGCTGCGCTGTTCAAGATGATAGCGCTAGACCGGCGTGTGGCGGGAGTGTTTCGAAAAAGTGGGACGGTAAAACCCTGACGTGAGTGTGGATGAAGTGGAAGGGTGGCGGCGTCGAGGTGGCGCCGCACCGCTCAAGGTGAGATCGACTCCGTCGGAGCAAAAAAGAGCGGACGATCGCGGTAGCGGAGGAAGTAGATCGCGGTGAGCCCGAGGGCGAGGAGGGCGAGGGCGCCGACGAAAAGGAGCAGGCAGCCGCGACGGGCGGCGGCTGCGGAAGCGACGGGATCGGGCTCGGGGAGGGAATCGGGTGGGGGTGGCGAAGAGGCTGGCGCGGGTTGAACGGTGACGACGGCGACGGCGGGAGCGGCGGCTTGGGGCGTGGGGTTGTGCTCGCGGGCGATTTCGCGGTCGAGCCAGGCGAGGTGTTCGCGAACGAGGTCGCGTTGGCGTTGAAGCTCGGCGAGCCGCTGGGGGTTCACGTGTGCGAGCGTCGCGGGGGCGGCGAAATGCGCAAAAAGAAAAAGCGCCGCGGGTGCGGCGCTTTGAAATAGACCAATCCGGCAATGCCGGGAACGGCGAAGAGCTTAGCTCTGGACGATTTCGACGCGGCGGTGGGGCTTGTCGTATTTGACGACGCCATCCTTGAGCGCGAAGAGCGTCCAATCGCGACCGGTGCCGACGTTGCGACCGGCGTGGAGCTTGGTGCCGCGTTGACGGATGATGATCGTGCCGGCGGTGACGGACTGCCCGCCGAAGACTTTCACGCCGAGTCGCTTCGATTTGCTCTCGCGACCGTTGGACGATGATCCCTGACCTGTTTTATGCGCCATGACGGGTGATTCCTTTAGAGGGTGATGGACTCGATCTTGATGACGGAAAGCTCCTGGCGGTGGCCGCGTTTGCGCTCCATGCCCTTGCGCTTCTTTTTCTTGAAAACGATGACCTTCGGGCCGCGTTTGTTCTCGAGGATCTTGGCCGAGACGGAGGCACCAGCGAGGGTCGGGGTGCCGATTTTGAAATTGTCGCCTTCGCCGCTGGCGAGGACTTCGTTAATTTGCACCGTCGCACCGGCTTCCGTATTGGGGTAGCGGTTAACGACAAGAATGTCTCCCTCGGTGACAGTGAACTGCTGCCCCTGGGTTTTGATCGTCGCTTTCATAAAATAAAACCGCGGATAAAGCGGTTTCGGTTTTGTGAAAGCAAGGATAATTTGGGTGCGGAGCGAGCGCGGGGCGGAGGGCTAGCGGCGGGACATCGCGCGGTAATTGGAAGCGCGTTCCTGCGCGGCTTTTTCCTTCTCGAGTTGCTCGGCGAGGGCGGCGGCGTGGGCGGCCTGGCGGTCGGCGATTTCGTTTTTCTCGGTTTCGAGGGCCTTGACGCGGGCGAGCGCTTCTTCGCGGGCGGCGTCGACGGCGGCGAATTCGTTGGGGCGGCTGGCGGTGAGGTTTTTGGTTTGTTCGATCATGGCCTGGCTCTCGCGGCGGAGCCGCTCGAGTTCGGCGTGGAGGCGGAGCAGTTCGGCTTCGGCGGCGGCGCGGCGTTCGGCTTCGGCGGCTTCGCGGGCGCGGAGGTCGGCGATGGCGTTGGCGGCGGCTTCGGCTTCTTGTTGAGCCTGAAGTGCGGCGAGGCGCTGGGCCTCTTTTTCGGCGCCGCTGCGCTGCTGGACGGTGGCGTCGCGCTGCGAAATGAGGGCACGACGGGCGGCGAGCTCACGATCGGCGCGATTGCGATAGGCGCGATACGTGACAACGGACACGACGATCACGACGAAACCGAGGATGATGATCGCCGTTTTTTTCATTACGATCTTTTCGCAAGGACAGCGCGTGCGCGGAGAGGTTCGACCGAACTCAGGGGCGGGGCGGATGCGGCGCTAGGGAAATTCGGCGATGCCGGGATGAGCGGCGTTGGCGGCGGCGATGGGGATCGCGGCGGCGACGGCGTCGTGGAGCGAAACCCTCGTCACAAAGAGCGCGCGCAGAACGCTCGCGAAGAGGACGTCGCCGGAGCCGGTGGCGGAGACTTCCTTCACGGCGGGCGGGGCGAGGCTGGCGGGCGGTTCGTTCGGGGTGGCGAACCAGACGGGGCCGGGGCCGTCGGTGACGATCCAGGCGCGCGCCGGGGAACGGGCGGTCATCTCGGCGAGCGATTTGGCGAGCGGTTGAAGGGCGTCGTGGAGCGTGCGGAATTCGGTGGCGTTGACCTTGATGAGCGCGACGGGGCGGGTGGCGAACCAGGCGAGTGGCGGGCCGTAAGTGTCGACGGCGAGCGTGCCGCGCTCGAGCCAGCGGTCGAGCGTCTGGCGGAGCGGATCGAAATCGGCGGTGTCCCAGCCGGGGAGGCTGCCGCAGATGGCGAGCAGACTGTCGTCGGGTTGGTCGTCGAGAAACGCGGCGCAGGCGGCGATGGCGGCGGGGGAAGGAGTGACATCGGGACCGAGGAATGTCGTCTCGGGTTGACCGGGCGCGCGGACGACGGTGCCGCTGCGTGTCGGCCGGCCGGTATCGAACGCGCGGAAGTTGAATGAACACCGGCGGAGCCAGGCGTCGCACTCGGCGCCTGGCGCGCCGCCGGTGAAGCAGAGGGCGGTGTTGGCGAGGTCGAGGCGGGTGAGCATTTTCGAGACGTTGATGCCCTTGCCGCCGACCTGGAAAGTCTCGGAGGCGGCGCGCTGGGTTTTGCCGGGGGCCCAGCGGGAGAATTCGAGGGTGCGCTCGGCGAGAAGATTGCCGGTGAGCGTGTAGAGGTGCGGAGGGGCGCTCATCGCTTCGGTTGACGGTAGAAGACGTAGTTGACGAGGAAGTCGAGGCCGAGGACGCCGCTGAGCGTGCGGATGTTGCGCATGGCGCCGAAGACCATGGTGAGCGGACTGGCGCGCGGTTCTTCGACGCGGAGGAGGAGGAGACAGCCGGCGACGGCGAGGAGAGGCTGCACGACGAACGCTGCGTGGTAGACGGCGACGGGATCGTCGAAACGCTGGAAGCCCCAGCGCAGGACGAGGCCGCCGAGGATGGGCGCGATCGCGGCGGACAGCGAGGTGACGGCGAGGTTGAGGCCGATGGCGAGGCTCTTGGCTTCGAGCGGAAGGAGGCGGAGCAGGATCGTGAACTGGCCGAGGACGAAACCGGAGCTGGCGATGGCGCCCATGGACGTCATGCCGCCGACGGCCCAGATGAGGTAGACGATGGTGTTGTTCTCGGGGGTGAGAAAACACCACAGCAGGTTGACGGTTTGCCAGACGAGAAGGGAGAAGACCATGACGGGGCGGTTGCCGAAGTGGTCGAGCAGGCGACCCCAGGCGGGGAGCGCGAGGGCGCCGCCGAGGGCGGAGATGGTCGAAAGGATGCCGACGTCCCACGCGGAGAGGTTGAGCTGTTCGAACATGAACACGTGATAGAACGGGCCGAAGCAGTTGGCGGCGAAGGACCAGACGGCGCCGAAGGCGATGAACCAGAGGAAGGAGCGCGCGCGTTTGACGACGCCGAACTGTTCGGCGAGCGAGAGTTTCGGGGCGACGAAGGGGCGGTGCGGGCGCGTCGGGCTGATCCACTGCGAGTAGATCGAGAACGCGCGCAGCACGACGGCGCCGACGATGATGGCTTGGAACGCGCCGACGGCGTAGTCCCAACGGGCGAGGATCCAGCCGGCGCCGAGGAGAAACGAGAGCAGCGAAATCTGCAGGACGCGGTTGCGACGGCCGAAGTATTTGCCGCGAAGCCGTGCGGGGACCCACTCCTGGATCCAGGCGTTCCAAGTGACGCCGGCGAGCGCGCCGAAAATGCTGGCGAAGAAAAACCACGTCGTGAAGGTGCGCGCGGCGAGATCGGGGCGATCGCGCGGGAGAAACTCGAGCAAGCCGGCGAGGGCGAGCCAGCAGAGCGCGTTAAGGGAGGCGTTGACGATCGTGAGCGTCTTGGGCGGACGGAGGCGCGTCAGAAACGGGACGAGGAAAACCTGCACGAAGTTCGCCAGAAACGGCATGGCGGTGAGCAAACCGATGGCGGGTTTCGGGAGTTCCCAGCCCTTCGTGACGAGGGCGGTGATGAAGACGTTCACCGGGAGCGACATCGTGACGATGGGCATGGCGACGAAGCCGTCGCGCACGCAAAGATCGAGACTGCGCTGGAGGTCGGCCTTGCGCCGGCGATAGGGACTGAGGCTCTCGGTGGCGGGGGTTGCGTTCACGAACGTTTGTCTCGAATCAATGAGGGATGGGCCGCGTGATCGAAGCGAAGGAATTGTGCGAGCGACCGACCGTCGAGACCGCACGGTGGTTGCTCGGAAAACATCTGGTGCGGCAACGAGGCGACGGCGAAGCGATCGCGCGGACGATCACCGAAGTGGAGGCCTACGACGGCGAGGGAGATCGGGCGTGCCACGCGCGCGCGGGACGGACGGCGCGGACGCGGGTGCTCTATGAGTCGGGCGGTGTTTGGTATGTCTATTTATGTTACGGGATCCACGAGATGCTGAATCTCGTGGTCGGGCCGAAGGACTGGCCGGCCGCGGTGTTGATTCGCGGGGTGGAGAGCATCGTGGGCCCGGGACGCGTGACGAAACAGATGGAAATCGGGCGGGGGCTGAATGCGAAGCTGGCGACGCCGGAAACGGGACTGTGGATCGAGGATCGCGGGGTGAAGGTGCCGCGAAGGGAAGTCGTCGTGACCGCGCGGATCGGGGTGGACTACGCGGGGGAGATTTGGGCGAAGAAACCGTGGCGGTTTGTGTGGGGGCGGTGAGGCGGCGACGCGGGCGGGATATGAAGCGCCCGCGAGCGGGCGGCCTACTTCGGTCGGATTTGTTTCCCCAACACGCTCCGCGGGGGATTTCGGGCTGTGGCGGCGCCCTACCGTTCGGCGGCTTCGGGCGGCTGGTAGTCGATGAGCGTGGAGACGCCGGCGCCGAATTTGAATTCGACCTCGAATTTAACGGGCAGGCGGCGGTCGTCCTCGACGGCGATCCAGACATGGACCTTCGAGCCGCGGCGAAACATGCCGAGTGGCGGCGTCTTTTCCATGCGCGGTTCGAGCTTCAAGGTTTTGAAGCGGCCGAGCGGGGTTTCGACGGTTTCGTAGCCGAGGGCGTGGATGGTGAGCTGGTAGATGTCGTCTTCGAAGACGACGTCGGCATCGCGTTTCTCGCCGGGTTGGAGATTCCAGGTCCGGGTGTGAATGAGGGTCGTGATGAGATCCTTCGGATAGCCGGGCGGCGGGATCGGGACGGTGGTGTTTTTGTGCGGCTCGACGAAATCGCTGTAGCGCGCGGTGAGCGCGTCGTAATCGAAGACCAGCGCGAGATTCGTGCGCTTCTTTCCGCTGGCGCTCGCTTCGGTGTGCACCTCGAGGCGGCCGGTGTTGCGGTTGAAGATCGATTCGGCGCGGGCGGTGAAGGGGAAGAGGCGCTTGAGGACGCCGGTCGTCGAGGTGCTGGTGGTGACGACCGTTTGCGGAATGCCGTCGTTGGTCTCGCTGGCGGTGTTGATCTTGATTTCGCCGGCCTTCTGAAAAATGCCCCAGCTGACGCGGTAAGTGAGCGCCTCGCCGTCGCGCAGTCCGAGTTGCTCGGCCGCGGCGGCGGGGAGCGCACAGAGCGCGGTGAAGAAGAGGAGGCGGAGGACGGTCATGGGCGGAAGGGTTGTTTTTGGTGAAGCACGGGTGACACTGTAAAGATTCGTTTCGTGCCAATTCCGTAGACGATTTCATCGGGAGAATCCGGATGCCACGGCATGCCGGCGGCCCACGGCGAGAACGCCGGGAGGATGAGACGCCGGGGTGAAACGACGAGCGCGGGGAGTTTTAGGTGCGTGCCGGCCGCATCGGTGAGGGCGAGAGCAGGGTGAAAATGGCCGATGACTTCGATGTGGCCGGCGGGGATCTGGTGAGCGTCAGGGCGATCGCCGTGGTGAAAATAAAAGCGGTCGCGGATGACGGAGGTGCGGTTTGCGGCGTGCGACCAGCGGGCGTCGTGATTTCCGCCAATGAGGGTGACGGGGGTGTGCGCGTTGCGAAGAAAGGCGTCGGCGGCGTGGTGGCCGTCGAGCGTGTGGAGCGAATCGCCGAGCCAGATTATTTCGGCGGGTTGGTAATCGGCGACGAGGGAGGAGAGACGTTGGGCGATGTCGGCGTCGCCCCAGGCGGGGAGGAGGTTGCCGCGGGCGCGGTGGCTTTCGACGTAGCCCCAGTGCAGATCCGCGACGACGAGCAGGCGCGGACCGGCGAGCCAGAGTGCGAGACGGGAGTCGATCCAGAGGCCGGGGTGGAATTCGAGGCGGGGCGGGGTCACGAGAGAAGATCCAAGGACCAAGATCCAAGCTCCAGGGAAACTTAAAATCTCAAGCCTGGTGGAAAGGGGTGCTTACCGGAGGAAGCGCGGGCGGGCGCGGTGGGGGAACGGGTGGGGCGGCCGGGCGCTCGCCATACATGGCGTGGTAGAGGCGTTCGATGGTGGTTTCGGGATCTTCGAGCGTCATGGTTTCTTTGATTTTGCTGACGTAGATGCCGAAGGAAAACGGGCTGACGCGATCGATCTCGCGAACGTCCCAGGGCTGCGTGTGAACCGTGTCGAGAAACGCGAGCGCGCGTGGCAGATCGAGGAAGCGGAGCGTGGCTTCGGCGTAGGCTTCGACGAGGAGCGGGTGGTCGGGTTCGTGTTTGCGGAGGACCTCGAAGAGGATTTCCGAGCTCCACTGGAGCATGCGGGCCCCGCGCTCGGCGCCGCGGACGCGTCGCGGGACCATGAGGCCGGTCTGGGCGACGCCGCGGAATTGCCATTTGACCAGGGAGGCCTCGGCAAGCGCGGTGCGCAGATCGGCTTCGGCGTCTTCGGGGCGGAAGAGCGTGCGAAGGTCGCCGGACGACATGAATTGAAAGGAGCGCAGGCTGAGGAGGAAGCCGTAGTCGTCGATGGTGACGAGGGCGTTGCCGCCCTTGGTTTGCTGGACGCGCTGGGCGACGATGCGCGAAAGGGCGTCGTTGGCGGAGCGACCGATGAGGGCGTGGAAGAAATAGTGCAGGTAGTCGCCTTCCCGATACAGCTCGACGAGGAAGAGGCCGGCGGTGGGGATGACGGAGATTTGAGATTGAAGGAGGAAATGTTCGACGAGCGCTCGGGCATTGGCGGGCGTGAAATGGTAATCGGAGGTGAGAAAGTCGAGGGCGGCGGCGGTGGAAACCGCGAGGCGCGCGGCGAGCCCGGTGCGGAGGCGAACGACTTCGGCGGCGAGGCCGGACGCGAGCGGCATTTTGTTGGCATACCAGCGCGGGACGGTGGGCAGGGAACTGTCGGCGGCGACGACGTGCGCGGTGAGGAGGTGGGCTTTGACAAGGCGGACGGTGCGGCCGTTGAGGACGAAGAGATCGCCGATGCGGATGTTCTTCATGAACGATTCCTCGATTTGCCCGAGGGCGCGGCGACCGAGACGGACCTGGACCATCTGCTCGGTGTTGATGGTGCCGATGTTTTGGTAGAAATCGCGGGCGACGCGCGGGTGCGGGAGCGCGAGGTGACCGGCGGAATCGAGGCGGACCTTGCCGAAAACGTCTTCGTAGTTGCGTTCCAAGGACACGCCGCCGCCGCGAAGATAGCGGAGGACGCGATCGAATTGGGACCGGGCGAGCGTGTGGAAGGAATAGCTGCGGCGGACGAGGGCGAAGGCTTCGTCGGGCGTGACGGAGGCGAAGACGGCGAGGCCGACGAGGGTCTGGGCTAGGACGTCGGACGGGTTTTCGTGGACCTTGACGGGCTCGAGCTCGCGTCGCGCCATCATGCGGGCCGTGACGGCGCATTCGGCGAGATCGTTGATGTTGCTCGCGACGAGCAGGCCTTGGGAGATGCGGCCCATCGAGTGGCCGGAGCGACCGATGCGCTGGAGAGCGCGGGCGACGCCTTTGGGTGCGGACACCATGACGACGAGATCGATCGAACCGATGTCGATGCCCATCTCGAGCGAGGTGGAGCAGACGACGGCGCGGAGCTCGCCGCGCTTGAGGCGGTCTTCGATCTCGAGGCGGATGCCGCGATCGAGGGAGGCGTGGTGGACCTCGATGAGATCGGTGTATTCGGGCAGGAGTTGCTTGAGGCGGAGGCCGATGGATTCGGCGCCACTGCGGGTGTTGGTGAAGATGAGCGTGGTTTCGTGGCGGAGGAGCAGGGTGCCGAGCTCCTTCAGGACGCGCGTGGCGGTGTAGCCGGCGGGCGGATACGCGTGCTCGCGCAGCGGCGAGAAGACCTCGATGCGGGCGGGGCGGGCCTGAGTGATCTCGACGACGTGGCAGGGGCGGCCGGGGCCGACGAGGAAGGCGGCGACGGTATCGAGCGGCGCGACCGTGGCAGAGAGGCCGATGCGGACCAAGCGCCCCAAGGGCGCGGAGATGGGAGCTGGAAGATGGGAGATGGCGACGGAGCCGGTGGTGACGACTTCCTGGAGGCGTTCGGCGGCGACGGTGAGCAGGGCGCCGCGCTTGTTGTCGGCGAGGACGTGAAGTTCGTCGGCGATGAAGAAACGAGCGGAGGCGAGCACCGGCATCCAGTTGGGCTGGCTGAGGAGGAGCGTGAGAGACTCGGGGGTGGTGACGAGGATGTGCGGCGGTTTGCGGCGTTGTTGGGCGCGCTCCTTGGGCGTGGTATCGCCGGTGCGGGCGCCGATGCGGAGCCAGGACCAGCCGAGCTCTTCGGCGGGTTGTTGCAGGTTTTTGCGGAGGTCGTAGGCGAGCGCGCGAAGCGGCGAGACGTAAACGGCAACAATGCCGTTGGGCAGGGCGCGGACGTCGTGTGCGCGTGCCAGGAAATCGAATACGGAGAGGAACGCGGCGAGGGTTTTGCCGCTGCCGGTGGGGGAGGTGAGCAGGAGCGAGTGGCGGGCGAGGATTTCGGGGACGGCGTGACGTTGGGCGGGCGAGAAGTGGGTGAAGCGATTTTTAAACCATAGGGAGAGTTCGGGATGGAGCGCGGCGTAGAGTTGCGACTCCGAAAGGGCGGGAGCGGTGACGCGAGTGAGCATCGACGGGAGGGCGGGGCGGAAACCCGCCCTTACGGGGAAGCGGCCGCAAAGTCGGCGGCGGCCAGGCGGCGGCAGGTTTCGAGGGTGTCGATGTCGGCGAGGGATTTGTCGGGGCGAAGACGTGCGATGCGCGGGAAGCGGAGGGCGAAGCCGCTTTGGTGGCGGCGACTCGGCTGGATGATGTCGAAGGCGACTTCGAGAACGGTGTCGGGCACGACGGTGCGATAGCGGCCGCGAATTTCGAGCGTGTGGGCGAGGAAGTGCTCGGTGAGCGTGGCGATCTCGGCGTCGGTTAATCCTGAATACGCTTTGCCGACGGTGAGGAGGCGGTTGTCGTGCTCGGCGTCGCGGATCGCGAAGGTGTAGTCGCTGAGGACGTCGCGGCGTTTGCCGTGGCCGTATTCGACGCCCACGACGACGACATCGAGGGTGGCGTAGGCTTTCTTGAGTTTCAGCCAGGCGAGGCCGCGACGGCCAGGCGTGTAGAGGCTGTGGGGGTCCTTGGCGATGAGGCCCTCGTTGCCGCGCTGGCGGGCGGCGAGGAAAGCGGCTTCGATGTCGGGAGCTGAACGCGCGACGCGCGTGGGAGCAAGGAGCAGGGCAGAGGGAGCAGGCGGAGCGGTCAGAAGTCTCTCGAGAAGGCTGCGGCGGGCGTGAAGGGGTTCTCTCAGGAGATTTCGGCCGTTGAGCCAGAGGAGATCGTAAAAGGTGAGGGAAACGGGGATTTCGGCGCCGAGGAAGAAGTCGTCGCCGCCTTTGCGGCCGAGGCGTTTTTGCAGTTCGGAAAAAGGAAGCGCGCGGCCGTCGCGCCAGGCGAGAAGCTCGCCGTCGGCGATCAAGTCGGCGGGGAGTTCGCGGGCGGCGCGGACGAGGTCGGGAAATTGTTCGGTGATGCGGTTGAGGTCGCGCGAGTAGAGCTCGACGCGCTCGCCGGATTGGTGGAGCTGGCAACGGATGCCGTCGTATTTTTCCTCGAGCCAGATGGAAAGGGGGGATGGATCGCGCGGTGGGGGCGTCGCGTCTTCATCGGAGGCGGTGGTGGAGGCGGCGCCGTTTTGAAGTTGGGTGAAGCGTTCGACGATCGCCTCGGCGGTGGGCTCGGGGCTGGCGAGCATGAACTGGAGGGGGTGGAAGACGGTGAGTTGGATCGTATCCAAAGTTCCGGTGCGGGCGGCGCGGGTGACGGCGGCGAGGTCGCCGCTAAGCATGTTGGCCTCGCGAATGGCTTCGAGGGGCTGGCCGGCGGAGGCGGCGATGGCCTCTTCGACGAGCCCTTCTTTCAGACCGATGCGGAGATCGCCGGTGATGATTTTGACGAGGTAACGGGCTTCGTCGGGCGAGAGGGCGGCGAGACGTTCGCGAAGGAGGTCGAGTTTGGGCGCGGGACCGCGGCCGGCGGCGAGGCGGTCGAAAAAGGTGGCGAGGTCGGAGAGGGTGGCGGGTGCCGGTGGGGGTTGAGAGCTGAGAGTTGAGCGTTGAGAGAGGAGGGCGCCGGCGGCGTCGCCGGCGTCGGCGTAGCGATGGTAGGCTGCGCGGAAATCGGCGTCGGAGGCGCCGGCGATTTCGAGGACGGCGCGTTTGATGAGCGACCAACCGAGTTGGAGATTGCGCTGGTCGGTTTGAGGGAAGGAACGGCCGGTGAGGAAAACGGCGGCGCTCGCGGCGTCGCCGGGCGCGAGGGAGGCGAGATAGGCGCGGAGTATTTCGATCTTCTCGAGTTTTTTTGGGGTGGCTTTGACGGCGTCGGCGGTGACGGCGAAACGGGTGAAGGTGTCGGGCGTGGTGCGGGGGGATGTCGTGGGTTCACGTGGCGCGACAAGCGCGCCACCTACGAGTGGTGCGGCGGGCGGGCCACCCACGGACGCGGCGGGGATGGCGACGTCGAGTTCGAGCTGGTTGTCCTGGCCGAGGGCCCAGGCTTCGATGCCGCGGTCGCGCAGCGTGCGGGCGAAATCGGCGGCGAAACCGTGGACGGTGAGGACGCATTTCGGTTGAACGAGGTCGACGAAGCGAAGGAGGTCGGGGAAGTCGGCGTGATCGGAAAGCGGGAAGGCGGCGTCGCACTGATAGCGATAAATCGCGCCGGGATCGATCGCCCAGCCGGTGACGATGGCGGTGCGGCGGCGGGGGATGTTGCGGACGAAGGAGGAGTCGCGCGTTTGCGGTGGGCAGAGGACGACGTGGCCGGTGAGCTCGGTGACGTTGAAATCTCGATACGACGGGAAGGTGTGGCCGAGTTCCTCGTAGATGCGGGTGAGCTTCAGGGTTTGCGGGTGAAGCATCACGGGGAGTTTCGCGGCGGCGAGGCCGTTGAGGAGCTCCTGACTTTTGCCGAGACTGTAGCCGAAGAGGACGGGGGTGCCGCCGTCGGAGAGGGTTTCGTGGCAAAAGTGGGCGATGTCCTGGAGAACTGTTTCGGTGGGAGGGAAGACGTAGTGCGGGCGGCCGAACGTCGTTTCCATGATCAGGGTGTCGGCGTGCGGCGTGGCGCAGGGTTCGGCGGAGAGGCCGGGGCGGAGCTTGAAGTCGCCGGTGTAGAGGAGCGTGCCGTGGGCGGCGTGATCGAAGAGAGCTTGGGTGGAACCGAAGATGTGGCCGGCCGGGTGGAGCGTGATGGTGGTGTCGGCGGTGAATTGTTCGGTCTGGCCGAAGGGGAGAATGTGCTCGATGCGTTCGCCGGGGAGTCGGGCGTGCATGAGTCGCGCGGTGCCGGCGGAGCAGAGGATTTCGCGATGGAGGGCGGTGTGGTCGGAATGGGCGTGGGAAACGAAGGAGCGTGCGACGGGAAGGTGAGCATCGAGCCACCAGTCGAGTTGGGGGAGGTAGATGCCGTGATCGAATTTTAGGTCCCAAGACACGACGCGGAACGTAGCGCGTCGGCTCCGACCGTCAAAGGGGGTCCGATCTCGTCCGGCGTGCGGGCCATGCACGCCGCGGGCGAACGAACAGGCTGTCACCTAATAAGTGACAATGTGGACGTCGACGCAGGGAGGGTTGGGTGAATTGTCACTTATTAAGTGACATTCTGAAGATGGGGCGGCGCGAGTGGGGCGGGGGCGTGGTGACGATCGAGGGGGCGGACGGGGCGCGGGGCGGGGGCGTCAGCGGAGGCCGAGGAAGGTGAGCCCGAGGAAGAGGAGGAGGGCGACGGCGATGCACCACCAATACCAGGCGATGCCGTTGACGCGGCGGTCGGGCATCGAGGGGGCGGGTGTGGCGGAATCGTTTTCCTCGGGGAGATCGAGGCCGTCGTAGATTGATGATTCGCGCCAGCCGGTGCGTTCGTCGGCGCCGCATTCGGGGCAGGCGTGGGCTTGGGGCGGGATGTCGGCGCCGCACTGGGCGCATTCGGACGGTGGCGGCGGACGGTGGACGACCATCGGTCAACTTACGACGGTGACGGGACGCGCAAAATATTTCCGCCGGACGAGGCGCCAAGCGGTGACGAAGAAGGCGGTCAACGGGATGGCGAAGAGCATGCCGAGGACGCCATCGAAGGCGGTCCCCCAGAAGAAGACGGCGACGATGATGGCGACGGGGTGGAGACCGGTTTGCAGGCCCATGATTTTCGGGGTGAGGATCCAGCCTTCGATCGCCTGCACGATCACAACGACGAGCAGCACCAGCGCGATGAGCTGCCAGCCGCCTTCGGGTTGGAAGAACGCGATCGGAAGGGTGACAGCGAGGCCGACGATCGTGCCGAGGTAGGGGACGATGTTGAGCAGGCCGAGGACGAGGCCGATGAAGAGGCCAAATTTGAGGCCGATGATGGTGAAGCCCACCGCGAGGAGCGCGCCCATGATGAGGCCGATGACGAGCTGGCCGCGGAAGAAGGCCTCGATGATGGCGACGAACTCGCGGGCGAGAAAAACAAGGTCCTCGCGCAGCACGGGGCGGACGAACGGCAGGTGTTTTGGGAGCTCCGAGGTGGCCTCGCGGCGGGCGAGAAGGAAGAAGAACAGATAGATGGGGATGATGAACAGGTTGGTGAAGAAAACGAAGATCCCGAGCACGCTGCCGGTCGCGGTCTTGAGCGAGGGCATGGCGGTCTTGAACAGATCCTGGGTTTGCGCGACGGCGGCTTCGCTGATCTGGCGAACGGTGGGATTATCGAGCTGCCGCTGGATGAGCATGATCCATTGCGGGTAGTGCTCGCGGACATATGTGTAGACGCTGTCCCAGAGCGCCGGAAGGTAGAGGACGAAGTTGATCGTCTGGTCGATGAGCGGCGGCAGGACGAGGACGAGCATGCCGGTGAACGCCAGCGTGAAGAGGCCGTAGAGGAGAATGACGGCGGAGAGGCGGCGAAGGCGGAGGCGACGTTGCAGCCAGGTGACGAGCGGGCGCAGGACGAGCGCGAGGACCCCGGCGGCGGCGAGCGGCCAGAGGACGTTGGAGAAGAAACTCAACGACTGGCCGATGACGATGAGCGCGCCGACGAAGAGCGCGATCGTGCCGAGCACGGCGAGCAGGGTGAGCGCGAAACCCACGACATGACGCTGGCCGGAGGTGAGCAGAGGTGCCGGCGCGACGACAACAGGCTCCTCGGACGGAATGCGGGCGACGGGCTCTTCGGACATGCGCGCATAAGGAGCGCAAACCGCGGAGGGGCGCGAGTCTGCAGTTTTCGGCTACGTGGCGCGGCGAGCGCGCCACCTACAGGATTAGCCACTCACACGAAAACGGTGTGGCGGGGAGCGAGGGCGCGGATCTTTTCGCGCATGGCTTCGGGCTTGTAGGGCTTTACGACGTAGTGGTTGATGGCGAAGCGGGCGGCGCGGCCGACGGTGTCGCGGTCGTTGATGCCGGTGCACAGAATGATCGGCAGGTGTCGAAACATGGCGGTTCCGCGGACGCGTTCGATCAACTCGAGCCCGTCGACGACGGGCATGCGCAGGTCGAAGATCGCGACGTCGAAGCGCGCGGTGGGCTCGGTGAGCTTCCACCAGGCTTCGGCGCCGTCGCGGGTCATTGTGAGCTCCACGGACGGTTGATCCGTGAACATGTCCGCGATGAGTGCGCGGCATGCGTCTTCGTCGTCGGCGACCAAGATTTTCATCAGGCGGTGTGGTGCAAAGAATCGGCGCGATTGGGCGGAGCTTTACGCATTTTTGCGCAAAACGATTTCACGCTGGCCAAAGCCGGAGGAGTGCCGGATAACCGCCGCCCCTATGAACCCTGTTCTGAAGCTCTTGACGGAAGGCGGCAGCCTCACGACCAGCCAGATGGCGAAGGTCGCGGGGATGACCGAAGCCGAAGTTCAACAGCACCTGGAACAGTTGAAGAAAGATAAAATCTTCCTCGGCTGGCGTCCGGTGCTCGATCTTTCGCACGAAGCCGCCGCCGCCGCCGCCGTTCGCGCGGTGATCGAGGTGAAGATCACGCCGGAGCGCGGGGGAGGGTTCAACCGCTTCGCGGACCGGATCGCGCGTTTCGACGAAGTCGAGTCGTGCTACCTGATGTCCGGCGGTTACGACCTGCTCGTGTTTGTGCGGGGCTCGTCGCTGCAAAAGGTGGCGGGGTTCGTGTCGGAAAAGCTGTCGACCATCGAGGGGGTGCTCTCGACGTCGACGCACTTCATGCTGCGTTGCTACAAGGAGCAGGGTTTCCTGCTGAATGGCGACGAGGCGCAGACTTCACGCCTGAACGTCGCGCCGTAACGGGCCGGCCATTTCCAAAATGAGCAACGACCCGAAACGTTGGGTGGCGGGACACGTGTCCGCGCTGCCGAAGAGCGGCATTCGCGATTTCTTCGAACTGGTGGCCAAGATGAAGGGCCAGGACGTGATTTCGCTGGGCGTGGGCGAGCCGGATTTCGTGACGCCGTGGCATATTCGCGAGGCCGCGATCTACGCGCTCGAGAAAGGGAAGACGTATTACACGTCGAATCTCGGCCTGCTCGAGCTGCGGCGCGCGATCGCGTCGTATGTCGAGGAGCATTTCAACGTCAGCTATCGTCCCGAGGATCAGATCATCGTGACGGTGGGCGTGAGCGAGGCGCTCGATCTGGCCTGCCGCGCGTTCGTGAATCCCGGCGACAAGGTGATGTTTCACCAGCCGTGCTACGTGAGCTATCATCCGAGCATTTCGCTGACGCATGGCGTGGGCATCGCGGTGCCGACGTATGCGAAAGATGGATTTGCGCTCACGGCCGAGGCGCTGCGCGCGGCGTGGCAGCCGGGCGCGAAAATGCTCATGCTGAACCTGCCGTGCAATCCCACGGGTGGCACGTGCACGCGGGAGCAGCTCGAGCAGATCGCGGAGTTCTGTCGCGAGAAGGACCTGCTGGTGTTGTCGGACGAGATCTATTCCGAGCTCACGTTCGACGGCACGCACACGAGCATCGCGAGCCTGCCGGGGATGGCGGAGCGGACGGTTTTCCTGCATGGATTTTCGAAGGCGTTCGCGATGACGGGCTGGCGCATCGGTTATGCGTGCGGGCCGGCGGCGTTGATCGATGCGATGATGAAGGTGCACCAATACTCGATGTTGTGCGCCTCGATCATCGCGCAGGAGGCGGCGCTCGAGGCGTTGCAGCGCGGGTGGGACGCGGTGCTGAAAATGCGCGAGCAGTATCACCGGCGGCGCGATTTGATCGTGCGGCGGTTCAACGAGATCGGGCTGACGTGCCATTCGCCGCGCGGGAGCTTCTACGCGTTTCCGAGCGTGGCGGCCAGCGGGCGGAGCGAAAGCGAGTTCGCGGTCGGGCTGTTGCAGGAGCAGAAAGTGGCGGTCGTGCCGGGAACGGCGTTCGGCGAAAACGGCACGGGCCACGTGCGCGCGTGTTTTGCGACCAGCTATGAGCAGATCGTGGAGGCCTGCGATCGGGTGGCCCGCTTCGTCGAAGCGGGGAGCAACAAGCGATAAGCTGAAAGCTTTAAGCTGGGCTAGACCGGCTTAAAGCTTAGTGCTTACCCCTTATCGCTTCCATGAACCGCACCGTTGCCATTGTGGGCCGACCGAATGTCGGCAAGAGCCGGCTCTTCAACCGGCTGGCGCGGAAGCGCATCTCGATCGTGCATGACCAGCCCGGGGTGACGCGCGACGTGATCTCGGCCGAAATCGAGGAGGGTGGTTACACGCTGCTCGACACGGGCGGGCTCGGTTACAAAGGCACGGACACGCCGGCGGCGCTGACGGCGGCGTCGGAAGAGCAGGTGAATTTCGCGATCCAGACGGCGTCGCTGATCCTATTCGTGATCGACGGTCTGGAAGGTCTCACCTCGCTGGATACGCGGATCGCGGAAATGCTGCGCAAGAGCCGGAAGGACGTGCGGCTCGTGATCAACAAGGCGGATTTCGGCGACGAGAAGATCGAGCTGGCGGATGCCTACCGGCTCGGATTGGGCGAGCCGCTGCAGGTGTCGGCCGAGCATGGTCGGGGCGAAACCGAGCTGCGCGCGGCGATCCTCGCGGCGATCGGGCCGGCGCCGGCCGCCGAGGCGGGGCGGGATGCGAACCGGCCGCTCGGCGTGTGCTTCATCGGGCGGCCGAACGTCGGCAAGTCGTCGCTCAGCAACCGGCTGCTCCAGAGTGACCGGCTGATCGTGAGCGACGTGCCGGGGACGACGCGCGACGCGATCGAGCTGCCGTTCGAATTCAAGGGCCGCGACGGGAAGATGTATCCCTTTCGCCTGATCGACACGGCGGGCATCAAGGCGGCGACGAAGCTGGCATCGCCGGTGGAATATTTTTCGCGGCTGCGGTCGCTCGACGCGATCAAGCAGACGGACGTGGTTTTCCTCGTGCTCGATGCGATGGACGGCGTGACGCAGCAGGACAAGGCGATCGCGGGCGAGGCGGTGAAGGAGCACAAGCCGATCGTGATCGTCGTGAACAAGTGGGACCTCGTGAAAGAGGCGTTCAAGGCGCAGGGCGGATTCGAACCCTACAAAAACGAGCGCGACTACCGGGAGAAATACGAGAAGGCGCTCTTCGATCGGCTGTATTTCACGCCGGGGTCGCCCGTGATTTTTGTGTCCGCGATGAGCGGATACGAAGTCGACCGGATGTTGAATGCGGCGGTGAAACTGAATCGGCAGCTCGATACGAAGCTGCCGACGGCGAAGTTGAACCAGACACTGGAATTCCTGACGGAGCGCACGCCGCCCCCGGCGGTGGGGGGGAAACGGTTTCGGGTTTATTACGCGACGCAGACGGGGAACCGGCCGTTTCGGATCAAGCTTTTCTGCAATCGGGAGGAAAAGCTCACGGAGCAGTATCGGCGTTATCTCGAGGCGGGACTGGTGGACGCGTTCGATCTCGCGGGATGTCCGGTGTATTTCGATCTGGTGGGAAAAGAAAAACACGAGCCGGGCACGCCGTATTCCGGCAAGGCCGCGCGCGGGCTGGCGACGCCGACGCCGAAGTGGAAGGCGCGCGAAACGGCGGAGGACAAGTTTACGCATGAAACCCTCGAAGACTGAATTCCGCGGCGGTGACGCGCTGTTGCTGGCGACGCGGGCGTTTGAACTGGTGGTGACGACGTCCGTGGGGCCGCGCGTGGTCTCGTTTCGTTCGAAAACTGGCAGGAAGAAGAACGTGTTTTTCGAGGCGCCGGCGGACGAGAAGCGAGATCACGGGTATCTGTTTCGCGGCGGGCACCGGCTCTGGCATTCGCCGGAGGACATCGTGCGCACGTATCAACCGGACGATTCGCCGCTCGAGGTAAAGATGCTGGCGAAAGGCGTGGCGTTGACGCAGCCGGTTGAGGCGCGGACCGGAATCGAAAAAGGGATGAAGTTGGAATTGCTCGGCGAGCGCACGGTGAAGGTGACGCACACGCTGACGAATCGCGGACTTTGGGACGTGGAATGTGCGCCGTGGGCGCTGACAATCTTGCGCGGCGGCGGTTATGGCGTGCTGCCTTTGTTGCCGAAAGGCAGCCATGCGGCAGGGGACCTGCTGCCAACGTATTCCCTCGTGCCCTGGAGCTACACGGATTTTTCGTTCCCGGTTTGGGACCTGCATCGCGACTACATCGGCATCGACGTCGCGAAAGCGCCGGAGGCTCAGAAATTAGGCATAACGAATTATCCGGGTTGGTCGGCCTATTGGATCGACGGCACCACGTTCGTGAAAGCGGCGCGCGTGGACGCGGCGGCGACGTATCCGGATCGCGGCAGCGCGTTCGAGACGTTTACGAACGGAAAGCTGATCGAGTTGGAAACGCTCGGCGCGCTCGGAAGAATCGCGCCGGATGCGACGGCGACGCACATTGAATGGTGGACGCTTTTCGACGGGTTGCCACGGCCGGACACCGATGCGGCGTTCGGAAAACTCGCGGCGGCGGTGAAGGCCTGGATGCGGAAATTCTAGGAGGCGGTCGGGAGGCGAGAGGGTCGAAATCGCGAGCAAGCTGGTTCCCAAGGTCATGAGTGTTCCGCTTCGAATGGTCTTTCTCGGGTCCGACCCGATCGCGCTGCCGCTGCTCGACTGGCTGGCGGGCGAGGGGAAGGCGCTGGCGGAAGTGATCGCGATTTTCACACAACCGGATCGGGCGGTGGGCCGCGGTCAGAAGATCGCGGCGAATCCGATCAAGACGTGGGCGCGCGAGCGGGGCATCATGGTGTATCAGCCGGAGAAGCTGACGGACGACGTGCGCGTTCATTATGCGATTCTCGGTGCGGACGTGGCGCTGGTGATGGCTTACGGGCACATCTTGAAGGAAGCGTTTATCGAGACGCCGCGGCTGGGGACGTTTAATCTGCACGCGTCGATTCTGCCGGAGTATCGCGGGGCCTCGCCGATTCAGAGCGCGATCGCGAACGGTGAGCGAGAGACCGGCGTGGCTTTCATGCGGATGGTGCGGCGGCTCGATGCGGGGCCGGTGGCGGATGTCGAGCGCGTGCCGATCGGGTTGCGCGACACGGCGACGGAGGTGGAAACGAAACTCGCGCACGCGTGCGTGCCGCTGATGCGGCGGGTGTTGCCGGGCGTGGCGGCGGGCACGCTGGTGTTCGTGCCGCAGGAGGAAGCGGCGGCGACGTTCTGCCGCAAACTCGTGAAGGAGGATGGCGTGCTGGATTTTGGTGCGACGGCGGCGGAGCTCGCGGCGCGAATCAACGGGCTGTTTCCGTGGCCGGGTTGCACGGTCGAAATCGGCGGGCAACGCGTAAAGCTCGGCGGGGCGGAGGTGGCCGAAGGGGATTGTCACTTATTAGGTGACAATTCCGCGGAGCGAGGGACGGTGTTGGCGGCGACGGAGGACGGGTTGCGGGTGGCGACGGGGCGGGGCGTGCTGAAAATTTTGCGGCTGCAGCGGCCAGGGGGGCGGATATTGGAGGCGGGCGAGTTTTTGCGTGGGTTTCCGATTTCGGCGGGGACGGTGCTGCCCTCGCAACCGATGCCGCCGCTCGTCGCGCGCGAACCGTTTAAAAACAAATGAGAACCCGCGCGGTGGCGGAGCTCATGCTTGTTTTCGCACACGCATTCCCCAAGCTGGCGCGCATGTTGAAATGTTTGTGGTGGGGATGCGTGTTGACCGCGACGGCGGCGGCGCAGACCACGTCGATGCAGGTCGAGCTGGCGAATCTTCGTGAGGATGTGCGCGGGCTGACGCAGCGCGTGGGCGCGCTCTCGCTGCGCGTCGAGGAACTCGAACGGGAAAACGCCGCTTTGCGCAATCGCGCCGGCGATGCGGAAAGGTCCTATGTGACGCTGACGCAGTTGAACGAGGCGGTGGCTTCGCTGAACCGCAGCATTCAATCGGCGGCGGCGGGTGCGAAGTCGGAGACGCTGCAGCAGGTCAGCGGGCAGATCGAGCGACTGGCGAAGCAGACGAATGCCGCGATCGATTCGCTGGCGAGGGGCGTGGCGACGCGCGCGGCGGTGCAGACGAGTTTTTCCGAAGATTATCCGAAGGAAGGCATCAGTTACACGGTCCAGAAGGGCGACACGCTTGCGGAGATCGCGCGCCGTCTGGGAGCGAATGTGCCGGATATCATCAATGCCAACAAGATCGCGGATCCTTCGCGCATCAATGTCGGCCAGACGCTCTTCATTCCCGGAGGAAAATAGCATGCCTGCAGCCCCAAAGTCCCGCCTCGGTCGAGGCCTAGGCGGATTGATCGCCAGTGCCGTTCCCGCGGCTTCGAAACCGGCACCGGCCGCGCCCGCCGCGGCGGCGCCCGCGTCGACGCCGGCGGGTGCGCCGGGTTATCAGGAGATAGGCGTGAATCTGGTGGAGCCGAGTCCGTATCAGGCACGCCGGGAGATTCCGCCCGAGCAGTTGAACGAGCTGGCGGAGAGCATTCGGTCGGAGGGGCTGCTGCAGCCGATCGTCGTGCGAAAGGTCGGGGAGAAATTTCAGTTGATCGCAGGCGAACGCCGCTGGCGGGCGTTTCAACAGCTTAAAATCAAAACGATTCCGGCGCGCCTGGTCGATGCCAGCAATGCTTCCTCCGCGGCTCTGGGACTGATCGAGAATCTGCAGCGCGAAGGACTGAACCCGATCGAAGAGGCGCATGGTTATGCGAGCCTCATCCGGGATTTCGATCTCACGCAGGAGACGGCCGCGGATCGCGTGGGCAAGGCGCGCGCGACGGTGGCGAATTCGCTGCGCTTGCTCGCGCTCGACGGAGAGCTGCAAGGCTTCGTCGCGCGCAATCTGCTCAGCGTCGGCCATGCGAAGGTGTTGCTCGGCATCGCCGACGCCGCTCAACGCACGGTGCTGGCGCGGCGCGTGATCGAGGAAGGGTTGAGTGTTCGCGCGACGGAGAAGCTCGTGATGGAGCGGAAGGCGACGGCGACGGCGCCGAGCGCGCGGACGAAAACCCGGACGCTGCCGGCGAAAGACGCGGAGGCCGTGGCGGGAATCGAGAAGAAACTCACCTCGCATCTCGGCGCGCGCGTGGCGTTGCTGCACACGCCAAAAAAAGGACGCATCGTCATCGAATATCGGGGCAATGAAGACCTGCAGCGGGTGCTGGAGAAACTCGGCGTGTCGCTTTAGCGGGGCCTTCGCCGGGGCGATTCGTGAAAGCACCGGCGGTTAAATAAGTCGTGCAACTGTTTAGCTAGGCGTTGCAAACGGGGCTTGCTTTCGTGATTAGCCTCCTAATTATCTGCCGCCTTACTTCATGTCGCTGCTCCTGCCCAAGAATCTTCCGCGCTACGAGTGCCTCCTGGAGGCGGCACGGGAGATTCCGGAATTGGACCCGTCGGCGACGGAGGCTTTTCTCCATTTGCTGCGCACCGGCGACGAGGCGTTTCGTCTCGTCGAGGCGCATCTGGGCGAGCACGAGATCACGCAGGGTCGTTTCAGCGTGTTGATGTCGTTGTGGGGGAAGTGTCGGGCGGAGGGCCGCGCCGCGCCCTTGAGCCCGGCCGAACTCGCCGACCGGCTGGGCGTCACGCGCGCGACGGTCACCGGGCTGGTCGATACGCTCGAGCGCTCGGGTCTCGTGACGCGCACGCCCAGCGCCGACGACCGCCGCATGATGCTCGTCGAACTGACGAGCCGCGGCGAAAAGCTGCTCAATCGGATCCTGCCCGCGCATTTCCGGCAGATGGCGTGGCTGATGCAGCCGCTCGACGAAGCGGAGCGAAAAACCTTCGTCGGCTTGCTTACGAAAGTGCTCGCCCGGGCGGCCGAGAGGCCGGCCACGGCTCCTCGCGAGTTCATTCCGACCAGTCGACCTGGCTAAACCGCACCCTTTTGTCCGCCACGCCCCCGCTGCTTCGTCATCGTTACTGAAACTCTCCCCGCACACATCATGAACCTGTTCGTCAAATTCATCCGCTTCATCGGATTCCTGTTACTCGCGATCGTGTTGATCGCCGGGCCGCTGGCTTTGGTGAAGATTTCCCAGATCAAAAAGATGATCGCCGCCGGCGAAGCCGCCGCCGCGTCGATGCCGCCCACGACCGTCACGGCGACCGGTGTCCGTGAGGAGAGCTGGAACAACAGCCTCTCTGCCACGGGTTCGCTGCTTGCGGTCCAAGGCGTCACCGTCGGCGCCGAGGTGCCGGGCAAAGTCGTCGAGATCGCGTTCGAAGCCGGCGCGGCCGTAAAGGCCGGGGATCTGCTCGTGCAACTGGACACGACGACCGAGGCGGCGCAGCTCCGTGCCGCCGAAGCCAGCTCGGCACTGGCAAAAGCCAATCTCGAACGCGCCCGCGAGCTGCGGCAGAACAACACCAATTCTCTCGCCGAGCTCGATGCGGCCGATGCGCAGGCGAAGCAGGCGGAAGCCCAGGTGGAAGCGATTCGCGCGATCATCGCGAAGAAGACCATCCGGGCGCCGTTCGACGGCCGGCTCGGCCTGCGACTCGTCAACCTCGGACAGATTTTGCGCGAGGGCGATCCGATCAGCACGCTGCAGACTCTAGATCCGATCTACGTGAATTTTTCGCTGCCGCAGCAGCGGCTCTCGCAGATTGCGGCCGGCGCGGTCGTGCACGCGACGAGCGACGCGGCGCCCGGCGAGAGTTTTGAAGGCAAGATCACGGCGATCAGTCCCGAGGTGGACATGGCCACGCGCAACATCCGCGTGCAGGCGACGATCGCCAATCGTGACGAGATGCTCCGGCCGGGCATGTTCGCCAATGTCGAGATAATGCTTCCCACCAACACCGAGGCGCTTGCGATTCCGGTCACGGCGGTGCTCTACGCGCCCTACGGCGATTCCGTTTTCGTCGTCGACGAGAAAAAGGACGAGCAGTCCGGCAAGGTGCAGCAAGTCTTGCGGCAGCAGTTCGTCCGGATCGGCGGCGTTCGCGGCGATTTCGTCAACATCGTCGACGGCCTGAAGCCCGGCGAGCAGGTGGTCACTGCGGGCGTGTTCAAGCTTCGCAGCGGCATGCCCGTCGTGATCGACAACACCCTCGCCCCGGACGCCAAGCTCGCCCCCAACCCGAAGGACGCGTGATTCACCGCCCGCGGCGTCGACACGAGGTGACTCGCATTGACGCCGACGGCCCGACGCGTCGCACGCACACACCATGAAAACTTCCTCCTTTACCGACCTTTTTATTCGCAAGCCGGTCGTCGCGCTGGTGGTGAATTTCCTCATCATCATCGCCGGCGTCCAATCGTGGCGCACGCTTTCGGTGCGCCAGTATCCCCGCAGCGAGAACGCGACCGTTTCCATCAACACCGTCTACATCGGCGCCAACGCCGAGCTGGTGCGCGGCTTCATCACCACGCCGCTCGAGCGCGCGATCGCTTCGGCGGACGGCATCGAATACATCGAATCGAAGAGCCTCCAGGGCTTCTCGAGCATCGCGGCGCGCCTGAAGCTCAATTACGACACGACGAAAGCGCTGGCCGACATCACCTCCAAGGTGAATCAGGTGCGCAACGAACTGCCGCCGGAGGCCGAGATCCCATCTATCAGTCTCGAATCGGCCGATTCGCAGGTGGCGGCGGCGTATCTCAGTTTTAGTTCGAGCATTCTTTCGCAGAGCGAGATCACCGATTATCTCGTGCGCGTCGTCCAGCCGCGGCTGGCGGCGGTGCAGGGCGTGCAGCGCGCGGAGATTTTCGGCGCGCGCACGTTCGCGATGCGCATCTGGCTCAAGCCGGACAAGATGGCCGCGCTTCACGTCAGTCCGGCGCAGGTGCGCCAGGCGTTGCAGGCGAACAACTATCTTTCGGCGCTCGGTTCGACGAAAGGCGCGCTCGTGCAGGTCAATCTCACTGCGAACACCGATCTTCACACGGTCGACGAATTCAAGCGGCTGGTGATCTTCCAGGAGAACGACACGGTGGTGCGCCTCGAGGATATCGCCGAAGTCGAGCTCGGCGCCGAGGACTATGACACCGAGGTGCGCCAAACCGGCCAGACGGCGGTGTTCATGGCGATGTTTCCGCTGCCCAACGCCAACACGATCGACGTGATCGGGCGTGTCCGCGTCGAACTCGACGCCATCAAAGCCGACCTGCCCGGCGGCATGGAGGCGACGATCGGCTACGACGCTTCCGAATACATCAGCAACGCGATCAGCGAGGTGACGCATACGCTCATCGACACGCTGCTGATCGTGATGGTCGTCATCTTCCTCTTCCTCGGTTCGTGGCGCTCGGTGCTCGTGCCGATCATGGCGATTCCGGTCTCGCTCATCGGCGGTGTGTTCTTGATGCAGGTCTTCGGGTTCACGCTCAACTTGCTCACGCTGCTCGCGATCGTGCTCTCCGTCGGTCTCGTGGTCGACGACGCGATCGTGATGGTGGAAAACGTGGAGCGCCACCTGCGCGAGGGTCGCACGCCCTTCGACGCGGCGTTGCTCGGCGCACGTGAGCTGGCCGGGCCGGTGATCGCGATGACGATCACCCTCGCGGCGGTTTACACGCCGATCGCGTTGCAAGGCGGTTTGACCGGCGCGCTGTTCCGCGAATTTGCGCTGACGCTCGCCGGGGCGGTGACGATTTCCGGCATCGTGGCGCTGACGCTTTCGCCGATGATGTCGGCGCGGCTGCTCCGAGGTGCCGAAGAGGAGGAGCGCGGTTTCACCGGCTGGGTGAACCATCGGTTCGACAAGCTCCGCCAGGCTTACGGACGGATGCTGACGCGGACGTTGAATGCGCGTCCGCTCGTTTACGCCACCTGGATCGTCGTCGCCCTGTGCGCGATCCCGATGTATATGATGTCGCCGAAGGAACTCGCGCCGCCGGAGGACCAGAGCGTCATCTTCTCGGCGATCACAGCGCCGGCGAACGCCACGACGGACCAAAAGAGCTTCTACGCGAAGGCGCTGGAGAAGGCGTTTCTGGAAACACCCGAGCGCGACCTCACGTTCCAAATCCTTTTTCCGCCGGCCGTGGGCGCCGCTTTCGGGGCGGACGGATTTGGCGGCATGGTGGTGAAGCCGTGGGCGCAGCGCGACCGGTCGGTGTTCGAAATCCTGCCGGAAACGCAGATGAAGCTTTCGGCGATTCCCGGCTTGGAAGTGTTCGCGCTCACGCCTGCGGCCCTGCCCGGCGGCAGCAACTTCCCGGTCGAGTTCGTCATCGCCGGCTCGGCCGAGGCGCCGCAGATGCTCGAGTTTGCGCAGCAGATCGTGAACAAGACCATGACCGATCCGGCGGCGCAGGGCTTGTTCTACTTCCCGCCGATGCTCGATCTGAAGATCGACCAGCCGCAGTCGGAAGTCGTCATCGACCGCGAGAAAGTCGCGATGCTGGGGCTCAACCTCGCGCAAGTCGGCGCCGACCTCGCGTCCGCGCTCGGCGGCAACTACGTCAACCGCTTCAACATCGCGGGGCGCAGCTACAAGGTCATCCCGCAGATCGAGCGCAGCGAACGGCTCAATCCCGAACAATTGACGGACATCTACATCAGCGGCCCGCAGGGGCAGTTGATTCCGGTGAGTTCGATCGCGCGCATCGAAAACAAGACTGTGCCGCGCTCGCTCAACCGTTTCCAGCAGCTCAACGCGGTTAAAATCTCCGGCGCGACGGGCCAGCTCGACAAAGCGCTGGCGTATCTCGAACAGGCCGCGCGCGAAATCCTGCCCCCTGGCTTCACGGTCGATTACACGGGCGAGTCGCGGCAGTTCAAACACGAGGGCGGCAAGTTTCTGCCCGCGCTGATGCTCGCGATCGTGATGATCTTCCTCGCCCTCGCGGTGCAGTTTAACTCGTTCCGCGATCCGGTCGTCATCCTACTCGGCTCCGTGCCGCTGGCGATGTTCGGCGCGCTCGTGTTCACGTTCCTGCGCATCCCCGATCCGAATACGCCGTTCTTCACGACGGCCTGGACGACCACGCTCAACATTTACGCCCAAGTCGGCTTGGTAACGCTGGTCGGCCTAATCGCGAAGAACGGTATTCTCGTCGTCGAGTTCGCCAACAAGCTCCAAGAGGAAGGCCGCTCGAAGATCGAGGCCGTGAAAGAGGCGGCTTTGACGCGTCTTCGTCCCGTGCTGATGACCAGTGTGGCGACGATCGCGGGACACTTCCCGCTGACGCTGGTTGACGGTCCCGGAGCGGCGGCGCGCAACTCCATCGGCCTTGTGCTCGTCGGAGGCATGGCAGTCGGCACCATCTTCACCCTGTTTGTGCTGCCGGCCATCTACATCCTCATTGCCAAAGATCACCGCGCTCACGACCGGCAAACGGCGGAAATTCCGAACCTTGCCGCGGCGCCCACGTATGCCAAATAGTCTACCGTTATGAAGTTTGCCCAATTTACGCTCTGGCCGGCGCGTTTGCTGGCCGCAGTTTCGCTGGCGACGACGTCGCTGGTGGCGGCACCCGCTTCGCAACCGCCTCCGCCCGAGCCGGAGGTCATCGACCTGCGGACGGCGATCGGCTACGCGATCGAAAACAACTTCGCGATCCGCCAGGCGCGCGAACGCATCCGGCAGCAGGAAGGAGTTCTGCTCGAAGTCACGGCCCAGGCCATTCCCAACGTGAATGCGGGTGGATCGTTTCAACTCAACGAGCGCGAGATCTCGCAATTCTCGCCTCCCAGCGACCGCGCCTGGTCGATGCGCATCAACGCCAGCCAGGCGTTGTTCGCCGGCGGCGGCATCCGGTCATCGATCCGGAGCGCCGATCTCGCTCGCGAGGCGGCGGTCCTGGATCTGCAGGCGGTGATCAACGACGCGCTCCTCAACGTGCGCACCAATTATTATCAGGTGCTCCTCGGCCGCGACCGCATCACGGTTCAGGAAGAAAATCTTCGCCTGCTCGAACAACAGCTGAAGACCGCCACGGATCGGTTCGAGGCCGGCACGGTCTCGGGTTTCGAACGGCTGCGCGCTGAAGTGGCCGTGGCGAATGCGCGCACGCCGCTCATCACCGCGCGCAATGATTACCGGCTCGCGATCGAGGCGTTGCGGCAGTCGCTGGGCCTGTCCCCGCGCCGTCCGGATGCGATCGATCAGGCGCCGGAAGTCGTGGGCACCCTCGATTACGAGCCGTCGGAATTCGATCTGCAGAGCGCGACGGAATCCGCCCGCGCGAATCGTCCGGACGTGCAGCGAATCGCAAAGCTGGCGGAGGCGAGCGAGCAGGGCATCATCACCGCGCGCTCTGGCTATTTTCCCTCGCTGGCGCTGGTGGCCGGGTGGCAGCTGAGCAATCGCCGCACAAATCCCTTCGACGGCGCGCGCGACGGGGCGTTCGTGGGCTTACAGTCGAACTGGGACATCTTCGACGGCCGCGCCACGGCGGGGCGAGTTGCGCAGGCGCGCTCGATTGTGGA
>JAEZAD010000220.1 GCA_023430565.1 Verrucomicrobiota bacterium
AAGACCACGTCCGGATCCTCCACCGTGATCTGCACCGTCTGTTGCGTCGTGGCGCCGGTGTTGTCGGTCACCGTCAGCGTGGCGGTATAGATGCCCGGCGTTTCATAAACGTGTCCGCCGACCGCGCTCGTGTCGTGATTCTTGCTCTTCCGCGACGTGGCCCATTCGCCGCTGCCCGGATCGCCGTAATCCCAACGGTAATGCAGATCGTGAAACGGCCGCTCGGTCGTCAGACTCGTCGTGGCCGTCGCATCGAAGCTGATCGCCAGCGGTGCGACGCCGCTCGTGCGTGTGGTCGTGATGCTCACCGTGGGCGGCACCGGCACGCTCACCGTAATCGACAACTCCTGCGTGTCCTCATCGGACGGATCGATGTTCGCATCGTCATCCGCCACGCGCACCGTGAACGTCGATGTCCCCGCCGTCGTGCTCACGCCGGAGATCACTCCCTCCGCGCTCAGGCTCAGCCCATCCGGCAACGCGCCGCTCACCAGGCTCCACGTAAGGGCGCCATTTCCTTCCGTCGCTTCCAACGCCACCGAATACGCCGCCCCGACCTGCGTGCCGGGCAGTGTTTCGGTCGTGATCTCGGGCGCGGTGTCGGGCGGCGCCACCGGTGCGGTCATGGAAATATTGTCGTAGAGACTTACGCCCGTGGACGCCGTGCCAAAGCGCAGGACGAGATAATCGTAAACCCCGCTCAACTCCACCTCGTGCGTCACGTTCGTCCACTCGGTCGCGGCCGGATTGTCGATTTGCCGGATCAGCGTGAGCGAGTTCGACGAGCTGAACTTCGCAATGGTGTCGCCGGTTTCGGCCCCGAAAATGCGCACGACCGCGCGCGGTCCGCTATAAGCATAGCTGAGTTGCGCCGTGCCTTCACCCGGCCACGCAACCACCTGGAAAATCCCCGGTTGATTCGGCGACGTGCCGACCGACACGAAATGATTCCCGGCCCCATCGTCCTGATACGACACCTGCTGCGTGCCGGTGCCGTTGCGCGTATACCAGATGTCCGTCTGCTGCGTGCCGACCACGTAAGTGTTAGGCATCTCCACGACGGTCGTCGCCTGATCCGGCTCGAAGTCGCCGTAGGAAAACAAATTCGCTTCGGCAGCCTGCGCTTTTCCGAAGGTCAAAAGGAACGCGAAAGCAATCAGGGCAAACAGGCCAAGCGGCGCGACGAGCAGCCCGTCATTCGGGCGAGCGCACGCGCGGCAGCGGACGGAGGAGGAGCGGACGAGGTTCGGGGTCATGGTCGAATCGGGGTTGAGAGAGTATTACGCGAGATCCGCTGGCGTGGTCGGCTGGCAGCCGATCGCACCACTCAGGGAACGAGCGCGCCGGAAAATCCGGTCGAAGGCAGATGCATGCGGGGTAACAGAAACGTTGATACAGGGGCAGCTGCTGGAGTGCGCTCACCCAACTCTCTCGCCGCTCAACCACAAGTTGCCCGCCGGTTACACCGGTTAACCAACCCCCTTCGCCCGCGCATCTCCACCGGCATCCCGCGCGTCAACCGGTCACCCCATGAAACCTCGCCCGCTGCTGGTCGCCGCTCTCGCTTTCGCCCTCTCGTTTTCCGCCCGCGCCGCCGATTCGCGCGCGGCGTTTCTCGCTCTCCTCGAGCGTCCGCGCGCACCGCTGGCTCCCGAGATCTCTGCGCCCTCCTCCGTCGACGAGCACTCGGATCTCGCCCGCGTCGATTTCTCTTTCGCGGCCGACGCTCAACAGCGCGTCCCCGGCTTCCTGCTGAAATCCACCGCTGGCGCTGCCCGCCGCCCCGTCGTCATCGCACTCCACGGCACCGGCGGCACGAAAGAATCGCAGCTTCCGCTCCTCGCCTCGCTCGCACGCGACGGCTTTATCGCCGTCGCGATCGACGGCCGTTATCATGGCGCCCGCAGTCGCGCCGGCACCGGCAGCGCCGACTACAGCGAGGCGATTCTGCGCGCGTTTCTCGCCGCGGACCGGCCCGGACGCGAGTATCCATTCTTTTACGACACCGCCTGGGACGTGATACGCTTGATCGACTTCCTCGAGACGCGTGACGACGTCGACGCCTCCCGCATCGGGGTCATCGGTTTCTCCAAGGGCGGCATTGAAACCTACCTCGCCGCCGCCGCCGATCCGCGCATCGCCGTCGCGGTTCCGTGCATCGGCGTGCAAAGCTTCAACTGGGCGTTTTCCCACGAGCCCGCCTGGCGTTCCCGCATCGAAACCGTCCAGAGCGCCTTCGACGCCGCCGCCAGGGATTCGAACATCGCCTCACCCGGCGCGGCCTTCGTCCGCACCTTTTACGACCGCGTCGCACCCGGGATCTATTCCGATTTCGACGGCCCCGCCATGCTCCCGCTCATCGCCCCACGACCGCTCCTCTCGATTCACGGCGAAACCGATCTTCGCACGCCGCTCCCCGGCCTCGCCGAATGCGCCGACGCCGCCCGCGCCGCCTACAAAGCCGCCCACGCCGAAGACCGCTTCGTCCTGCACATCCAACCGAACACCGGCCACACCGTCACGCCCGCCGCCCTCCAACTCGCCCGCGCCTGGTTCAAGCACTGGTTAAAACCCTGACCCTCCCCCGCCGATGGAAGCGCGGTGCCCCCACCGTGCAACCACGCTTCAACTATTGAGAGTGACCACAAGAAGCGACATCGGGCGCTGTGGTAGGTGGCGCGCTCGCCGCGCCACGCGCTGCTCGGAGCGCCCTGTAGCGCGACGAGCGCGCAACCTACTTTCGCCGTCACTTCCTCGCGCAAGCCTCAATAAATCACTCGCTCCCCTTCACCACCCCGCGCCCTTGGTCTTCGTCTTCACCCGCAGCAGCGCTTTGTTGGCCGTGATGTAAAGCGTCCCGCCATCGTCTCCCCATCCGCAGTTCGCCGTCGGCACGCCCGTGTTGATTCGCCCGATCATTTTTCCCTGCGGATTGATCACCAGAATCCCGCCCGGTCCGGACGTCCACACGTTGCCATCGCGATCGACCTTCAAGCCATCGCATGAACCGGGTGCTTCCCTCGAGCTCAACGGCCGCGCATCGAAGAACACGCGCTCGTTCGACAACGTCCCATCCGCCTCCACGTCGAACGCCCGCACGTGCGGGTTCTGGTGCTCCGTCGAGCCCACATACAGGGTCTTCTCATCCGGTGAAAACGCGATGCCGTTGGGATAATTGATCGTCTTCGTGAGCACCGTCACCTCGCCGTCGTTGGAAATCCGATACACGCCATGGAACGGCAGCTCCTTCAACGGCGACGTCTGGAAATCCTTAAACCCATACGGCGGATCCGTGAAATACACCTCGCCATTCCGCCGCACCGCCAGGTCGTTCGGCGTGTTCAATCGCTTCCCTTCGAAACGGTCCGCCAGCGTCGTCCACGTTCCGTTCTCATACCGCGCAATCCGCCGCTCGCCATGCTGCGCCACCAACAACCGCCGCTGCCGGTCCAGCGCCAGCCCGTTGCTGCCGGGTTCGCGAAACTCCGGATTCGGTTCCAACAGCCCGCTCGGCTTCAGAAACACTTCCGCCTTCGTCATGCCTTCCTCCCAGCGATGGATCACGTTCTGCGGCACGTCCGAAAACAGCACCGCCCCCTGATACCACACCGGCCCCTCCGACCAGGTAAACCCTTCCGCCAGCCGTTCCACTTTCGCATCCGCCGCGACCAGCGCATCGAACGCCGGATCGAACCGCTCGATGAATTCTTTCTTCTCGTCCGCAGCGAAACTCGCCAGCGGCAGGCACACACAGACTCCAACCAGGGGTAACAGGGTTTTCATGGGGAAGGGAATTCACAGCCCTGACGCATCGCCGGCAAACACGTTGCGAGTCATCTGCCTGGGTTTCTTTTTGCGCCTTCTTGCGCCTTCTTGCGGCCACCCCATGCTCCGCTCCGCCCGTTCATGAAATTCGCGCCCGCCAAACCGCCCCTCACCGGCGAAACCCTCGATTCGCTCACGGAAAAACTCCGCGCGCAGGGCGAACCCGCTTTCCGCGCGAAACAAATCCTCGAGTGGCTCTACAAAAAGCGCGTCCGCTCCTGGGACGAGATGACCAACCTCTCGAAACCCCTCCGCACCTGGCTCGCCGACACCTTCGATCTCCTGCCCGCTGAACTCGTCCTCAACAAACAATCCGAAGACGTCACCGATAAACTCCTCCTCGAGCTCCGCGACCACTCCCTCATTGAAACCGTCATCATCCGCGCCCCGCAGGACGGCGTCGGCGTCGATCACTCGCGCAAGACCATCTGCATTTCCACCCAGGTCGGCTGCGCCATGGCCTGCGCGTTCTGCGCCAGCGGCCTCCTCGGCCTCAAACGCGACCTCTCCGCCGGCGAGATCGTCACCCAACTCCTCCAGGTCTGCTACCGCGAAGACGCCCGCACGCCCCGCGCCCGCATGGAACTGGCCTCCTTCGACAACATCGTCGTCATGGGCATGGGCGAACCGCTCGCCAACTACGACGCCCTCCTCCGCGCCCTCACCATCCTCAACGCCGACTGGGGCCTCGGCTTCGGCGCCCGCCGCATCACGATTTCGACGAGCGGCCTTGTCCCGAAAATCCTGAAGCTCGCCGACGAACCCCTCGGCTTCCGCCTCGCCATCTCGCTCCACGGCGCGACCGACGAAGTCCGCGAGAAAATCATGCCCGTCAACAAGGCCTTCCCCCTCGCGAAACTCATCCCCGCCGTCCGCGAGTTCTCCGAAAAACACGGCCGCATGGTCACCCTCGAATTCATCCTCATCGAAGGCATCAACGATTCCCTCGAGCAGGCCGAAAAACTCCGCGACATCGCCGCCGACCTCCACGCGCACGTGAACCTGATCCCCTACAACACCGTCGACGGCCTCCCGTGGAAACGCCCGTCGATCACGCGTCAGGAAAAATTCGCCGACATCCTTCGCGCCGCCCGCATCTCCGTCACCCTCCGCCGCGAAAAAGGCCACGACATCGCCGCCGCCTGCGGCCAGCTCCGCCTCAAAACCGAAAAAGACCGCGAGCTCGTCGTGGTCTAGACGGAACCCGACGGCCCGTCGGGTTTGTTTACGCCGCCCCCGCCCCTCGCGGCTCCTCCGCAGCTCTTCGCGAACCTTCACTACCTTCGCGTCTTCGCGCTTACTCCGGTCGAAATTTCCCCTTGCCACTCCCGCCGCGACTTTTTTAACGCCCACCCGTCTGTCTTCACCCCGCGGAACCACCCCGGTCCCGCCGCTGTTCCACCGCCTTCCTCCCTCCGTTCAACCTCATGATCGAAGTCAAAGGCCTCGTTAAAACCTACGGCGCGAAACGCGCCGTCGATGGCGTCTCCTTCCGCGTCAACCGCGGCGAAATCCTCGGCTTCCTCGGCCCCAACGGCGCCGGCAAGTCGACGACCATGAAGATGATCACCGGCTTCCTCCGCCCCGACGCCGGCACCGCCACCGTCGACGGCCTCGACGTCACCGCCGACCCCGTCGGCGTGAAGTCGAAACTTGGATACCTCCCCGAATCCGCGCCCGCCTACCCCGAGATGACCGTCGACGAATTCCTTGCCTTCATCGCCGAGGTCCGCGGCTTCCGCGACACCGTCGAGAAGCGCGCCCGGGTGCAGCACGTTCTTGGTCTCACTCATCTCATTTCCGTCCGAAAACAGACCATCGAAACCCTCTCCAAAGGCTACAAGCAGCGCGTCGGTTTCGCCCAAGCCCTCCTCCACGATCCGCCCGTCCTCATCCTCGACGAGCCCACCGACGGCCTCGACCCCAACCAGAAAAACGAGGTCCGCTCCCTCATCCGCTCGATGGCCGCGCAAAAAGCCGTCATCCTCTCGACGCACATCCTCGAGGAAGTCGACGCCCTCTGCACGCGCGTGATCATCATCTCGCAGGGCAAGATCGTCGTCGACGAAACCCCCGCCCAGCTCCGCGCCCGCCAACCCGGCGCCCGCCTCGACGAAATCTTCCGCAGCCTCACGTCCACAGACCTGTAGGAGCGGCTTTACGCCGTGACGTCACCCATCGCCCCTCGCCTCTGGCCCCTCGCCCTCCTCCCATGCGCCAAATCTCCCCCATCTTCAAACGCGAGTTCCTCGGCTACTTCCGCTCCCCCGTCGCCTACGT
>JAEZAD010000242.1 GCA_023430565.1 Verrucomicrobiota bacterium
TCGAGGAGCGCGCGGGTGCGGCGTTTGTCGCCGATGAAGTTGTCGTCGACGACGAACACGGCGTCGCGCCAGCCGAGGAGGCGCAGGGCCTCGAGTTCTTCGATGAAGCGTTCGGGGCTTTTGGTCCGTGGAACGCGGCCGTTCATGACGACGATGTCGCAGAATTCGCAGTCGAACGGGCAGCCGCGGGAAAACTGCGCGGCCATGGTGACGTAGTTGCGGAGGCGGATGAGGTCCCAGCGCGGAACGGGGGTGTGATCGAGCGTGGGAAAGACGGGCGCCTGGTAGAGGGCGCGAACGTTTCCGGCGCGCATGTCGGCGACGAGTTGGGCGATGACATCCTCGGCTTCGCCGAGGACGAAGTGCGAAATCGACGGAAACGCCTCGTGGCCGGTGGTGAACAACGGACCTCCGGCGATGACGGGTTTGCCGAGGGCGCCGCAGCGGGCGACGAGGGTGTGGACGGAGTCGCGGTGCACGAGCATGGCGCCGATGAAGACGTAGTCGGCGCGGCGGATATCGTCGTCGTGCAGACGCTCGACGTTGAGATCCACGAGCCGCAGATGCCAGTCGCGCGGGAGCATGGCGGCGACGGTGAGCAGGCCGAGCGGCGGGAAGGCGGCTTTTTTAGCGACGAAGCGGAGGACGTGTTTGAAACTCCAGAACGTATCCGGAGTTTGAGGACTGACGAGCAGGACGTTCATCGTGGGGCGCGGCGGGGGTGGCGCAGCGTAAACGTCCGCCGAGGTGCGCCGCGGTGCGAATGGAAATGCGGCGCAGATTTTGCTGCGGGAGGGTGGAGCGCGGTGAGGAGCGAACGCGTGTGTCGTGCTCGTGATCCTAATCGTGCTCGTAATCGAATCGTAATCGAAAGGTCCGGTGGATGAGGAGGAGCACGAGCACGATTATGAGCAGGAGCACGAGGCGTCCGAGGCGGGCTCAGACGTGTTTGCCGACGATGACGAGGTCGCGGTCGATGCCGTCGAGGCGGGCGACCCGGGGAAGGTGGGCCCAGCGTTCGAAACCGAATTTCTCGAAGAGGCGGAGGCTGGGGGCGTTGTGGGCGAAGATGTAGCCGAGCAGCGTGCGGAGGCCGAGGGAGGGGGCTTTTTCGATGGCTTGCGCGAGGAGGAAGCGACCGAGGCCAGCGTGGCGGCGATGTTCGGCGACGTAGATCGCGATCATGGCGGTGGCGTTGTAGGCGGCGCGGGCGTTGAAGGTGTCGAAGCTGAGCCAGGCGACGATTTCGTCGGCGTCTTCGAGCACCCAGATGGGGAGGCGGGCGGGGTCGTGAGCGTCGAGCCAGGGGAGGCGGCTTTCGACCGTGACCGGGTTGAGCTCGGCCGTGACCATGCGGCCGGGAATGATGGAATTGTAGATCGCGACGATGGCGGGAAGATCGTCGCGCTGCGCGAGGCGGAGGTGCATGCCGGCGCGGCGCGGGGCGCTAGGGCGCACTCTCCGTAGGAGTTGGAGTGGGGAAAGTCATCTTCTCGAAGAGCGCGACGAGGCGCTCGCGGAGAATGGCATCTTCTTCCTCGGGGGTCTTGCTGTAGGTGCTGCGTTCGAGGACGCGTTCCGCGAGTTCGACGCTGAGGACGTAGACCCAATTGTTGCGGACGAAGAGCATGTTGCCGCGCTTGGCGTCGGGGAGGGGGGTGCCGGGTCCGAGGAAGGCGAGCTTGTGGTTAAACATGGAGCCCTCGGGGAGGACGATGTAGGCGAAGAGCGTGCCCTCGGCGATGCCGGCGGCGAAACGGACATTTTCGACGCGGGCGCCGGGGTAAGACGCCTGGAAGTCGGGCATGATGAAGTTGGCGAAGAACCACGCGAGGTAGTCCTTGGCGCCGCGGGTCGAGTGCTCCCAGCGCTGGGTGGCGTCCATGGGAATCGCGGCGATCGTGCAGAGGACGTTGAAGTCGTCCTGGAAAGTGACGGCGGTCGGCGTGTCTTGAATGCGTCCGCCGAGTTCGGGCAGGACGGGGATGCGGATGCGAAAGGCGCCGCTGGGGGAGATGTAGGTGGGTCCCTCGACACGGCCGGCGATGCCGTCGCTGGATTGGGCGACGAGCGGTGGGGCGACGAGGAGGGCGAGAAACACGAGCAGGAGGCGGTTCATCGTTGCGAGAATCACTAGATGCTGGCGGCGGGCTTTCAAGTGCGGGGAGGCGGAAGAGTGAGGGAGAGAGGGGGCGGAAAATCGAGCACGAGCACGATTACGAGCAGGAGCACGAAGGAGGTTGGGTGGCGGGGTGAGATCGAGCACGAGCATGATCACGAATCACGAGCAAGATGATGAGGGGGGCGCGCGGGCGCGGGGAGGGATTGCCAGAGGGGGACTGGGATGGCTTCGGGGCGGGTTTGGGGCGGGAGGCCGGCGGCGGCGAGATGGGCGAGCCAGGCGACGCCGTCGTCGGGGAGCGCGTGGCGGAGGAGGCCGGCGATTTGTTTGCGGCGTTGTTGGAAGACGGCGCGGATGAGCGTCTTCGTTTCCGTGGGAAAAATGAACGGGGCGTCCCGGCGGACGAGATGGAGGAGATAGGAATCGATGTCGGGACGCGGGAAGAAGCAGGACGGCTCGACTTTGTGGCCAGGGGCGACGGCGTAGGCGGATTGGAGGAAAATGGAGATGGCGCCGAAGGATTTGGTGCCGGGCTGAGCGACGTAGCGTTGCGCGGCCTCCTGTTGGAGCATGAGGACCATGCGTTCGGGGAGCGGCCCGGAGAGGACGGCGTCGAGCCAGGGGGTGGCGATGGCGTAGGGGAGGTTCGCGACGATTTTGAAAGCGGCAGAGAGAGATGATGGAAGATTCGCGAGCGGGTGATCGAGGGCGTCGCCTTCGGTGAGGTGAAAGGTGGACGGAAAGCGCGGGGCGAGGTGCGTGGTGAGATGCTCGTGGAGCGTGCGGTCTTTTTCGACGGCCCAGACCTCGGCGCCGGCTTCGAGGAGCGCGGACGTAAGCGTGCCGAGGCCGGGGCCGATTTCGACGACGCGATCGCCGGAGCGGATTTGGGCGAGGTCGAGGGATTTGCGGACGATGTTGCCGTCGACGAGGAAGTTTTGGCCGAGGAAGCGTTTGGGCTGGTGGCCGAGTTGCGCGAGGAGTTCGCGGGTGGCGGAGGGAGTCAGCGGCATGGGTTCAGGCCTGTTGAAGCAACCGCGAATGGACGCTAATGAACGCGAATGGCGGACGTTATTTGCGTCTATTGGCGTGAATTCGCGGTTCTGAACTCGGCGATGAGGGCGGCGGGGTCGGGGGACTTCATCAAGGCTTCGCCGACGAGGATGGCGTGGGCGCCGCAGGCGCGGGCGCGGGCGGCGTCGGCGGGCGTGAAGATGCCGCTTTCGCTGACGGCGATGACGTCGCGGGGAAATTGCGGGATGAGGCGCTCGCTGAGGGCGAGGTCGGTTTTGAAGATGGCGAGATCGCGGTTGTTAACGCCGATGATGGAGGCGCCGTGGGCGACGGCGCGTTCGAGTTCGGCTTCGTTGTGGATCTCGAAAAGAGCGTCGAGGCCAGCGGCGTCGGCGGCGGAATGGAGGACGCGGATTTCGTTATCGGTGAGGGCGCGGACGATGATGAGGATCGCGCTGGCGCCGGCTTCGCGGGCCTGGAGCACCTGGATCGGGTGAACCATGAAATCCTTGCGGAGGCAGGGGCGCGCGGGAGGCGTGTTGCGGAAGTGGGCGGTGACGCCGCGGAGGTCGTCGAGCGTGCCGCCGAAGTATTTTTCGTCGGTGAGGACGGAGAGGGCGTCGGCGCCGGCGGCTTGGTAGCGCTGGGCTTGCTCGAGGGAGGAGGCGCCGGCTTTGATGTCGCCGGCGGACGGCGAGCGGCGCTTGATTTCGGCGATGACGGCGAGGGTGCGGTCGGGGCGGCGAAGGGCGTCGAGGAAGGACGGCGGCCGCGGCAGGGAGGCGTTGAGGCGGGCGAGCTCGGGTTCGAGAACGGGGCGGATGAGCGGCGCAATTTCGCGGCGCTTGTGCTCCATGATCTCGGTGAGTTTGTCGGCGGACATGGAGGCCCACGGAACACACGGAACACACTGAAGACAAAGCCGAAAAAATTTCCGTGTATTCCGCGTGTTCCGTGGGCAGGTTCCGGGCAATGAGTGCGATCGAGGATTTGTTGGGGACGATGGCGCGGTTGCGCGGGCCGGGGGGGTGTCCGTGGGATCAGGAGCAGACGCATGCAACGCTGGTGCGCTGCCTGATCGACGAGGTGAGCGAGCTGATCGACACGATCGATCGCGGGGATTATCCGCACATGCGGGAGGAGTTGGGCGACGTGTTGATCCAGGTGGTGTTTCACGCGCAGATCGCGTCGGAGCGGGGCGAGTTTTCGTTCGAGGACGTGGCGCGGGAGATCGACGACAAACTGGTGCGAAGGCACCCGCATGTGTTTGGGAGTGGGAAACTGGATACGTCGGAGCAGGTGATTGCGGAGTGGGAGAAGATCAAAGCGACGGAGAAGAAGAACGGGCCGGTGGCGACGGGCGTGTTCAAGGAGCTGCCGCCGCGGCTGCCGGCGTTGATGTTTGCGGAGGCGGTGTGGAAGCAAATTGAGAAGAAGGCGCTGCCGGCAGACGGCGTGGTGGATCGGGCGCAGGTCGAGGCGATGGGGAAGCAACTGGATGAGGCGACGCTGGGGCGGATGTTGTTCGAGTTGACGGCGGCGGCGCGGGCGAAGGGATTGGATCCGGAGGGTGCGTTGCGGGTGCACGCGACGAAGGTGATGCGAGAGGTGGAGGCGAGGGTGGAGAAACTGTGAACCGCGAATGGACACGAATGAACGCGAATTCGGAGGAGAGGGCGGGCGGGTCGGAGACGATGGCTTACCGGAGGCGGTGATGGCGGAGTGGTGGCGGCCGTTTGAGGAGTTTCTGGCGCTGGAGCGGCGGTATTCGGCGTATACGGTGCGCAACTACCGGCAGGCGTTTAAGGATTTTTATCTTTGGTTGAAGGAGGCAGGGTTGTGGGAGCGCGGATTCGATGCGCTCGAAGTGCGGACGATGCGGGATTTCGTGATCGAGGCGCAGCGGCGGTTTGGGCGGAGGACGCTGCACAATCACGTGTCGGGGCTGCGGTCGTTTTTTAAGTTCTGGCTGCGACGCGGGAAGGTGCGGCGGGATCCGTTTCTCGGCGTGCCGCTGCCCAAACTGGAAAAGCGGCTGCCAAAGTTTTTGACGGAGGAGCAAATGGTGCGGCTACTGGCGGGACCGGAGCGGATGTTGAAGGCGGGCGAGCTCGATGCATTCACGGCGTGTCGCGACCGGCTGGCGATGGAGTTGTTGTATGGCGCGGGGCTGCGCGTGAGCGAGTTGATCGGGCTGAACTATGGCGCGGTCGATCTGCAGGCGGGGGTGGCGCGGGTTTTCGGCAAGGGAAAAAAGGAGCGGCTGTGTCCGATGGGGCGCGTGGCGACGGAGCTGGTGAAGAAATTTCGCACGGAGTTTGCGCACAATCGGAGTCCGGAGGCGCCGGTGCTCGTGACGGTGCGGCACGAGCGGATGGACGACGGGCAGGTGCAGAAGATGTTGAAGCGGTATCTGGCGGCGGCGGAGCTGCCGATGGATCTGACGCCGCACAAGCTGCGGCATTCGTTTGCGACGCATTTGTTGAATGCGGGCGCGGATTTGCGGCTGGTGCAGGAATTACTGGGGCACGCGAATCTGACGACCACGCAGGTTTACACGCATGTGAGCGTGGCGCGGTTGAAGGAGATTTACGCGAAGGCGCATCCGCGGGCGTGATACGAAGCGCCCGCGAGCTCGCGGGCTACGGGGCGGGTGCGGATCTGGCGTGGAGCGTGCGGGTGACGAGCCAGGCGGTGGCGAGGAGTGTGATCGAGCCGACGAG
>JAEZAD010000266.1 GCA_023430565.1 Verrucomicrobiota bacterium
AAGCGGGTGATTGCGAACGCGGTGGAGTGGGCGCGGCCGGAGGGGCGCTGGGTCGATGCGGCGACGAACGTGAAGGAGCCGCTGGAGCGGATCGGTCGGACGTCGGGATAGGGAGCGGCGATAATTCCCGTTGAACGGCTTCAGGCGGCGCGCGTGGAGGGCGTTTCGAAGCCCCCGGCGTTGGCTTCCCCGGCGGCGAGCCGTTGGATGTAGGATTGGAATTCCGGATCCTCGCCTTGGAGAAGTTGTGGCAGGAGCTCGCGGAAGTCGGGGCGGCGGCACCATTCGCGCATGTAGTCGACCCACGTTTGCCAGAGGCGGTTGGCCTGGCGGCTCATTTCGTCCTCGTAAACGAGGATGTAGGCGCGCTCGAAGATGGCGATGAGCAGCTCGAAGAGGACGTTGCGGCGTTCGATTTGTTCGGGGGAGAAGGGTTTTTCGGGGCGGAGTTGCGTCATCAGCCGCAGATCGGCGTGATCGAGGACGAGGCGGAGGAATTTGGCGTAGTCGTCGGAGAGGCGCAGGTAGACCTCTTCGTCGTCGTTTTGTCGTTCCTTGCGTTGTTCGCGAAGGAAGACGGCGATGGCGAGAGGAAGACCGATCACGGTCACCACGTAGCTGAGAGCCTCGAGCCATTCGAGCGTCGTCATGGACGCAAATTAGCGCCGCGCTGGACGGGGTCAAATTACGGCGTAGACGCAGCGCAGCGCGGCGAAAGCTCCAAGGGCCAAGATCCAAGCTCCAGGGAAAGTTCAAATTCCAAATGCTAGAAAAACGGCGGGAGACGGGCGTGAAAAAGCGGCGGCTTGGGGCCGCCGCGAATGAGCCACTCGCTCACGCTCGTTGCTACGACCTGAGGATCAGTAGTGCTTAACGTAGCCGTTGCGGCGGAGGCGCTCGAGCCAGTGTTCCTGGCTGTTGCGGGTCATCTGCTGGATGAGGACGCGCTCGATTTCGTCGCGGACCTGGTCGATGGGCTGGATGCCGGCGTATTTGCGATCTTCGGCGTAGAGGATGAAGGCGCCTTCGGGCAGGACGATGGCGTCGGTGTATTCGCCTTTGTCCAGGTTGAAGAGCGGCTCGCTGAACTCGGGCTTGAGGTCGGAGCGTTTTTGCCAGCCCCAGTCGCCGCCTTTGGCGCGACGGGAGTCCTGGCTGTATTCGCGGGCGAGGTCCTCGAATTTTTCGCCGGCCTTCAGGCGAGCGAAGACGAGGTTGGCCTTGGCCTCGAGATCGGCATCGGTCTCGCCTTCGGTGCGGGTGAACTGGATGAGCCGGAGATGGACGCCGTCTTCTTGATAGAAGCGGTCCTTGTTCTCGCGGTAGAACGTCTCGATGCGGACGGGGCTGACGATGCTCTGCGACTTCCGCTGCTGCTGCCGCATGTATTGATAGATGATGTCCTCTTCGACTTCGCGGCGGTATTCGCGGAGCGTGGTGCCGCGGGCGTGGAGGTAGGCGAGGAACTTGGAGCGGTCGTTGTCGAATTCTTCGCTCTGGATGTCGGCGAGGCGGTTGTCGACGAAGCTGGCGGGGATCTGCTTCTTTTCGTCCTTGCGGAATTCCTTAACGATGAGGACACGGTCGATGAGGCTCTGGATGACCTCGTCCTGGAGTTGTTCGAGCTTCTCGTTGAATTCGCGCTCGCTGCGCGCGTCGCGCTGGAGCTGGGCGATGAGCGGGGCGATTTCGCGGCGGACGTCGTCGACGGTGATGACCTTGTCCTCGGCGATGGCAGCGATGCCGTTGGCAAAGCGGAGGTTGAGGTTGTCGTCGGGAGCGGGATTCTGACCGAAGGCGGCGGATGCGAGGCCGAGAGCGAGGGTAAGACTACAGAAACGACCAATCGTCATGGAGCGGTGGGATCGGGCAGGTTGTTCAAAAATGCGATGATTTCGCGCAAACGTAGAAGGGGCTTCGGGGCGGTCAACCTTGGAAACCGGGTTCCCACCTGCACCCAGTCGTCCCGGCGGCCGGAATTGCGAAGACATTTCAGGCGGTTCGATTCGGTTTCGACGGAGAGGATGTTTTTTTGTTCCGAACGGATGCGTATCTCAGTGATGAGGAGCAAGGCGCGCACCTCGTCGCCGAAGTCGCCAAAACGGTCTCGCAACTCGGCTTCGATTTCCTTCAGGCGGGCGGTGGTTTCGGCCATGGCGAGCCGGCGGTAGAAATCGATGCGGAGACGCGTCTCGGGGATGTAGGAGGACGGGAGGCGGGCCTGGACTTTGGGGATTTCGGCGACGTGCTCGTCTTCGGCGTCGCGGAGCGCGGTGTAGCCGTCGTGGTGGCGGCCGCGGGCCGGCTGCGGCGAGGCGTCGCGTGAACGCGAGTCGCCGCGAGGGCTCGTGCGACCCTCGGCTTCGCCTACGAAAACGAAATCGAGCTTCACACTGGCGCGGATGGCGGCCGCGGTTTTTTCGCCTTTGAGGCGCGCGACGGACTGGCGGAGGAGCTGGCAGTAAAGTTCGAAGCCGACGCCGACGATGTGGCCGCTTTGTTCGGCGCCGAGGAGATTGCCGGCGCCGCGCAGTTCGAGGTCGCGCATGGCGATGCGGA
>JAEZAD010000287.1 GCA_023430565.1 Verrucomicrobiota bacterium
CGCCGCGGAATTCGACGAAGAAGCCGTGAAGACCGTAGAGGTGGATGAGCGCGACGATCGCCATGGTGCCGGCGATATCGAGATTGCTGGCCATTCCGGAGGCACCGAGGGCCCACCACGGCATGGCGCGGCCGCCGAGAAAATAGTGTTCGCTGCTCTGGCCGGCGCGGCGCGCGAGAAGGATTCCGATGACGGCGAGCGCGACGAGGTAGGCGGCGATGATGGCGTAGTCGATCGTCTGCATGAAGCGGGACTGCTTGGACCGCGCGCAACGTGCGTGGTGCTCGCGGCCGGGGTCGGTCGTCTGCGTGCCGCGGTGAAACGCGGGCGACGAGCCGGAGCGGCTGACAAGTTTGTCAGATGAAGGCCCAGAGCCCAGAGCTTAGCGCTGGAGATCGGCTCGCTGGGGATTGCCGCTACGGGCGGTGGCGGGTGGCGAAGGCGGTGGCGAGGCCGGCGGCGGCGACGAGGATCGAGCTGGTGAGGACCGGGTGGAGCGAGGCGCGGGTGTAGTAGCTCGTGCGCATCGCGTGGCCGGGATACTGGCCATGAACATGTCCGTCGTGGCCGGGTTGGTGGAGCGAGCCAGCCTGCCGGGCGTAGCTGCCGTGGCCGGGCTGCATCTGCTGCGGGAGCATGACCTTCTCACCGATGCGGTCCATGAGGCGGGGCGCGAGGCGATTCGCGGTGCTCATGATGCGGCCGCCGCTGCCGATGAAGATGTCGCGCTTCGGGTGGGTGGCGGCGAAGAGGATCGCGTGCGCGACTTCCTCGGGCTGGTAGACGGGCGGCGGAAGGGAGGCTTCGCGATCGAGGTAGTTGCGGGCGTGCTGGATGTAGGGGGTGTTGATGGCGGACGGTTTGACGAGGGTGACGGAGATCGGTTCGCGATCGGCCTCGAGCTCCATCCGAAGGGCGTCGGTGAAACCCTTCACGGCGTGCTTGGAAGCTGAATACATGCCCTGGATCGGAACGGAGGTATCGGAAAGCACCGAGCCGATGTTGACGATCGCGCCGCCGCCGCGCTGGCGGAGATGGGCGGCGGCGATGAGCGAGCCGTGGACGACGCCCCAGAAGTTGGTGTCGAAGAGACGCTGGTGATCCTCGTCGGAGACGTCGGCGAGGCGACCGTAGATGGTGACGCCGGCGTTGTTGACCCAGGTGTCGAAACCGCCGAAGCGGTCGACGGCGAGGTCGGCGGCACGCTGGAGATCTTCGCGGCGGCCGACATCGCCGACGGAATAGGCGGCGTGGGCGCCGCGGGAGGTGAGTTCGTCGGTGATGGCCTGGAGCGCTTCCTCGTTGCGAGCGACGAGAACGAGACGGGCGCCTTTGCGCGCGGCGGCGCGGGCGGTGGCGAGGCCGATGCCGCTGGTGGCGCCGGTGATGACGAGGGTTTGTTGGGAGAGAGGGAGGAGTTGCATGACGGAGGTGGTTGAGAGTTGAGGGGTGAGCGTTGAGAGCGCGCAGAGCTGAGAGCCCGGTGCCCAGAGCCTTCGTTGTCCGGAAACGTAGTGCGGCGGGTGGGCTCGTGCCATGGGGGTGCGGCCCGATTTGGCGGCAATCGGCGGGCGCAAAAAAGCTCCGGGCGGGAGGCCCGGAGCGGTTTGAGGCTGGAATGGACGACGCGTCAGGTGGTGTTGCGGCGGGTGCGACGCCAGGCCACGAGGCCGACGAGGCCGGCGGCGGCGAAGGCGGCGTAGGTGGAGGGCTCGGGAACCGGGGTGAAGTTGACCGTGGCGGAGAGGTGGGTCTTGCCGGTTTTCATTTCGCCGATCCACTGGCCGGATTCGGCGATGAAATCCTCGTCGCTGAACGTGAGGGAGAAGTCGACGAGGGTGTCGGCGATTTTCACCGATGCCGGAGCGGAGTAGCCGATGAAGAAGACGTCGGGGACGAAGCCGAAGTTGGGCGTGTTTTCGATCGCGAAGGTGAGGGTGGTGAGCTTGTGGTTCAGAACGCCGTTCGACGGGAGATTCAAGAACAGGTCCATCGTGGCAAACGACGCGGCGGTGTCGAAGAGCGTGAGGCCGTTTTTGATTTTCACGCGGCCGAGGTCGAAGGAATCGCCGTGATCGATGCCGGTGAAGGTGTCGCCGGTGAATTCGATGGACGTGTTTGGAATGAAGAGCAGCGGGATGCCGGTGTGGAGAGTCGAAGTGACGGGGCCGTTGTTGATCCAGGTGAAGATCGAATCGGAGCCGGTGAATTCGCCGCGGCTGGAGCCGGCGAGCGAAAGCTGGGCGTGGACGGTGGGAAGGAGCGCAGCGAGGCCGAAGGCGGCCAGCCGCGCGAGCGAGCTGAACGAGTGCATGAGGGTGTGGTTGAGGGCTTGGACGAGTTGAAGCGTTGAAGCAGACGAACGCGCTGGAAGGCGCGGATTGGACGCGACAGGGTCGTCCGCCATCGGTCCGATCGCAACCGATCAGGCTTGTCAGAAAGGATGGGGCGGGGCGTGCGGGGAACGCCTAAGGGTGGGTCGGGGCGCGGTGGAGGGCGCGACGGACCGAGAAACCACTCGCTGGCGCCCGCGACTACGAGAGTGGGCAATCGCTGGCGCTCGCGGCTACGATGGAGCCGGCCAGGGGCCGGTGATGGCGACGGTGTAGCCGGGGGTCTGGACGTTGACGAAAAGCGTGGAGCCGTCGGGCGAGAAGCAGGCGCCGGCGAGTTCGCCGTCCGTGACGCCGGCGGCGATGACGTAGTATTCACCTTTTGGAGTCACGCCGATCACGCGGCAGATGCCGGACGTGTCTTCGCAGAGGACGAGGTCGCCCCAGGGCGCGACGGTGACGTTGTCGCAGTTGCGGAGGAGTTCGGAGTCGTTGGGCTCGGAGAAGAGTTCGAGGGTGCCGGGATTTTCGGACTCGCGCGGCGTGCCTTCGAAGGGACTCGGGCGATAGCGGAAGATCTGGCCGAGACCGGCGGAGCCGCCGTTGGTCATCGCGAAGAAAACGGAGTCGTGGCCGTGCCAGGCGCCCTCGCCGCGGGCGAAGATGGCGGCGCCGGCGGCAGCGCCGCGGAGGCGGAGATCGCCGGCGGGGCTTTCGACATCGTCGAGATCGAGCCAGCGAACGCGTTGCGGTGAGCCAACGGGGAAATGCGGTTCGAGCCAGTTGGTGGTGTGAGGAGACGGCCAGTCGACGAGCGCGAGGGCCTGGAGGCGTCCGCCGGCGGCGAGGCGTCCGGGCTCGTGGGGGAGGAAGCGGTAGAGCAGGCCGTCGGAGATGTCTTCGGTTTGATAGACGGCGCCGGAGCGCGGATCGATGGCGACGGCTTCGTGGCGGAAGCGGCCCATGGCTTTGAGCGGGATGGGATCGACGAGACCGGGCGTGGCGGACGGGGTGACTTCGAAGTTGAAGCCGTGGGGTTGTTCGGCGTGCGGTTCGGCGTCGGGGTTGACTTCCTCGCAGGTGATCCAGGTGCCCCACGGCGTGGGGCCGCCGGCGCAATTGCGGACGGTGCCGGCGAGGCTGAGGAAGTGGGATTCGAGTTGTTGGGTGCGGGTGTTGAAGACGAGGGTCGTGGTGCCGCCGAGATTGGGTTCGATGTTGTGGCCGCGGTCGTAGATTTTTTTCGCGGGAATGCGATCGAGGCGAGAGCGGTCGGGGCCGAAGGCGCCGAGGTCGGCCTGGTGGCTTTCGAGTTCGTGGTTGCGGACGAGGAGCGTGCGCCCATCGGGCCCGGTGAAGGCGGCCATGCCGTCGTGTTTGCCGGGAACGAGAAGGCCGTCGGCCATTTCCTCGCCGGTGGCGGAGAATTTCGTGCAACGAAAACCGCGCGGGACGCGCATGGGGCCGGACGGTTCGTCGAGGAGCGGGCCGAAACCGACACGAGGCGAAGAGGCGAAGGTGTCGGCGGCGAAGAGCGGGCGATGGGCGAGTTGGCGAAGGCCCATGAAACCGGCGGAGAAGAGGGCGGCGTGGCGCAGGAAATCACGGCGCGAGTGCATCGAGTGGAGGGTGCTGCGGGTGGTTGGAGCGGTCAAGGGATGGGCGGTGACGAGTGGGAAACGAAGAAAGCGGGAGCGGAGCGCAGGGTCAGGTTGTGCGTGTGTCGGGAGTCATGATGCGGAGGCTGGCGGGACGGAGGGTGAATTCGACGATGCGGCCGGCGGCGTGGAGTTCGCCGTCGGTATGGAGGAGGCCGGGCGTGGGGCGCTCGACAGTGAAGTGGGAAGCGCGGCGATGGAAGAGGCGAGGCTGGCGATCGAGGGTGCCGTTGAAGAGGCGAACGAGAAGCGGGAAGGCGTTGAGGAGGGTGACGGGCGGAATCGCGGTGAGGTCGAGGAGGGCGTCGTCGGCGCGGGCGCCGGGGGCGATGATGGCGTCGTTGCCGTATTGATCGCTGTTGGCGACGGCGAGGGTGAAGGCGGCGACTTCCGTTCGCGAGGTGTCGTGGGAAATGGTGAACCGTTGAGGCTGCCAGCGCGCGAAGGCGGCGGCGCTTGTCGTGAGGTAGCGGGCGAAGCCGCGTGACGTGAGCGTGTTGAATTTTTCGGCGATGTGGGCTTCGAAGCCGAGGCCGGCGACGGTGAAGAACGGGTGGGCGTCGGCGAACCCGGTGTCGATGAGGCGGGGTGTGCCCGTTTTTAGGATACGGAGCGCGTGAGCGACGGTGCCGTGAATGCGGAGGTGGCGGCCGAGGCCGTCGCCGGAGCCGCAGGGAACGAGTCCGAGCGTGGCGGAGGTGTCGATGAGGGCGGTGGCGACCTCGTTCATGGTGCCGTCGCCGCCGACGGCGACGACGAGATCGCAGCCGTCGTCGAGGGCGCGGGCGGCGAGGTCGGAGGCGTGGCAGGGGCGCTCGGTGAGGACGATTTCGGCGCGGTGTTCGGCGGCGAAGGTGCGAATCGTCGGAAGGGCGCGAGCGGCGCGGCCGGAGCGGGGGTTGACGATGAAGCGGGTTTTCAAACGAGGCGACGGCCGAAGTTTCAATTTGCCCGCGTGTGGCGGCAAACTACCGTGCTGGCATGTCAGCAACGGATGTGGAATTGGCCAAGAACGCTTTGGCGCTGCCGCCGGCAGAACGCGCCGAGTTGGCGACCTTGTTGATCGACAGCCTGAGAGGCGCGGGGCGTTCGGATGGTGAACTACGCGGGATGCTGCGCGAACGCGTGGAAGCACTTCGGTCGGGTCGAGATCCTGGATTGTCGTTCGAACAGGTTTTCGGCGAGCCGCTATGAGGGTCGTTTTCAGCGCGGCCGTCGCGACGGACCTTGCTGACGCAGAGCGCTATTATGCGGCGATTTCGCCGAAGCTGGGGAGTGACTTCCGCGTCGAGGCGGCGACGGCGGTGAGAACGATCGTGGCAAGAGGGGGCGGCGACCAATAGGGCCACATGGATTTCCGGCGCGCAGGTGCGAGCGGTTTCCGTATGTCGTGTATTACGAGATTGAGGGCGAAGTTGTGCGGATCCTCGGAATCGTTCACGAGCGTAGGCATCCCGATTATCTCCGGTTGAGGATGGGTGACTGACGTCACACAGCACGGAGAACGGTGTAGGTGCGTTTGCCTTTGCGGAGGAGGAGGTATTTGCCGAAGAGCAGGTCGCTCGTCGTGAGGGTGCGGGCGATGTCGGCGGAGCGAACGTTGTTCACGTAGATGCCGCCGCCTTCGATGTCTTTGCGGGCCTGGCCCTTCGAGGGGCTGAGGCCGGCGTGCACGAGGAGGTCGATGAGCGGGGTGCCGGGGGCTTCGAGTTTGATTTTTTCGAGGTCCTTGGTGGGGACTTCGCCGACGACGTCGTTGAAGAGCGATTCGGAGATGCCGTCGACGTTGCCGCCGAAGAGGATTTCGCTGGCGCGGATGGCGTCGGAGGCGGCCTGGGCGCCGTGGACAATGGTGGTGACCTCGCGCGCGAGGGCGCGGTGGGCTTCGCGGGCGCCGGGGTTGGCGAGGTGTTTGGCTTCGAGGTCGTCGATCGTGGGCTTGTCGAGAAAGGTGAATTTCTTGAGGTAGCTGACGACCATCGCGTCCTCGGTGTTCACGAAGAACTGGTAGAACTTGTAGGGGCTGGTGCGCTGGGGATCGAGCCAGACGGCGCCGGACTCGGTTTTGCCGAACTTGGTGCCGTCGGCTTTGGTGATGAGCGGGAACGTCCAGCCCCACGCGGGCGCGCCGAGTTTTTTGCGGATGAGGTCGGTGCCGGCGACGATGTTGCCCCACTGGTCGCTGCCGCCGATCTGAAGTTCGCAGTTCAGATCGCGGCGGAGGACGAGGAAGTCGTGGGCCTGGAGGAGCTGGTAGCTGAATTCGGTGTAGCTGATGCCGCTGTCGGAGCCGAGGCGCGACTGGACGGAGTCCTTGGCGAGCATGACGTTGACGGAAAAATGTTTTCCGACGTCGCGGAGGAAATCGAGGAAGCTGATGGGCGCGGTCCAGTCGGCGTTGTCGACGAGGCGGGCGGGATTGGCGGTGGCGTCGAAGTCGAGGAGGCGCGCGAGCTGGGATTTGATGGAGGCGACGTTGTGGGCGAGTTGTTCGCGGGTGAGGAGGTTGCGTTCGGCGGATTTGCCGGAAGGGTCGCCGACCATGCCGGTGGCGCCGCCGGCGAGGGCGACGGGGTGGTGGCCGGCGCGTTGGAAGCGACGCAGGGTGAGCTGACCCATGAGGTGACCGACATGGAGGGAGTCGCCGGTGGGATCGAAGCCGCAGTAGAGCGTGACCGGGCCTTCGGCGATGCGCTTGGCGAGCGCGTCGAGGTCGGTGCAGTCGGCGTGGAGGCCGCGCCATTGCAGGTCTTCGAGGAGGGTCATGGGAGGGGGAGTTAACGGGGCGTGGGAGTTTTGGGGCAAAACAAAAGTCGGGGATGGAAGGGCGAGGTGGAGGAAAGGGTGGGTTGCGCGGCGAGCGCGCAACCTACCGGTCTAATGGGATCGAAGGGCGGGTGAGAAACGGGACTTCTTTCGGGAAAAACGGTTTGCGCGCGATGCGGCGGGGCGTTCTACCTTTCTCTCCGCTCGCGCGGCGGCGTTCGCCGCGAAAGCGATTCACACTCCCGTCCACCTACCCGTCACATGCCTCTCGCCATCGGTTCGAAAGCCCCGGATTTCACGCTCAAGACGAAGACCGCCGACGGTCCGAAGGACGTGAAGCTCAGCGAGAATTTCGGGAAGAAGCAGACGGTGCTGCTGTTTTTCCCGGCGGCGTTCACGGGCGTCTGCACGCAGGAGATGTGCGACACGACGGCGGGGATGGGCGAGTATGCGCAGCTGGGCGCGGAGGTTTACGGGATCAGTGTCGACAACCCGTTCGCGCAGGAGGCGTGGGCGAAGCAGAACAACATCGGGATCACGCTGCTGAGCGATTTGAACAAGACGGTGACGAAGGCCTACGACGTGGTTTTTCCGAACCTCGTCGGGATGTATGAGACGGCGGCGCGGGCGGCGTTCGTGATCGGGCAGGACGGCACGATCAAATATGCGGAGCAGACGCCGACGCCGAAGGACCTGCCGAATTTTGCCGCGGTGAAGGCGGCGCTGGCGAAGTAAGCACGGCGATTTGAAGCGATGTGGCGCGGCGGCCGCGCCACCCACAATTTCAAGCAACATGAGTCTTCCGAATCCGTTCAACACCCTGCAGAGCTTTTCGGCCAACGGGGCGACGCATCAATTCTACTCGATCCCGGCGTTGGAGTCGGGCGGCTTCTCGGTGAAGAAGCTGCCGGTGTCGATCCGGCTCGTGCTGGAGTCGCTGCTGCGCAATGCGGACGGCAAGCGCGTATCCGAGCAGGCGATTCGCGATCTCGCGTCGTGGGGCGCGAAGGCGGAGCGGACGGAGGAGATTCCGTTCGTCGTTGCGCGCATCGTGCTGCAGGATTTCACGGGCGTGCCGCTGCTGGTGGATCTGGCGGCGATGCGTGCGGCGGTGGCGCGGATGGGGAAGAACCCGAAGATCATCGAGCCGCTCGTGCCGGTGGATCTGGTCGTCGACCATTCGGTGCAGGTGGATTTCGCAGGCAGCGCGGAAGCGCTGGCGAAGAACCTCGAGTTGGAGTTCACGCGCAATCGCGAGCGTTACCAGTTCCTGAAATGGGGCATGCAGGCGTTTGACACGTTCAAGGTGGTGCCGCCGGGCATCGGCATCGTGCACCAGGTGAATCTCGAGTATCTGGCGAAAGGCGTGTTGAGCGACGCGAACGGTGTTTATTATCCGGATACGCTGGTCGGCACGGACTCGCACACGACGATGATCAACGGCCTCGGCATCGTGGGCTGGGGTGTGGGCGGCATCGAGGCCGAGGCGGGCATGCTCGGGCAGCCGGTGTATTTCCTCACGCCGGACGTGGTGGGCGTGCATTTGACGGGGGCGTTGCGCGAAGGCGTGACGGCGACGGATCTCGCGCTGACGGTGACGCAGATGCTGCGCAAGGCGAAGGTCGTGGGAAAATTCGTGGAGTTCTACGGGCCGGGCGCCGCGGCGCTGCCGGTGGTGGATCGCGCGACGATTGCGAACATGGCGCCGGAGTATGGCGCGACGATGGGCTTTTTCCCGATCGACGAGGAGTGCTCGACGTATCTGCGGGCGACGGGGCGCGACGAAAAGCACGTCGCGTTGTATGAGGCTTATTACAAGGCGCAGCAGCTTTGGGGCATGCCGCAGCGCGGGGAGATCGAGTATTCGGTGGATCTGGAGCTCGACCTCGGCACGGTGCTGCCGAGCGTGGCGGGGCCGAAGCGGCCGCAGGATCGGATCGAGCTGCCGAAGCTCGGGCAGGAATTCACGACGGCGTTTTCGCGTTCGGTGACGGAGAACGGCTTTGGCAAACTCGCGGCCGAACTGGACAAGACGGTGCACGTGGAAGGCGGCGGGTGGACGAGTCAGTCGGGCAGCGGCGGCGCGCAGGACACGGAAAATTTGAATCCGTCGAACGGCGCGAAGGCCGCGGGGCTGCACAGTGACGTCAGCCAGAAGGACACGAGCGTGACGACGGAGCGCGAGATGGCGAACAACCGTCCGACGCCGGATCCGATTTCGATTCGCGCGAAGCGGATCGATGGGGAGGTGGGGCATGGCAGCGTGTTGATCGCGGCGATCACGAGCTGCACGAACACGTCGAATCCGAGCGTGATGCTCGCGGCGGGTTTGCTGGCGAAGAAGGCGGTGGAGCGCGGGCTGCGGGTGAATCCCGTGGTGAAGTCGTCGCTGGCGCCGGGCTCGCGCGTGGTGACGGATTATTTGGAAAAGACGGGGCTGCAGCCGTATCTCGACCAGCTCGGATTTCAGACGGTGGGCTATGGTTGCACGACGTGCATCGGCAACTCGGGTCCGCTGCATCCGGCGATCGAGGAGGCGGTGACGAAGAACGATCTCGTGGCGGCGTCGGTGCTCTCGGGCAACCGGAATTTCGAGGCGCGCGTGCACCAGAACATCAAGGCGAACTTCCTGATGTCGCCGCCGCTGGTGGTGGCGTTCGCGCTCGCGGGGCGGGTGGACATCGATCTGTCGAGCGATCCGCTGGGGCATGACCGCGAAGGCAAGCCGGTCTATTTGCGCGACCTGTGGCCGACGTTGCAGGAAGTGCGCGATCACATGCGAGCGGCGTTGAAGCCGGACGTGTTTCGGCGCCTCTACAGCGATTTCGCGGAGCAGAATCCGAAGTGGAACGAGATCCCGTCGACGACGGGCAATGTTTACCAGTTCGACGACAAATCGACTTACATCCAGGAGCCGCCGTTCTTCGCGAAGTTTGGGATGCAGCCGGGGACGATTGCGGAAATCGCGGGCGCGCGGGCGCTGGGGATTTTTGGCGACTCGGTGACGACGGACCACATCTCGCCGGCGGGCGCGATCAAGAAGACGTCGCCGGCGGGGCGTTACCTGATGGAGAACGGCGTGGCGTTCGAAGAGTTCAATTCCTACGGATCGCGGCGCGGCAACGATCGCGTGATGGTGCGCGGGACGTTTGCGAACGTGCGCATCAAGAACCTCATGCTCGGCGGCAAGGAAGGCGGCAACACGCTGTATTTCGCGAAAGGTGCGGAGGCGGGCGAGGAGCTGTCGATTTACGATGCGGCCTCGCGCTATATCGCGGAAGGCACGCCGCTGATCGTGATCGCGGGCCAGGAATACGGCACGGGGTCGTCGCGCGACTGGGCGGCGAAAGGCACGAACCTGCTCGGCGTGAAGGTGGTGGTGGCGCAGAGCTTCGAGCGGATTCACCGTTCGAATCTCGTGGGGATGGGCGTGCTGCCGCTGCAATTCAAGGAAGGCACGACGGCGCAGACGTTGAAGCTCGACGGGTCGGAGACGTTCGACGTGCTGGGGCTGACGATGGCGTTGAAGCCGCAGCAGGATTTGACGCTGAAGATCACGCGAAAGGATGGGGCGGTGGCGTTGGTGCCGGTGCGGTGCCGGATCGATACGCCGATCGAAATCGATTACTACCAGCATGGCGGCATTTTGCCGTATGTGTTGCGGCAGATCGTGGCGCGGAGCTGACGGGCGGAGATGAGCGCCCGAGCCGAAATGCCAGGTCACGAGAGCGAGACGCTGCCCGTTCGGCGAACGGGCGGCGGGCTTGCGATGTTTGCCGATCGGGCGATCTTGGGGCCTCCTCGTTCGCGTCGAGACCTCGTGGATTAATTCAGCCATGGCCGAGCCTGTTCCCATTTCCGTTTATCTGGTGGATGCGCAGTCCGATCCGGTGATCGTGCGCATCACGGGGCGGGCGTGTTTTCAAAACAGCGCGTGCCTGCGGGATTTCGTGACGGAGATTTTGCGGCAGGGAAAGTCGCGGTTCGTGATCGATTTTCAGAAATGCGAGAGCATGGACAGCACGTTTCTCGGCGTGCTGGCGGGGGTGGCGCTGGATCTGAAGCGCAGGCCGGGGGGCGGCAGCATCGTGTTGGCGCGGATGGCGCCGCGGAATCTCGAACTGGTGCGCAATCTGGGGCTGCATCGTTTGTTGACGATCGATGCGGGCGAGCTGCCGACGGTGCGGCCGGAGAGTGGGACGATGTTGAATTGCCGCGGACAAACGGAGCTGGAGCAGGCGCGGATGGTGCTGGAGGCGCACGAGAACCTGGTGGAGGCGGACGAGTCGAACCGGTCGAAATTTCAGGACGTGCTGGCGTTTTTGAAGAGCCGGGTGGCGGAGGGGAGTTGAGGCGGCGATTGAGAGTTGAGGGATGAGGGTTGAGAGCGGGGAAGGTGGGAAATCCGGTTTGCGTCGGGGGAAGGGCGGCGCTCAGTGTGGGCGCGAATGTCCACCGAAGTTTTCCACACGCGCACTGACCGTCATTCCCTCCCTGATGCCGCGGGCCGGTTTGGCCGTTATGGCGGCGTGTTCGTGCCGGAGACGTTGATGACGGCGCTCGAGGAACTCGGGGCGGCGTATGAGGTGGCGCGGAAGGACGAGGCTTTTCTGCGGGAACTGCGGCACCATTTGAAGGAGTTCGCGGGGCGGCCGACGGAGTTGTATTTCGCGGAGCGGCTGACGGAGCACTGCGGCGGGGCGAAGATTTACCTGAAGCGGGAGGACCTGCTGCACACGGGCGCGCACAAGATCAACAATGCGATCGGGCAGGCGTTGCTGGCGCGGCGGATGGGAAAGAAGCGGATCATCGCGGAGACGGGCGCGGGCCAGCATGGCGTGGCGACGGCGGCGGTGTGCGCGAAGTTCGGGCTCGAATGCGTGGTTTACATGGGCGCGGTCGACATGGAGCGGCAGGCGCTGAATGTGTTTCGCATGCGGCTCATGGGGGCGGAAGTGCGCAGCGTGGAGTCGGGTCAGAAGACGCTGAAGGATGCGGTGAACGAGGCGATGCGCGACTGGGTGACGAACGTGCGCGAGACGCACTACATCCTCGGTTCGGCGCTGGGTGCGCATCCGTATCCGATGATGGTGCGGGATTTTCACCGGGTGATCGGGCAGGAAACCCGCGAGCAGATCATGGCGCGCGAAGGGCGTTTGCCGGACGAGATGATTGCGTGCGTGGGCGGGGGCTCAAACGCGATCGGGTTTTTCTTCGAGTTTCTGGATGAGCCGACGGTGAGGCTCATCGGTGTGGAAGCGGGCGGGCGTGGCATCAAGCGCGGCGAGCACGCGGCGCGTTTCGAAGGGGGAAAGCTCGGGGTGTTGCAGGGCGCGAAGACGTATATCCTCCAGGACGAGGATGGGCAGATCGAGTTGACGCATTCGATCAGCGCGGGGCTGGACTATGCGGCGATCGGACCGGAGCACGCGTTTTATCGGGAGAAGAAGCGGATCGAATTCGCGTATGCGTGCGACGACGAGGTGCTGGAGACGTTTCAGCTCTGCTCGCGGCTCGAGGGCATCATCCCGGCGCTGGAGAGCACGCATGCGCTGGTGCATGGGGTGAAGCGGGCGAAGCAGATGGGGAAGGAGGAGATTCTCGTGATCAACCTCTCGGGGCGCGGGGACAAGGATGTGAACCAAGTGGCGAAGATGCTGGGCGCGCAGATCTAGAAATCCCAAACGCCAAAGGTCCAAACGCCAAAGAAATCCCAATGGGAGAAAGGCCGAAAGGCCTCGAGGAGCGGACGGCCGTGTTTGCGGAAGAGGTGCGGGCGTTTGTCCGGCAGCTGCCACGAACGATCTCAAATGCGGAAGATGTGGAAGCAGTTGGTGCGAGCCTAGGGGTCCGTGGCGGCAACTGCATCGAAGGCAACGAAGCACTCGGCGACAAAGATCGCGTGATGAAGTTTCGGACGTGCCGAAAGGACGCAAAAGAATGCGAGCTGTGGCTGCGGCTTGTGTATACGGCAGGGGACGTGACGTTGCTGGAGGTGCAGCGCGGGCTCCGGCGGGAAGCGCACGAGCTGAAGCTCATCTTCTCCTCCATCGTGAAGAAGCTGGAGTAATCCACGAACGAGAATTGTTTGGCGTTTGGCGGTTTGGCGTTTGGGATTTCCGTCATGCGAAGCATGACGGGGTATGGTCGGGCGACGGGGGTGGTCGGGAGCTTTACGCTCACGGTCCAGGTGAGTTCGGTGAATCGGAAGACGCTGGATCTGGCGATCAAGCTGCCGGCGGATTGGGAGAGCATCGAGGCCGGTGTCGGCGAGCAGGTGCGACGAGTCGCTGCGCGCGGACGCGTGAGTGTGACGGTGGAGCTGACGGGCGCGGCGGGGGCGAGTGAAATCGTGTGGGACGAGGCGGAGGTGAACGCGGCGATCGACCGGTTGCAGGCGCTGGCGGCGGCGCGGGGGATCGAGTTTGCGCCGACCCCGGAGCTGTTGTGGTCGGTGGCGAATTCGCAGCGGAAGGCGGCGGCGTTGCCGACGGTGGAGGAAGCGGGGCCGGCGGTGCTCGATGCGGTGGCGGAGGCGTTGCGGAGCTTTGTCGCGATGCGGGCCCAGGAAGGCGAGGCGCTGCTGGTGGATTTTCTGGCACGCCTCAATGTGTTGAAGGGGCACGTCGATGCGATTGCGGTGCGGATGCCGCTGGTGGCGCCGGGGTATCGGGAATTACTGTTGCAGCGGTTGCGACAGGCCGGGCTGGAGCTCGATGTGAGCGACGAGCGTGTGCTGAAGGAGGTGGCGCTTTTTGCGGATCGGTCGGACGTGACGGAGGAACTCACGCGGCTGCGGAGTCATCTCGATCAGTTCACGACCCTGCTGAAGTCGAATGCCGAGATCGGGCGAAAGGCGGAGTTCATCCTGCAGGAGATCGGCCGCGAGGTGAACACGATCGGGGCGAAGGCGAACGATCTGTCGATTTCGAAGGCGGTGATCGAGCTGAAGAACGAGCTCGAGCGGGTGCGGGAGCAGATTGCGAACGTCGAATAAGATCGAGCCAAGCGCGAAGACGCGAAGGGACGCGAAGCTTGCGAATTCGGCCCGGCCGGAACGTGTCGGCACCCGCAGGATTCGTGAAGACTCTTGGCGAGACTTCGCGCTCCTTGGCGCCTTTGCGTTTACGGTTTGGGCTCGCGGAAGGAGCGGATGAGGTAGAGGGCGACGCCGATGCAGATGCCGGAGTCGGCGACGTTGAAAGTCGGATACACGTAGCTGCCGAAGTGAAGGTCGATGAAATCGACCACGTGACCGTGAAGGAGGCGGTCGACGAGGTTGCCGGCGATGCCGCCGCAGAGGAGGCCGAAGCTAATCTGGGTGGCGGGCTGTTGCAGGCCGAGCGCGCGGCGCCACAGGAAGATGCCGAGGAGGGTGACGGCGGCGAGGATCGCGAGGAAAACGCTCTGGCCGGAAAACATGCTCCACGCGGCGCCGGTGTTGCCGACGTGGACGAGGTAGAAGAATCCGTCTATGACGGGGATCGCGCCGGGTTCGCCGTAAGTCGGGAACGGCAGGCGCGCGTCGATCCAGAACTTCGTGATCTGGTCGGCGACGAAGACGCCGAGCGCGATGAGCAGGAGCGTGCGGTAGGCGAGCAGTCGTTGGATTTTCGATTTGGGATTTTCGATCCCTGACTGCGGAGGCAGCGCTCCGGACCCGTGCTGCGGACTGTGCGTGGTCGGATTCAATCGATAGGCGAAAGCCCGGGATCCGGAATCGTCTTATTCGTCGCCGCTGTCTTCGTCCATGATCTTGCCGCCTTCTTCGCCGAGTTCGCCGAAGAGTCCCCCGGCGGTGCGTGCCCGATAGCGGTTTTTCTCGAGGTCCTTCTGGGCCTCGGCGGAGTAGCGGGTGAAGGGGACGGCGAGGAGGCGCTCCTTGGCGATGGGTTTCTGCGTGATTTCGCAGATGCCGTAGGAGCCGTTGAAGATGCGCTTGATGGCGGCGTCGATCTCGGTGAGCGCTTCCTGTTCGCTCGAGACGAGGCTGAGGGCGAAGTCGCGATCGAAGGTGTCGGTGCCGGCATCGGCCATGTGCTGACCGTAGCTCGAGAGATCGCCCGAGTCGTCCTTGCTGGAGCGCTTGAGGGTCTCCTCCGAGTGGAGCTCGATGCCTTCGGTGAGGTGTTTGCGGAGATCGACGAGGAGCTTGTAGTAGCGCTTGAATTTTTCCGGGACGTCGGCGGCTTCCGGATCCTCTCGCGGCTGCGAACGCTTGGGATTGAACCCGAGGATGTCGGCGAGGGAGGCGGCCTTGATGTGATTGGGCTTGGCGGGTTTCTCGATCGCGAGGGCGGTCTTGGCGGGTTTGACCGACTTGGCCGTTTTCTCTTCGGAGCCGTTCTTCGCGGTGACGGTTTTCGCGATGGCGCGAACCTCGTCGAGGCTGAAGGCGATGGGCTTGGAGGCGGCCTTGCGCTTGAGGATGCTGTCGCGGAGGGCGTTTTTCTTGGAGGGTTTTTCCATGGGTGGAGAGGGTTTCGCGAGTTTCGCGGGTTTGGCCGGCGGTGGTGCCGGCGGTTTGGCCGCCTTCGTCTTGATCGGCGTGGACGGCTTTTTTTTCACCAAAGGTTTTTTCGCAACGCGGCGGGGCTTGGCTGGTTTTTTGTGATGCTTGGCCATGGGGAGTTTTGGGGGAAAGAAGTTTAGGGCTTCAAGGCCTCGGCGCAACGCGGACATACCATTCCGAGAGGGCTCGGTTCGAGCGCTGGAACCCAACGCCAGCAGCGCGGGCAGCGCTCGTATCCGAGCTCGCTGCAAGGACGGATGCTCGCGCCGATCGCGACTCCCATGGCAGGGGCGAGAGTGACATGGGAAACGATGAAGAGTTCGGGGAGAAACGCCCGGTGTTTTTCCAGCGTGCGGAAAGTGGCGTCGTCGGATGCGGCGGTGAGCGTGACGGCGGCGTCGAGGGATTTGCCGAGTTTGCCGGCGGCGCGCTGGGGCTCGATGGCTTCGTTGACGAGCGTGCGGGTTTTCAGAAGGGCGGCGAAATCGGATTCGACGGCGGGATCGGTCCACGCGGCGGGAGCGACGGGCCAGTCCTGGAGATGGATGGAGCCGTCGGAGTATTCCTTTTTCGCGGTGGCGTAGGACCAGGCTTCGTCGGTGGTGAAAGTGAGGATGGGGGCGAGGAGCTTCACCAGCACGTGGAAGATTTCGTGGAGGGCGGTCTGCGAGGAGCGGCGAAGCGGGGAGTGGGTGCCGAGGGTGTAGAGGCGGTCCTTGAGGATGTCGTGATAGGTCGCGGAGAGCGTGACGGAGCAGAACTGGTTGCAGAGCTGGTAGACGCGGTGGAACTCGTAGTTCTCGTAGGCGGCGGTGCACTGCTCGATCAGCGCGGCGGTTTGATGGAGCGCCCAGCGGTCGAGCGTATCCATTTTTTCGATCGCGACGGTGTCGCGTGCGGGATCGAAGTCGAAGAGGTTGGAGAGCTGGTAGCGAAACGTGTTGCGGATGAGCCGGTAGGTTTCGCCGACGTGGGAGAGGATTTCCTTGGAGATCGGGATGTCGTTGCGGAAATCCTGCGAGGCGATCCAGAGGCGGAGGACGTCGGCGCCGTAGTCGGCGACGTAGGCGTCGCTGGTCTGGGGTTTCTCGTAGGTGGAGCTTTTGGAGATCTTGTTGCGCTCCTGGTCGACGATGAAGCCGTGAGTGAGGACGGATTTGTAGGGGGCGGCGTCGAAGGCGATGATGCTGGTCCAGAGCGAGGATTGAAACCAGCCGCGGTGCTGGTCGCTGCCTTCGAGGTAGAGGTCGGCGGGCCAGCGGGTGGAACCTTGCTCGTTTTTCAAGACGGCGGCGTGCGAGGAGCCGGAATCGATCCAGACATCGAGGGTGTCGCGGCCGCAGGTGAGTTCGGCGGGGGCGGGCCAGCCGGCGGGGAGGGTGACGCCTTCGAGGATTTCGGCGGGAGCGGCGTCATACCAGAAGTTGGTGCCGCGGGTGGCGATCTTGTCGGCGACGGCGCGGGCGACGTGGGCGTCGAGGTAGGCGTTTTTCTTCGCGTCGTAGAACGCGGGGATCGGCACGCCCCAGGAGCGCTGGCGGCTGATGCACCAGTCGGGGCGCGATTCGAGGGCGCCGCGAATGCGGGCTTCGCCCCAGGCGGGGATGAAGCTGATGTTCGCGAGGCTGGCGAGCGCGCTGTCGCGCGGCGAGCTGGGAGTTGAGGGTTGAGAGTTGAGGGTTGAGAGTGGGGAAGCGGTGCGGTCGAGGCCGACGAACCATTGGTCGACGGCGCGGAAGATGATGGGGGTTTTCGAGCGCCAGCAATGCGGGTAGCTGTGGGTGTAGCGTTGTTTCGCGAGGAGGGCGCGGGCGGCGTCGAGTTTCTTCAGGACCGCGATATTGGCGGGCGAGGTGCGTTTGGCGGCGAGGTCCTCGACGGATTCGAGCGTGGTGAGGCCGACGAGGTCGGCGGGGAGTTTGCCGTCTTCGACGTATTTGCCGTCGTCGCCGACGGGGCAGTAGATTTCGAGGCCGTATTTGAGGCCGGTGAGATAGTCTTCGGCGCCGTGGCCGGGAGCGGTGTGGACGCAGCCGGTGCCGCTTTCCGTCGTGACGTAGTCAGCGAGGACGACGGGCGAGGGCCGGTCGATGAAAGGGTGGCGGGGCGCGAGGTGCTCGAGGGTTTTGCCGGCGAGGGTTTGGACGACAGCGGGGGCGGATTCGAGCTTCGCGGCGGCGGCGACCTGCGGGAGCAGGGCTTGGGCGACGACGATGCGTTCGGCGCCGAGGTCGGCGACGACGTAGTCGATTTCTGGATGCACGGCGATCGCGAGGTTCGCGGGAATCGTCCATGGGGTCGTGGTCCAGATGACGACGAAGAGCGGCTTGTCGGCGGGAAGGTTGAATTTTTTCGCTTCGTCGGCGGGGACGGCGAATTTCACCCAGATGGACGGGCTGACGTGGTCCTTGTATTCGATCTCGGCTTCGGCGAGGGCGGTTTCGAAGGGGATGGACCAGTAGACGGGTTTCTTGCTGCGGTAAACGAGGCCCTTTTCGACGAAGGCGGCGAAGGTGCGAAGGATGTCGGCTTCGTAGGCGGGGGCCTTCGTTTTGTATTCGTTTTTCCAATCCGCGAGGACGCCGATGCGTTTGAACTGCGCGGTTTGTTTGGCGATCCAGGATTCGGCGAAGGCGTCGCAACGGGCGCGGAGCTGGGCGGTGGTGACGTCGAGTTTCTGTTCCTGGATTTCGCGGGAGACCTTTTGTTCGATGGGGAGGCCGTGGCAGTCCCAGCCGGGCACATAGGGCGTGCGGAAGCCGCGCATGGATTTGTAACGGAGGATGAGATCCTTCAGCGTCTTGTTGAGCGCGGTGCCGATATGGACGTCGCCGTTGGTGAAGGGCGGGCCGTCGTGGAGAACAAAAGTGTGGGGCGAGGCGGCGTGTTTGCGCTGGATGGCCTCGTAGAGGCCGATTTTTTCCCAGTGAGCGACGCGGCCCGGTTCGCGTTGCGCGAGTCCGGCGCGCATCGGGAAATCAGTTTTGGGAAGCTGCAGCGTGTCTTTGAGGTCCTGGGCCATGCCGAACAAAAGCGGGCGAGGCTAGGCTGGGAGGAGGGGGAGTCAAGGGTAGCGGACGGGGGGAGCGTGCAACCACTCGCTGGCGCTCGAAACTACGGGCAAACCACTCGCTCACGCTCGTAGCCACACCGGGAAAGCACTCGCTGGCGTTCGCGGCTACGTCGACGCGCGGGCGGCGAGTTTTTCGCCGGAGGCGATGCAGGCGGGTAGCGAAATGCCGTCGCGGGCCTGGCCGCCGATGAAAAGGGCGCGGTGTGTGCGCTCGAGGGCGGCGAAGGCGGCGAGGTGTTGCTCGTGGCCGAGGTTGTATTGGGGGATGGCGCGCGGCCAGAACGCGTGGTGTTGAAAGACGGGATCGCCGCGCACTTCGAGGAGATCGAGGAGATCGGGGCGGATGCGGGCGAGAAGGGCGTCGGGCGAAAGCGAAGCGAGCTCGGGCTGGCGGGTGCCGCCGACGAGCACGGTGAGCGCGACGTGATCGGCGGGAGCACGACGGGGAAAAAGCGTGGAGGAGAAAAGGACGCCGAGGATCGAGCGTTTCTCGACGGCGGGCACGAGGAGGCCGAAACCGTCGAGCGGATGGGCGATTTGATCGCGGCGGAAACCGAGAAAGAGGGAGGCGACGGGCGGATGTTCGATGGCGGCGAGGCCGGCGAGGGGGCGTTCGCCGAGGGAACCGACGCGAAGTAGGGCGAGAGCGTGGGCGGGAAGCGCGACGATGACGGCATCGAAGGCCTGGGTGTGCGTGCCGGACGCGTCGTGCCAGATGACGCTCCACTTTTCTCCGGGAACGATCGCGTCGAGAGTGACGCCGAAGGTGATCGCGCCGGGGGGGAGCCGCGCGGCGAGGGCGTCGGGGAGGGTTTGCAGGCCGTCGCGAAACGAGAAGATGGAGGGCGGAGGCTCGCCACGGGCGTGGCGGGCTTGGGCGGCGGCGCGTTGCGCGCGAAGGAGGGATCCGTGCTGGCGTTCGGCGTCCCAGAGTGGGGGAAAGGCGTAACGCGCGGAGAGTTTTTGCGGGTTGCCGGCGTAGACGCCGGTGATGAAAGGGTTCAACGCGTAGTCGACGATCTCGCGGTTGAAGTGCGCGTGAATGAAATCGGCGAGGCTGAGGTCGGCGGTGCGGACGCGGGGGCGGAAGAGGAATTCGCGGAGGAGGGCGAGTTTCGCGAGCGGGGAGAGAAAGGAGGACGTGAGAAGGGCGGGCGGAGAGGTCGGGACGGGAAGCGGGGCGCCGCGGCGGACGATGTAGCGGTTTTTTGCGGTGGGATTGGCGACGACGCGCGAGTCGTCGAGGAAAAGCTCGCGGATGAGGCGGTCGACGGCGGGCTCACCGGAGAGCAGGGAGTTGGGGCCGGACTCGACGAGCCAGTCGCCGGAGCGTTCGGAGCGGATGACGCCGCCGGTGCGTGTCGAGGATTCGAATACGCGGACGCCGTGGCCGAGGGTGTGGAGGCGATGGGCGGCGGTGAGTCCGGTGATGCCGGCGCCGAGGATGGCGATGGATTTGGGCGGCGTGGGCGGCAAATGCGGGTTGGTTTACAGGAGAGAACGGAGGGAGCGGAGACTGAGGACGGAGCTATTTCCAGGAGGTGACGGTGGAGACGACGGTTTCGACGCACTCGATTTTGGCGGTGGGGAGAATGCCGTGGCCGAGGTTGAAGATGTGACCGGGCAGGCCGCGCATGGAATCGAGGAGGCGGGTGGTGGCGTCGCGGACGATCGCGGGCGTGGTGTTGAGGAGGACGGGATCGAGATTGCCCTGGACGGCGACGTTCGCGGGGAGCGAGCGGCGAAGGGTGGAAAGCTCGCTGGTCCAGTCGACGGAGAGGACGCGGATGCCGGAGGCGGCTTGGGCGGCGTGGTGGGGAGCAGTGCCTTTGGCGTAGAGAATGATGGGGAAGTCCGGGGGAAGGGCGGCGACGATGCGGCGGATCCACTGGAGCGAAGCGGCTTCGTAATCGGAGCCGGCGATGATGCCGCCCCAGGAATCGAAGATCTGAATGGCGTCGGCACCGGCGCGGATCTGCATTTGGAAATAGGCGATGAGGGCGGCGGTGAGTTTTTCGAGGAGGGCGTCGAACGTGGGGCGGTCGGTGTAGAAGAGGAGTTTGATGCGTTCGAAGTCATCGGAGCTGCCGCCTTCGACCATGTAGGTGGCAAGTGTCCAGGGGGAGCCGCCGAAGCCGAGAAGGGCTTTTTGGCCGGCGAGTTCTTTTTTCAGGAGTGCGAGAGTCTGGGCGACGTAGTCGAGGTGCTGGGGAACGGCGTCGGGAGAAGCGAGGGCGTCGACCTGGGCGCGGGTATCGAGGCGGAAGTCCATGGCGATCCCGCCTTCGTCGCGGAAGCGGTAGGCCTGGCCGAGCGCTTCGGGGATGACGAGGATGTCGGAAAAGAGGATGGCGGCGTCGAGGGCGAAGCGGCGGAGCGGCTGGAGGGTGACCTCGGTGGCGAGTGCGGGGGTGCGCACCATTTCGAGGAACGAGGATTGGGCTTTGAGCGCGCGGTATTCCGGAAGGTAGCGGCCGGCCTGGCGCATGATCCAGAGTGGAGGGCGGTCGAGCGGCTGGCAGGCGCAGGCGGCGAGGAAACGGTCGCGACTATTCATGTTTGAACCACGAATGGACACGAATTCACCCGAATGGGAAAGGCCTTGTTCGTATCGCGTGTGCGGGAAGCGAATGCCTGGCGTTAGCCGGTAGCCCAGTCGCGGGGTTTTAGGAAAACGTCGTAGAGGCGCGATTCGGGGGAGCCGGGCTCGGGGTGCCAGTCGTAGTCCCAGCGGACGAGGGGCGGGAGCGACATGAGGATCGATTCGGTGCGGCCGCCGGATTGAAGGCCGAAGAGCGTGCCGCGATCCCAGACGAGGTTGAATTCGACGTAGCGGCCGCGCCGATACAGTTGGAACTGGCGCTCGCGATCGGTGAAAGGGGTGGACTTGCGGCGGGCGACGATGGGGCGATAGGCGGGGAGGAAGGCGTCGGCGACGGCGCGCGTGAGGGCGAAGGAGTTTTCGAAGCCGAGCTCGTTGAAGTCGTCGAAGAAGAGACCGCCGAGGCCGCGGGGTTCCTGGCGATGTTTCAGGAAAAAGTAGTTGTCGCAGGCTTTCTTGAAGCGGGGATAGAGGGTGTCGCCGAAAGGGGAAACGGCGTCGCGCGCGGTGCGGTGCCAGTGAGTGGCGTCGTCTTCGAAGCCGTAGTAGGGCGTGAGGTCGAAGCCGCCGCCGAACCACCAGACCGGCGCGGGAGCGCCGGCGGGCGAGGGGCGGGAGGCGAGGGGCGAAGGGTTTGGGGGGGGCGCCGCGTGGAAGAAGCGGACGTTGGCGTGACTGGTGGGGATGTAGGGATTGCGCGGATGGATGACGAGGGACACGCCGAGGGCCTCCCACGAACGGCCGACGAGTTCGGGCCGGTGGGCGGTCGCGGACGGAGGAAGCTGCGTGCCGCGGACGTGCGAGAAGGCGACGCCGGCTTTTTCGAATACGGCGCCGTCAGCGAGGATGCGCGTGCGGCCGCCGCCGCCGTTGGCGGGGCGTTGCCAGGTGTCTTCGTGGAAATGCGCGGTGCCGTCTTCCTGCTCGAGGGCCGAGCAGAGGGCGTTTTGAAGGGAGAGCAGGTAGGAGCGGACGGCGGAGATGTCGGGCGTGGACGACATGCGGTTGAGGAGAACGAGAACGAGAACGAGAACGAGAACGATTTTTGGCGGGCGGCTCGCTGGCGCTCGCGGTTACGGGGGGTGTTGACGGGTTTGCTAGAGTTCGCGTTGGACAGGTCGGCTCAAGGGCTGGCTTGATGCCAGACCGCTCCAAAACGCATGAATTCCGCCGCTTTGACCACGATCGCCGTCACGGGATTCACCGTGGCGTTTTTTCATGCGGCAATGCCGACGCACTGGCTGCCGTTTGTGCTGGTGGCGCGGGCGCGGCGGTGGTCGCGGGCGAAGACGCTGGGGGTGACGGCGCTGGCGGGGCTGGGGCACGTGGCGCTGACGAGTTTGCTCGGGCTGGCGATCGCGTGGTTCGGGTTTCAGATCGATCACGAGCTGGGCGAGGCGTTTCCGTGGATGGCGGGCGGCGCGTTGTTTGCGGTGGGGTTGTATTATCTGTGGCGGCAATTGCGGGGAAAAGGCGTGTGCCACCACACGGTGCCCGGGGGACATCATCACGCGAGCGAGACGTGCGGGCACGAGACGGAGCACAGCCACTGGGAGCACGAACTGGAGGGGAGCGATCTCGTGTCGCAGAAACGTGGAGACATGGCGGCGATCGGCGGGTTGTTTTTGATGCTGACGCTGTCGCCGTGCGAGGCGTTCCTGCCGGTGTATTTGTCGGGCGTGCAGTTCGGGTGGCGGGGTTTTGTGGTGCTGAGCGTGATTCTCGCGGTGGCGACGCTGGCGGGGATGGCGATCGTGACCTCGCTGGCGATGGCGGGGCTGGATCGCTTCAAGGTGAAGTATTTCGAGCGGCGCGAGGCGGGGACGCTCGGCGTGTTGTTCTGCGTGCTGGGAGCGATCGTCGTCGTGCTCGGGCACTGAAAACGGGAGCGGCGCGTCACCTTCCGGAGGGCGCTTTCACGGGGACGAGGAGTTCGTAGTCGATCAGCGAATACGCGAGGCGGCCGCGATGGCGGAGGAGGCGGCCGGTGGCGGGGTCGGGACGGACGATGATGTGGCGGGCTTTGTGATCGAGAACGGCGAAGCCGGCGGCGAGAAGGTCGTGGGCGACCTGGGTGGTGATCTCACGGACCTCGTTTTCGGAAATGAGGTGGTTGGCGGCGGCCTCTTCGAGATCGACGCCTTCGATCCATTGGTAAAGGAGCACGTAGATGCGGTCCCAGTAGTGGGCGAGGCGGGGGACGTCGGGGGCGGCGTCCTGTTCGGTGCGCAGGGCGTAGTCGTAGCGCCAGTAGGCGGATTCATCGCGGCCGAGTTGCCACGGTGCGTAGTGGGTGGGCGGGCAGTAGATGCCGAGCGGGATTTTGGTGCGGAATCGCGGGCGGCGGGGATCGCGCGAGGTGCGAAGGCGGGCGAGGTTTCCGAACTCTTCGAACGGGCCGGAGAACTCGGCGCCGGGAACGAGGGCGTCGGCGGGCGCGGGCAGCACGCCGGGTTCGATGCGAGTGAGGCCGACATCCTGGGCGAAGCGGCAGAATTTTACGACGATGCCGATTCTACCGCGCGCGGGGTGGGGGATGGGAACGAGGTAAACGGAGCCGGTCGCTTTCGTGAGGGCGCGACCGATACGGCGAAAACGTTCGTGGTCGAACCAGATGCGCGGGAGGAGGGAAGGAGCGAGGGCCCAGCCGGCGCGGGTGAAGTAGAGTTCGCCCCGCTGCATGCCGCGGATGGCGAGATAATCGACGCCGAAAGCGCGACGGCGGTGGGCCAGCGGGGCTTCGTCGAAACTCGGACGGCGGCCGCGGTGGATCGTGAGGCGGTAGTGTTCCATGCGGCGGGAGGACGCGGCGGGGGTTTTCCGCGGCGAAGAAAAAAGCCCGGCGGGGACGCCGGGCTTACGCCTTACTCGTCGCGGACAATGGTTTCGTGGTCGATGAGCGCTTCGTAGTCGGCGAGGGTGCCGCCGGCGAGGCAGGTTTCGATGATGCGGCGGCCGAGCGGGAGGAGCTCCGGGCTGAGGAAGGCGGCGAGCTCACGCTGGAAGAATTCCGTCAGGATTTCCGCGCCGCGATCGTAGGCGGCTTCGCCGACCTCGGGCTGCTGGTCGACCTCGAAGAACCACGAGCCGATGGTGCGGCCCTCGACGACGATCTTGCGCGGCGTGTATCCGAGAAGTGGTGACCGGGACGGCTTGACCTCGTCGGGGCCGAAGCGTGCCCCGCCGCGGCGGGTGAGGTATTCGCGGGCGATCCACTGCGGCATGAAGCCGACGGACCAGGCGCCGATATTCTGGTTGGGGACGAGGACGTAGCGGACCTCGGGGTGTTCGATGATCTGGTTAAGGAGGATGTTGGCCTGATCGACGCGGCGGCCGGTGGCGAACGGCCAGTAGGAGCCGACGCCTTCGGACGACATGCCGTCGGTGCCGACGATGCTGGGATTGGCGTGGCCGCGCGGGGCGACGAGACGCCAGAGCCAGGCGAGGGCGGGGGGCAGGACGTGGAAGATGCCGATGATGCCGTAGGTCGGGTGGTCGCGGGTGCAGGGCGGCGTGCGCACGCCGAAGCTGCGGATGTCGACATCGACCGAACCGTTCACGATGCCCGGGACGAGCTGGCGGGGAATGACCACGCGGGGATTCGGACACGGTTTCCCGGGCGAGTCCTCGATGTGTTCCCAGATGAGCGCGGTGGCGCCGGGGTGCGCGTCGATGTTGAGAAAGAGAAGCGGCGAACCCGGCTTGATGGTGAGATGCTCGAGGTGCGGGTCGATGCCGTAGCGGGTGATGTGGTTGACGCGGACAAACCAGGCGTCCTCGGCGTCGAGGACGGTGAGTTTGCCGCGGCCCTTTTCGAGCGAGGGGTGGCAAAGGGCCATGTCGTCGGTGACGGGGCGGAGTTCGCAGCCCTGGGGCAAGGTGAGGAGGCGTTCGTCGCCGTCGACGAGGTTGCGGCCGAGGAGAAGCGAGCCGTCGGGCTGGCGGTGGACCTGCTCGAGCATCTCGCTTTTACCGCCGCCGCTGGCGCCCTCGTGAGCGATGACGACTTTGTTGTGGTAGGGTGTGATGACCTGGACGGTGGAGCAGTGAATGGTGTTCCAGTTCTCCTCCTCGCCGAGGTTGAGCAGCATGCCGTAGATCCCTTTTTTGGCGCTGGGGCCGGGGTAGAGATTGTAGCTGAAGAGCTCGTGAAGGTTTTCGAGCCGGTTGTGAACGACGACCTGGCGACCGTCGAAATGGGTATGGCGGAACGGCGGGGCGACGTAGATGACGGCGCGCGGGTTGAAGTCGGCGGGCACATCTTCGGGGGCGAGGATGCCCTGGAGGAGGGCGAGGCCGAAGGCGAAGAAGCCGGCGTTGCTCGGGGCGATGACGACGGCGTGCATGCCTTTGTCGGGCATGCCGGCGACGAACGGGAAGACGGCGAGCGGCTGGGTCTCGAGCCAGGCGAACGTTTCCTCACGGATGTCGGCGAAGTCGGCGCCAAAGCGTTCGCGGTAGGTGGGCTTGTCGGTGGGGCGGTCGTCGCCGATGACCATGCAATCGGGGTCGCGGCGGCGCATGTAGGGATCGTGGTAGTTGGCGGCAATGCCGTTGCGGACGCGGCAGACGCGGGCTTCCTTCACGCGGCCGCGGCCGGGGACCTCGTAAGTGACCTCGTGCCAGCCGTGGACGGCGTCGCGCACGGAGAGCTCGACGAGTTCGGCGACGCTGTGGGCGACGACGAACTCGGGGCAACGGTCGAGGAGACGTTGGGCTTCCGCGGGCACGGCGAAAGGAAGCGGGGTGACGGCGGCGCGGTTTTCAGCGGTGGCGATGGTCATGGCGAAAAAGGGAGGAGGAACGAATCGGGATGACGCCCTGACTGTAGCAGGCGGGCGGCGGACGTGCTCCGCGATTTGTGCGCGAGAAGGCGCATTTTCTGAGCGCAACGGATGCGCGCGGCTGGACAACGCATGCGCAGCGGCGGAGGAGCGGGGCGCATATTCTGAGGCTGAGATATGCCCCGCATCATTCGACAGGCCCTTGGCGAACGCATTCGTGAGAATCCGCATCTGCATGCGTTTCTTAAGAGTTTCCGCGAGGCGACGGGGGTGCCGGCGGAGTTCGTGTGCGCGTTTGGCAATGGCGGCTGCGCGAGTCTGGGCGAGTGTTCGCCGTTGTGTGCGCGGTTGATGCGCGATGCGGCGGGGCGGCAGGTTTGCCAGCGGTTTCGACAGGGATTACTGGAGGCGGCGAGCGAGCGAACGGCGACGCGCGCGTGCGAGTCGGGGGCGATGGAGTCGGCGGTGCCGCTGCGGACGGCGGGGCAGACGGTGGGTTATCTCGTGACGGGCGGGTATTTGCCGGGGGCGGCGGAGCGCGGGCAGGTGAATCGTGCGCGTCATCTGCTGAGTCGCGCGGGGGTGGAGATTGGCGAGGCGGAGTTGATGGAGTTGAGCGGACGGACGCCGATCGTGGCGTCAGCGCGGCAGGCGGCGTTGGTGCATTTGCTCGAGCTCGCGGCCGAGCATCTGACGGCGCGGTTCACGGAGCGGTTGACCGCGGCGGATGCGCGGATGCCGGCGCTCGTGGAGAAGGCATGCCGGATCGTGCATGCGGAGTTCATGCAGCCGATCGCGGTGCCGGAGATGGCGCGGCGGCTGGAGGTGAGCGAAGGGCACCTGAGCCGGACGTTTCACCACGCGACGGGATTGCGGCTGGTCGAATACATCGCGCGATTTCGCGCGGAGCGGGCGAAGACGTTGTTGCAGGAGACGGAACGGCCGGTGATCGAGATCGCGTTTGCGTGCGGGTTTCAGTCGCTGTCGCAATTCAACCGGGTGTTTCGCGCGCAGTTCGGGGAAACACCGGGGAAGGTGAGAAGCGCGAAGGCGGCGGACGGCGCGTGAAGCGAGGCGTTGAGGGTGGGATCTCGGCCGCGGCGGAGGCTACTTTTTTTTCGGGGCGGACTTGGGGACGGAGAATTTGATCACCGGAGGAGCGTCGTCGTCGGCGGCGGGTGCGTCGGCGTCGGGGGCGCGGGAGATCGGCGAAGTTTCGGACGACGCGGGGGCGGCGGAGGGCAGGGCGGGAGAGACGGAGGTGAAGGGCGTGCTGCTGGCGGGGAGGGCGGCGAAACCGCGTTCGAGGAGCTCGATGGTTTTGCGGTCGCGGGTGCGGCCGTAGTCGCGCTGGCCGCCGGGGCCGAAGGAACCCATGACGACGGCGATGACGCGGCGGCCGTTGCGCTGGGCGGTGGCGGCGAGGCAGTAGCCGGCGCTGGCGGTGTAGCCGGTTTTCAGGCCATCGACGCCGGCGACTTTGCCGAGGAGGTTGTTGTGATTGCGCATGTGGATGGGGCCTTGCGGACGCGAGGTGCCGAAATCGCGTTCGGGGACTGTCGTGTATTTGAGAACGTCGGTGCGCGTGAGCAGATAGCGGCAGAGAAGGGCGAAGTCGCGCGGGGTGGTGAGGTCGCCGTCGGCGACGCGGCGGGTTGAAGGCGGCAGACCGTGGGGGGAGCGGAAGGTGGTCTGGGTCATGCGGAGATCGCGGGCTTTGGCGTTCATGAGCTCGACGAAGGCGGGGACGGAGCCGGCGGAGGCGCGTGCGAGGGCGTGCGCGGCGTCGTTGGCGGACTGGATCATGATCGCGTAGATGAGTTCCTCGACGGAGAACGTCTCGCGCGGATCGAGAAACACCTGGGTGCCGCCCATGCGGGCGTCGGCGGGTTCGATCTTCACGGGCGTGTCGAGGCGGAGCGCGCCGGCGGCGAGTTTGTCGAAGACGACGGCGAACGTCATGAGCTTCGTCATGCTCGCGGGGGGAGAGACAACGTCAGCGTCGTGCTCGAAAAGGACTTGGCCGGTGGCGGCGTCGGTCACGATGGCGGATTTGTAACCGAGTTCGGAATCGGTGGATTTCTTCGTGTTGGCGGCGCGGGCTGGCAGGAGCGCGACGGGGGCGGCGAGGGCGAGGCCGAGGGTGAGCGTGCGGAGGTGGCGGACGAAAATCATGCGCGGAACAAGAGTCGTTTCGCGCGGGCGCGCGAGCGGGAAAGAAAGACAAAGGCGAGGCCGCGCGAAACGGGCGCGGATTTAGCAAAAGTGTGACGCGGAAATTTGCGCTCGCCGCTACTTCGCGCCGAGGCGGCGGCGGGCGGCGGAGTCGGCGATGAGTTGGGTGAGGCGACGCTGGCGGGTGATTTCCTGTTTCGCGGAAACGACCCACCAGATCGCGGTGCGGCGATAGCCGGGAGGCTGGGCGGAGAAAAACTGCCAAGCATCGTTGTGAAAGCGGAAGGTTTTTTCGAACGCGGCTGGGAGTTTTTTCGGTCGGTTTTCGAAGGAGTAGACGCCGGTTTTGTGCGCGGTGCGGGCGGCGAAGGCAGCGAGGCCGGCGGGCTGCATGCGGCCGGCGGATTTCAGGCGCGCGACGTTGCGGAGGTTGACGAGGCTCCAGTTGCTGCCGGGGCGGCGCGGCGTGAAGCGCTGCATGTAGCGCGTGGCGTCGATGGATTTTGTCAGGCCGTCGATCCAGCCGAAGCAGAGGGCTTCGTCGACGGCTTCGCGGTAGGTCAGGCCGCGGCGGTCGGAGGATTTCTTGTGGTAGCCGATCCAGAGTTCGGACGCGCGGGTGTGATTTTTTTCGAGCCAGCTGCGGAAGGCCGCGGCGGTGGCGAAAAAGCGGGCCGGGGGGAACTCGGAGCGCGCGGGCATCGCGCGAGACAGCAAGACGGGTGTGAGGCGCGGTCAACGCGCGAAGGGGTGACGGGTCGATCAGCTGAGGAGCTTGAGGACGGACTGGGGAGATTGGTTGGCTTGGGCGAGCATCGAGGTGCCGGCCTGGACGAGGACGTTGAAGCGGGCGAGCTGGGTGGACTCGACGGCGACGTCGACATCGACGATGCGGCTCGATGCGGCTTCGAGGTTGGCCTTGTTGACCGTGAGGAGTTCCGAGGCGAAACCCAGGCGGGATTGCTGGGCGCCGTTGGCGGCGCGATGGGTGGCGAGCTGCTGGATGGCAGAGTTGATCGTGCCGATGCTCACACCGGTGAGACTGGAGGCGCTAGCGACGGAGGAGACGTCGGTCGGGGTGCCGCCGCCGGTTGAAATCGAGAAATTGCTGATCGTGGCCGTATGGCCGCCGCTATAGGTGTTCTGCAGCATTATCTCGGTGATCGTGGTGGCGGCCCCCGTCTCGACATCGAGTGCCGTGCTCGAACCGTCCAGGTAAGTGCTCACGGTGCCGGCGCCGTCGAAAACCAGCCGGGCGCTGTGCGTGGCGGTGTCGCCGACGTCGGTCGCATTGATCAGGCCGACGAAGTCGAAACTTCCGCTGGGGTGAAGGATGAATCCGACTTCAACATCGGTTGCTGACGAGAAACGAAAGTCGAACGTCACTTCGAAAGCGCCCGAGAGGGCCATCGAACGGGAAATGTTGCTGACGTCGTCCATGATCAACTCGTTGCTCGCAACCGACGAGTTCTGAGACGACCAGTTGCTGAGATCGGAGAAATCGTCCTCGAACAGCGCGGTGCCGTTGCCGCCCATGAGATCCGCACCGCCGACCGCGATGACGCCGCCGCCGCTTTCGGTGGTGGCGACCTCGAGGGTGGCGGAGCCGAAGAGAGCGATGCCGTTGAACGTTTCGCCGCCGATCGAGGTGAGCTGGTCCTGGAGGGCCTGGAATTCGTCGTTGTAGTTGGCGAGGTCGGACGCGTTTTTCGTGGGGTCCTGCGCGAGCGTCTTCAATTCGCTGATACGATCGAGCACTTTGCCGGCGACCTTCAACGCGCCGTCCTGCGTCTGAAGGTAGGAGAGATTGTTGCCGATGTTGCTCATGGCCGCGCCTTGGCGGTGGCTGGCGGCGGACAGCTTCATGGAGACGGCGAGGCCGCCGGCGTCGTCGGAGGGGTTGACGATCTTCGAACCGCTGGAGAGGCGGTTAAGGCTGCGTTGCAGGCGCTCGCTCGAAGCCGCCAGGTTGTTGGCGGCCGTGGTCGCGGCGGAATTGGTGTTGATGGCGAGTGGCATGGGTCATCCGTGATCCCTGGCAGAGTGGCATCCTTGCCACAGCGTCGGATCGGGGGAGGCGACGCCGGGGGGAGCTTTACGGCGCGTCCTGCCTGACACTTGAGAAATTTGTCACGGGATGTGACAAACAGCGGCGCCTGGAGAGGCGCGCGGAGGCTTCGCGCTGACTAACGGGTTTGCTCGAGCGGAAGGTCGTGGAGCTGGACGGAGGTGTTCTTCTCGAGGAAGTAGCGCATCGTCCATTCGTTCGGGAAGAGAACGACGGGGTGGTCGAGTTTGTCGGTGGCGAAGGCGACGCCGGTGGGGGCGATGAAGGTGGATGTATCCGGAAGTTTAGCACCGGGCTCCTTCGGCGAGATCCACTTCATCACGGTCCAGGGTGCGGGATCGAGGCGAGAGGCGGCGTTGTATTCGGACTGGAGGCGGAATTGGACGACTTCGAACTGGAGCACGCCGACGGCGGCGAGGAGCGTGGCGGTCGTCATGCCGGCGCGGAGGTTGATGGATTGGACGACGCCTTCCTGGAGGAGCTGGTCGAGGCCGGCGCGGAATTTTTTGGCGTCGGACGGATTGGGATTGGAGATGAAGGTGAAGACCTCGGGCGGGAAGCGGGGGATTTCGTCGAAGACGATGGCTTTGTCTTCGGTGAGGGTGTCGCCGATGTGGAAATCGCTGTGGCCGACGAGGCCGATGACGTCGCCGGGCCAGGCTTCGTCGACGGTTTCGCGTTCCTGACCAAAAAGTTTGTGGGAGGAGGAGAGACGGACGGTCTTGCCGGTGCGTTGGTGCGTGACGGTCATGTCGCGTTCGAATTTGCCGGAGCAGATGCGCACGAAGGCGATGCGGTCGCGGTGCTTCGGATCCATGTTGGCCTGGATCTTGAAGACGAAGGCGGAGAAGCGGTCGTGGGTGACGGGGACGATCGAGTCGGAGGTGAGAGTTGAGGGTTGAGAGTTGAGAGCCGGCTTGGTGGCGGATCTGCGCGGGGCGGGCGGGACGGAGTCGTGGAGGAAGCCGTCGAGGAGGAGCTGGATGCCGAAGTTGTTGACGGCGCTGCCGAAGTAGACGGGCGTTTGCTGGCCGGCGCGGACGGCGGCGAGATCGAACGGGTGGCCGGCGCCGTCGAGCATCTCGAGTTGTTCCTTCACCTGCTCGTAAGTGTAGTCGTCGAGTTTCTCGCGCACGAGGGGATCGTCGAGGGAGGCGACTTCGACGGGCGCTTGATAGGCGCCGCCGGGGACGCGTTCGAAGAGATGGACTTGGCGTGTCCGGCGATCGAATACACCGCGGAAGGACGGGCCGTTGCCGAGGGGCCAGATGACGGGCGAGGATTGCAGACCGAGGACGTTTTCGAGCTCGTCGAGAAGCTCGAGCGGGTTGCGCGTCGGGCGGTCGCACTTGTTCATGAACGTGAAGATCGGAACGCCACGGCGACGGCAGACCTCGAAGAGCTTGCGGGTCTGGGCTTCGACGCCCTTGGCGGCGTCGATGACCATGAGGGCCGCGTCGACAGCGGTGAGGACGCGGTAGGTGTCTTCGGAGAAGTCCTTGTGGCCGGGGGTGTCGAGCAGGTTGACGGCGTAGCCGGTGTAGTCGAACTGTAGGACGGTGGAGCTGATGGAGATGCCGCGCTGTTTCTCGAGTTCCATCCAGTCGGAGGCGGTGGCGCGCTGCTGTTTGCGGGCGGTGACGGAGCCGGCGAGGTGGATCGCGTTGCCGTAGAGAAGGAATTTCTCGGTGAGAGTGGTTTTGCCGGCGTCGGGGTGCGAAATGATCGCGAAGGTGCGGCGGCGGGCGATTTCTTGGGCGGGAGACATGGAGCCGGAGGCGGAGCGAGGGAGGCGGATACGGTGGGCGTGAAGGGGGACGAGAACGAAGAAGGAGAGCGAGAACGAGAACGATTTTGGCATCCCCGTGGCAGACTTGTAAGAAACGCGTGAACAAACGGGCCTGATAAAAACCCAGTTCGCTTTTTGGGAAATGCGACTACTGTAATCTCATGCTTTCCCTGATACCCCTTATCACGGTTTCCTTCGCAATCGCTTACGTGTTTGCAGTAATGAAGATGGTCACGGCGGCCCTCGAGGCGCCGGTGGGTTACGAGGACGAAGAAGGATTTCACTACGGTATTCGCTTGGCGGACACGAACGAGTGAGGGGCGGTGGCGCGGGTTGGCGGCCGGGTGGAAAAAAAAGGCGGAGGTGGGGCGGAAAGTATTTAGGTCGGCGGGGGTTTGGCCGATAGCGGGGGGATGATGATCAAAGTGATCCTCAGTCTGATGGTGTTCTTCTGCTTCGCGATGACCTTTGGCCTCGCGCTGATCGCGACGAAGTGGGATGGGCGTCTGGAATGTGACGCTTCGGACGACGACGTCGCCCGCTGAACAATAAGCGTGGCGTGGCGGCGCGGTTTTCGCGGCGCAGCCGGGTGGGTTTGGTTTTTTGCGTGGCGGTGGCGGGCTAAACCGCAAGTGTGGGGCGGTGAGCGCATTGTCGACGTTGAAACTGAAACCGAATGCGAAGCCGCGGGTGTTGATGGGACATCCGTGGGTTTTCGCGAACGAGGTCGAGTCGCTGTTGGACGCGGCCCAGGACGGTGCGGTCGTGGAGTGTCGCGATCGCGCGGGGCGTTTTTTGGGAACGGGGATTTACAACTCGAAGTCGCAGATCGTGTGGCGGCGGTTGAGCCGCGAGCGGGTGGAGCTGGATGAGCGGTATGTGAGAGGCGCGGTTGCGGGAGCGCTTGCGCGGAGGAACGAGCGGGAAGCCGGGGGCGGCAGTGGAAGTGCGTGCGGGCGCGTCGTGTGGTCGGAGTCGGATGATTTGCCGGGCGTGGTGGTGGATCGATTTGGGGACGTATTGGTGGTGCAGATTCAGACGCTCGCGATGGAGCAGCGGTCGAAGATGATTGGGGAGGTGTTGGCGGAGTTGTTGTCGCCGGCGGAGATCGTGTTTCGAAACGATGCGCCGATCCGTAGGCTGGAAGGACTGCCGTTGGAGGTGCACACGCGCTCCGGCGGTGCTTGGGAGCCGCAGTGGGTGAACGTGGATGGATTCGATTACTGGATGGATCTGCAGGGGGGACAGAAGACGGGATTTTATCTGGACCAACGGGAGCAGCATGCGGTGGTGGCGAAGTATTGCGCGGGGAAGCGGGTGCTGGACGCGTTCTGCAATCAGGGACCCTTTTCGCTGCACGCGGCGCGGGCGGGGGCGGCGGAAGTGTTGGGACTGGACAGTGCGGACGATGCGATCAGGGCGGCGCGGAAGAATGCGGAGCGGAACGGGGTGCGGGCGGAGTTTCGGGTGGCGAACGTGTTCGATTGGTTCAACGACCCGGCGCGAGGGCCGGAGGCGTTGTGGGACGTGATTGTGCTGGACCCGCCGCCCTTCGCGAAATCGAAGAGCGCGCTCGAAGGGGCGCTGCGCGGCTACAAGGAAATCAATCTGCGGGCGATGCAGCGATTGGCGCCGGGTGGCGTGTTGGCGACGTATACTTGCTCGCATCACATGCACGACGCGGAGCTGCGGGGCGTGCTCGCGGCGGCGGCGGCGGATGCGCGGAGGAGGGTGCGGGTGTTGGAGTTTTGTCACCAGCCGGCGGATCATCCGGTGTTGGTGACGATGCCGGAGAGCGAATATTTGCGCGGGTATGTGGTGAGTGTGGAGTAGCGCAGGGCGAGCGAGGAGGCGCGCGGAAAGGAACGCGAAAAAGGCGGACGCTGGCGGCGAACGAGGGAGGGGATTGTAACGTAATACGTTACAAAGGAGCTGGGAAAATGGGAAAAATTGTAACGTAATACGTTACATGTGTGGCGGAGGTAAGCGGGGGATTGTAACGTAATGCGTTACAAGTTGGTTTGGGGAGCACGGGAAGGAGGCGGGGAATGGGGGGTTAGGGGAGGCGGCGGCGGACTTTTAGCATGGCGACGAAGGGGCGCCACCAGAGTTGGCGGATGCCGAAATGGGCTTGGCCGTGCTGGCGGGCGTGGTGGCGGACGGGGATTTCGCCGACGCGATAGCCGGCGGCGGCGACGATCGAGGGCAGGAACGACTGCATGAGGTCGACCGGGAAAAGCGCGGAGATCACCTCGCGTCGCATGGCGCGGAGCTGGCAGCCGGCGTCATGGAGGTGATCGTGAAGGACGAGGCGGCGAATGAGATTGCCGAGGCGCGACATGAAACGGCGGACGAGAGAATCGTGGCGGTCGACACGCCAGCCGCACATGACGTCGAAGGCGCCGGCTTCGACGGGGGTGAGCAAAAGGGGGAAATCGCGAGGGTCGTTCTGGCCGTCGCCGTCCATGGTGAGAATGAACTCGCCGCGGGTGGCTTGGAGGCCGGTGAGGAGGGCGGCGGCCTGGCCGCGGTTTTGTTCGTGGCGGAGTGAGCGGATCTGCGGCCAGCGCGTGGCGGCGATGCGGATTTCGTCGGGCGTGGCGTCGCGGCTGCCATCGTCGACGAGGATAATTTCGAATGCGCCGGGGAAGGATTGCACGACGGGGACGGCGGTCTCGAGGAGCGGGAGGATGTTGCCGGCTTCGTTGTAGAGCGGGACGACGAGGGAGTAGCGAACGGGGGGTGTCATGGTTCGCGGGTGAAGACGACGCAGAGCACACCGGGGCGGAGGCCGAGGAGGGATTCGCGGTAGTCGCCGGTGAGCTGCGCGCGGACGGCGTCGGCGAGGTCGGCGGAGGCGATGACGAGGGCGGCGTCGGAGTTGGCGGGCGGAGTCGCCCAGTAGCCGACGCGCTCAAGACCGCGGAAATACCACGGGATGGGCCAGTATTCGGTGGCGATGACGCGGACGATCGCCTCGGGCGAAGTCGCGAGCGCGGAGTCGGCGAGGGCGCGGAGTTTCAGGACGTCGGGGGAACTGTGAACGTAGGCGTAAGGGTTGCGCGAATCGGCGGGACGGAGAAAGGCGGTGAGTTGGGTTTGTTTGATTTGGAGCGTGAGGGCGAAGGCGCCGAGGGCGGCGGGGAGCCACCACGGGCGGAGCGCGGCGACGGCGCCGGCGGCGAGAAGGGCGAGGCCGGGGACGAGGTGGAGGACGTGCCAGGGGGTTTTGTAGGGCGTGAGCGAGAGGGCGAGCGCGACGAGGAGCGTGTAAAGGGCGGACCAGCGGAGAAGGGGCGAAAGCGGAGAGCGGCGAAAGGCGAAGAGCGTGCCGACGGCGGCGAGGGCGAGGAAGGGGAGTTGATGGAAGGTGAGGCCGCCGGCGCGGTGCCAGGCGAGAAGTTGGATGTAGTAGGCGAAGGGTTTTTCGTGGCCGGAGTCGGCGACGGCGCGGGAGGTGGCGTGCGTGTAGGTGGCGAGGGCGTCGCGGAGGCCGGCGAAGTGGGTGAAGAAGGACGTGTAGAAGAGGACTGACGTGAAGAGCGCAGCGGCGAAGGCGACGGGGAGATGGCGAAAGAGCGTGGCGCGGTGAGGCGAGGAGCGCGGGGCGCGAAGGACGAGCGGGAGTGCGGCGAGCGTGCCGGCGACGAGGAAAAGGGGAGCGACGGCCTTGGTGGCTTGCATCAGGCCGGCGGATACGCCGGCGAGGAGCGCCCAGCGGAGCTGGGGGGTGTGCCACCAACGTTGGGCGAAGAGGAAGGTCGTGAGCGTGAAGGTGACGAGGAGGGTTTCCTGGATGAAGTAGCGGCTGTAGTAGACGGCGGGCGGGGAGACGGTGAGGAAAAGGGCGGCGGCGAGGGGAAGAAGGCGGGGAATGCGCGGTGAGGGCACTGCGCCTTCGTCGATCGGCGGCGAGGCGAGGGCGGCGAGGAGGAGAACGGCGAAGGTGCCGGCGACGGCGGGAAGGAGGCGGACGGTGGTTTCGGTGAGGGCCGCGAGGGACGTTTCATGGCGGAGCCACGCAATGGGAGCGGCGAGGTAGTAGAGCGTCGGACCGTGGTGATCGGCGGGGTCGAAGGTGTAGCGGCCGGTGTCGAGGAGCTGGCCGAGTTTGACGGCCTGGTTGGCTTCGTCGGCGTGCATGGGGCGGCGCGCGAGTTCGGTGGTGCGCAGCCAGAGCGCGGCGGTGGCGATGAGGACCAGGGGCAGCCAACGATGGAGCGTCGTGAGCACGGGGGATGATTACGCAGGAAAAGGGCGAGGGACAAGCGGATCGGCTCGCTGGTGCTCGCCGCTACGGGGGCCAGTCGCTCACGCTCGTAGCTACGAAAGCAAGAAGGGCGGGTCGAAGACCCGCCCTGCTTTGAGAGAAGATGACCGAATGCGATTACTTCGCGGGCTGGCCGTAGACTTCGACTTCGACGTAGTGGTTGAGTTCGTCGGAGGTGTTGCCGTTGGAGTAGAGGCGAACGTAGCGGCCGGTGGCGCCTTTGGCTTCGATGAGGCGGCCTTCGTAGGTTTCGATGTAGGCGGGGTCTTTGCCGGCGCCGAGTTCGGCGGAGTTGTTGTCGTCGTTGTTGTAGACGGTGGTCACGCCGGACTTGAACTCCGGGTCGTCGGAGATTTGGGCGACGACGTCGTGGTAGGCGCGGGCCTGCGAGTGGAAGTGCCAGACGGCGATCGCGTGAATCTTGGCGGATTGCTCGAGATCGATTTGGACCCA